>CAXBFC010000023.1:0-31001 GCA_963974725.1 uncultured bacterium | reverse complement strand
GAGCAGCTTGCCCATCGCGGCGACGCGCCGATAGAAGGCGACCCGCTGCGCGCGACGCGCCGGGTCCCGCGTCATCAGCGTCGGCTCGTGCTTGGTGCTCGGATCGAGCAAGAAGCGCGCGCCGGTCTCCATGATCGGCGTCAACCCAAGCTCGACGAGACGCTGCGCAATGGCGGTGAGGTCCGCGTCGCTCGTCGATTCCGGATCGAGGTGGCAGGTATCCGGCGTGATCGCCACCGCCTGGTAGCCGTGCCGGTGCAACAACGTCAACGCATCGTCGAAGCGATGGTTCTGCAGACTGTTGGTGTGGTAGCCGAGCAGCATCGAAGCCGGCTTACTTGCCGCCCTGCATGCGAATCCGCTTCTCGAGCTTCGACAACTTGGCGTAGAGCCGGTTCATCGTGACGTATTCGCCAGGGATCGCCCAACCGCCCATGTCCGCTTCCTCGTACCACCTAGAAGGCTTCTCGATCAGATCCTTGATCTCATCGACCTTCACCTTGGCTTCCGACTGCTTCCGACGAGACTCCATGTTCTCGCCCTGGCCGAGCAGCTTCATGCCGGCGTCACTGATCGCCGTCGCCTCAGCCAACAGATCGCGCATCTTGCCGAGTGTCGCCTGACTCAGCGGCGGTGCTGGGCGATCCGGCGTCTTGCCAGCCGAACTACCAGCCACCGGCACATCGCCGCGCGGCTTCGCGGGCTGGTTGGCCGGTTGCTTGGCCGGCGTGGTCCCGCCGGATTCGTTGTTCTCGTCACCACTGCCACCAGAATTGGCCATGACGAGGATCAGGATGAGCACCAGCAAGCCAGCGCCACCGATGATCATCGGCGTCTGGCTGTTCTGCTGAGGGCGGGAGGACGAGCGGCCGCCGGCGCGGCGGCGTGAGGGGGTTCGCGAAGCCATGTGGCCCAGAGTTCTATCCGGACGAGCCGGAATCCGGAATGCCCGGGGCGCTCTGGTTTGGCCAGTGTCTTCGCGCCCTGACCGCCTCAACGGGGGCCCGTAACACGCGGCATCGATCCAGCAGGCAATTCTTGGTCGCAGGGTTCTCGTCCACTATGGAAGTTGCCGCATGGTCAGCCACGACGATTGGATTCAACGCTGGAACGACGGCCGAACGGCCTGGCACGAGCCCGCCGGCAGTGTTGGGCTCATGCAGAACTGGCAGGCTCGAGGTCGCTCCGTGCTCGTGCCACTGTGCGGCAAGACCGTCGACATGATGTGGCTCGCGCAGAAGGGGCACGACGTCATCGGTGTCGAATTGGCCGAGCGGGCCGTCGACGAGTTCTTCGCCGAGCAGGGGCTCGAACGCACGATCACGCCGGGCACCGTCGCGGTGCATCGCGCCAACGACCTGCCGATCACGATCTACTGCGGCGACTACTTCGCCGTTGGAGGATTGCAGTGCGACGCCCTCTACGATCGCGGCGCGCTCGTCGCAATCGGTGGCGATCAGCGCGCGGCATACGTCGCCCACACCAACGCGCTATTGGTGCCGGATCCCGAACGCCTGGTCATCACGCTGGCCTACGAACAGGCGCTGGTCGCAGGGCCACCGTTCTCGGTGACGGCGGACGAAGTGCTCGGCTACTGGCCCAACCTGCAGCGTGTCGCCGAACGCGATGCCATCGACGACGTGCCACCCAAGTTCCGCGAGGCGGGGGTGACAAGCGTCGCCGAAACCGTCTGGCGATCTCACGGCTAACCCCCGATGGCGGAGTCGCGGGGTCGAGAGCATGCGCGGTGCATCGTCGGGTGCGATCTACGGTGACTTGTTGCGCCGATTCGAACTGCGCGTGCCGGAGCTAAGAAACGAACTCACGAAGGTCCGCCTGCAACGCCCAAGCGAACTCACTCGGGTCGAGTGTCTTGGTGAACACAAAGCCAAAGATCGGGTAGCGGCGGAAGTCGACCTTGCGCATTTCGAGCACGCACGCAAACCGACGGCACAGCCCGTTGTAGTCGAACGCTTCGATGTCGTGGCCCTCGATGCCGGTCGTGTTGCCCAAGGCGATCAGGCCAAATTGCTCGGCGCGGTGGCCACGTAGCGCCTCGGTCCAATTGGGCCGTTCGCCCCGCAAGAAGCAGGCATACGGATTGATTCCGAAGGCGTGGTGAGTGAGATCGGCAGTCGTGCACCAACCGCCGAACCGACCCGGATTCACTTCGATCGGCGTCATGGCCCCCTCCTCGTCAACGCGCAATTCGACGTGCATCGCGAAGTTGCGCACCGGGATGCACTCCCCCATTCGCGTCAAGAACTCGGTGAAGCGATCCAGGTTGGCGCGCACGATCTCGGCGGACGTCACATAGACGCGGTCGCTCATGTCCGACGCGCCTACAAACCTGTGCTCCAAGATGCCGAGCACGACCGGCTGCCCGTTCGCATCGAAGTAGGCATCGACCGCAAACTCACGACCGCGGATGTAGGATTCCAACAGCAGACGCGACGTATCCAACACCTCGCCCGGAAACAGGCTGCTAGCGCTTGCGAGGTCTGCCTTGATGGCCGTCCGTGCTGCCGGCCACGCAGCGGCGGAGTCGACACTTCGCACGCCAAGACTGAAGAAGCCCACCGCCGGCTTGATGACGAACGGCGGCGCAAAGTTCGCAACGTCAAATGCGTCAAGCTCCGCCAACGCAATCTCGCGGTAGCGTAGGCCCGGGCAGAGCGACGTCGTGCGTTCTCGGAACCAAGTCTTGTTCTTGAACCGCTGCAGTTGCTCCGGCAAGCCGGTCGCCGCCAGGTGCTCGGCGATCCAAGCAATCGAGCTCTCCGAGACGCAGTAGAGCAACGGATCGGGCACCGCCATGGCTCGCGCCACGGCAACTTGTTCGGAGATTGCCGACGGCATCGAGGCGACGTCGAACGCGCGTGCTGCCACCGTTGCCACGACTGGGAACTCGTGCTTGCGAATCGTTTGCTGCAAGAGCAGGGAGACGTACGGCTGGTCGAGCAGGATCATGATGGCGACGGTTCCGACCAGCAGGATAGCGCGACCGCCCACCGACCCAACTCAGCTTCTATTTGGCGTCGGGCAATCCCGGCCGGCAGTCTGACCTCTACGAAACCTAGCTGGGCACGCGCAACACCGCGAAGAAGCCGCCGTCGTGCTTGCCGGCCTCTGGCAGCGTCAGTTTGCTGGCAAGCAGCTCCAAGCCCGGATGCGCCGCCTGCGCAGCTGCCACCACGTCCTCGTTCTCCTCGCGATCGATCGAACAGGTCGAATAGACCGCGTGGCCAGCCGGCTTGGTCAAGCCAATCGCCTGCTTGAGCAGTTCGCCCTGCAGCTTCGGCAGGTCCGAGAAAGTCGTCGCCTCCAGCCGGCCGCGCACTTCGACGCGGCGGCCGAGCACGCCCGAGTTGGAGCAGGGCACGTCGGCGAGCACGCAGTCGGCCATCGGCAGGTCGGCGACGTTGGCAACCAGGTGGATCACGCCGGTCAGGTTGAGTCGGCTGGCGTTGTCGGTGATGCGACTCAGCCGACTCGCATCGATATCGAACGCGAACACGCGCCCGTCGGGCTGCACGGATTCTGCCAGCCACGTGGTCTTGGTGCCGGGTGCCGCACACAAGTCGACGACCGTGTCGCCCGGCTTGCACGGCACGGCTTCGACGGCACGCATCGCCGTCGGATCTTGCACGACGAACTGGCCCGCTTCGAACGGGCCCGTGCCAAACGGGGAGTTGCCGCCCGTCCAGCGCAGGAGACGTTCGTGATCACTGGGTTCTACTTCGACGCCTGCGGCGGCAAGCTCGGCCTGTAATGCATCGCGTTCGATGTGCTTGCCCGTGCGCAGGTAGATACCCGGCGTCTCACTCGCGGCCGCGGCGATCGCGCGCAACCCCTCAACGCCGTGTTGCTCCGCGAACCGCTGCGCCAACCACTCAGGCAGCGAATGCACGATCGCGAGACGACGCACTTCGTCCCTCGGCAGGCGCTTGGCCAGCTCGACCTTGCGACCGCCGGGCAGCGCGAGCTCGTGCAGCGGCTTGAGCTCGGCACCTTCCTCAAGCTCCTTCACGCTGGCGGCAACGCGTCGCAAGATCGCGTTGGCGAAGCCGCGGTTGTTGTGCACGATCAGACTGACGGTCTCATGCACTGCTGCGTGCGCCTTCATGCCCGGCACGAACAACAGCTGGTAGGCACCGAGCCGCAAGGTGACGCGCTGTTGCGGATCCTTTGGCAGTCCGCGCAAAGCGAAGCCGAGCAGAACGTGGTCGAGCAGCCGTTGCCGGCGCAACACGCCGTGGGACAGCTCAAAGGCAAATGCGAGGTCGCGGCCCTCGAGGCCACGGCCTTCGAGTTCGCTGCGCAATCGCTCGCTACGTCCGCGTTCCAACGCTACCAGAGCGTTGCGGGCGAGCGATCTGGCGGTGACGGCCAACTAGCCGAACCTGGCGTCTGGCGCGATCTGGTGGCCGCGGACAAACTCGCCTGCGGTCATGTTGCGACCGTTGTCGGGCTTGATGCGCGTGATCCGAAACAGGTCCTTGCCAGTGCAGACGCGAATGCCTTCTTCACCCGATGACTGCAAGCCACCTGGAATGCCCATGCCGTAGAGGTCTTGCTCGACCTGGCCTTCGATCACGATGAAGCGCTTGTTGCCGAGACGCGTTTGGGCGCCGGGCTTGGGAGTCATCGCGCGCACCAGCAAATCGACTTCGACCGCCGGCAAGCTCCAATCGATGACGCCGTGTTCCTTCTCAACCTTCGGCGCGTAGGTCGCCTTGCTGTGATCTTGCGGCGTGTAGGTCGCCGAGCCGTCCTCGATCACCTTCAACGCATTGACGAGCGCGGTGCCCGACAGCTCCGCCAGGCGAACGCGCAGCTGGCCCGAGTTCTCGGTGGCGCCGATCGGCGTCTTCTCGGTCAAGATGATGTCGCCAGCATCGAGCTTGTCCGCGATCTTCATGACGGTGACGCCGGTCTCCGGGTGGCCATCGCGGATCACTCGCTGCACCGGCGCGGCACCGCGGTAGAGCGGCAGTATCGACGCGTGCGCATTGATCATGCCGTGCTTCGGGATCGCCAACATCTCCGGGGTCAGGATCACGCCGTAGCTGATCACGACACCAATGTCCGGCTTCAGCTCCTTGAGCTTGGCCAAGAACTCCGGGTCATGCGGATCTGCCGGTTGCTCGCAAGTAAGCCCGAGGTCAATTGCCGCAAGCTTGACCTCCGCCTCATAGATCTTGCGACCACGGCCTCGCGGCGCGTCGGGCTTCGTAACGACAAGGTCAGGTGAGAACCCACCTTCCTTCAGAGCCTTCAGCGAAGGGATCGCGAAGTCACTGCTTCCAAAAAAGACGATGCGCAATGCTAGAACCGTGGGAGATCAAAGTCGGCCCGCGAACGGGACGTGCGAGGGCGATGACCGTAACGACCCGGGGCACGCGGGGCAAACCTGCCGCGGGCTCGACTGTTGAGCCGGGCCGTCCTGAGCAGTACATCGCACGCCCATGGATTGCCCGCCAATCGAGCCGCACCCCAGTTTGGTGCCGTTTGAGCCTACCGCCGAACGCCCCCTGTCGCTATTTGGCAGAACGGTGCAATTGGCGCTGCTACCGGGCAGGCGGGCCCGTTCTGGCCAGGTCCGGGAAGGTCGCCCAGCCCTCGGGCGAAGCCCCGCCCACCGCATTCTGAGCGAAGAGGCCTACTGGCGCAGCGAGACGCTGGCGGTGACACCGAACAAGTTTCCGTTCGCCAAGAACCAGCGGATTCTGTGGATGGCCCACCCCGCTCGCGAGCCCGACCGCGCGTTTTGGCAAACGGCACTCCAGTGGGTCAAGCTGAGCGGCGGCGCCGCCCTACTCAACAACATCGGCGCTGCGGCGACCATTCCGCGCGCCCACGCCCACCTGATCGACGAGAACATGCCGTTCTTGACCGAACTGGCCGAGCGGCCACTCAAGACCGATCTGATCGACGTGCCCGACGGCTGCGAACTGGTTTGCAAAGACGTGCCGTTCTGCATGATCGGGGTCCGCGGCGATCTCGAAGGCACGGCCGACGCGCTGCTGCGGCTCGCCGATGCGCGTCTGACCGCGACCTGGAACGTCATCGCCATGCAGGATGCGACGTGGATCGTGCCGCGCGGCCGACAAACGCCGGCGCCGTTCTTCGATCAGGCAGTGGGCGCGGCTGAGTTTTGGGGTCGCTGGTGCTACGTCGACGAAGCACCGTTTGCTGCGGCGACGGGCGCGGACCTCGAGCAAGCGCTGGTGCTCGCGACGACGAAGCCGATCGACTGATGGGTACGGTGTCAGGTACAGAAGTAACACCTTCGCCGCCCCTGGCGGCGAAGGTGTTACTTTTGTGCCTGGCACAGTACCTATCGCTTTGCGACTTTCGTCGGAGGCTTCAGCAAGCCTAGGTCGCTGACCTTCTTCTCGGCCGCTTCGACGGCTGCCCAATCTTCGTCGAGCTCGGCGAGCTTGGCGGTGAGCTTCTTGGCCCTGTTGGAGTCTGGACCGCGATCAGCGCGAACGGCCAGCAGCTCTTCCTTGAGCGCGGTGCGACGACCTTCAATCGTGTCGTAGCGATCGAGCAGCATCAGCCACTTCTTGACCTGACGCTTGGCGCTCTTCGCGTAGCGCTGCTCAAGCACGCCATACATGCCGGTCCAAAGCTTCGACTGCGTTTGCACGCCAGTGAACGAGACCGGCTTGGCATCCTTGTGCGCCAGCAAGAAGAAGTGCGGCACCTTCTTGCCAAAGTCATAACCCGCGAACACGTTGTGGAACGGGTGGCTGCGCTCGGCGATGTGCGCCGGCATCTTGACCGTGCGGAACCACTTGGTCAGCAGCATGGTCTTGTCGTTGGTCAGCGAACGACTGAACAGCGCGCTGTCCGAACCTTGGCACGCGGTGCACTCGCGCAGGACCAACAACGGCCGACCATCATCGCCAGCCCAAAGGTGGGCAATGGCGTCGGCGCGACTCATCGGGCCAGCTGCAGCGGTTTCCTTGCCTTCGCGCGCGGGCGGCACCGGGTGGGTCCAATCAACCTTGAGGCGATGCTTCGACGTGGCGCCGCGCGTCAACGTGATCGGCATGCCGCGACGACCACCGGTCGTCGGCCGGGCAACCCCAGGACCTCCGGTGCGCGGGCCAGCGGGAGCGCCAGTCGTTGGACCAGTCGGCGCAGGCACAGCAGGACCAGCTGGATTCGGAGTCGACGGTGCACCTGGCTGCGGCACGGTGACTGCTCCGGAGGGACCACTGATCTTTGGCGGCGGGCCGGGCGGTGCGTAGCCACCGGCTGGGCACTGGGCATAGACGGCACAGGAGAGAGTCAGCAAGCACAGGATCGTGCGGCTACTAAGGGACGTGTCTAACGGCTTCATTGGAGTTGCCTCGACTAACAAGGGAATCGGCGACTGACTGTTGGTGTTGTGTGTTCAGGCGATGCCGCATTACGGGCGACGACGCTTCTTGGACTTGGTGGCTAGCACCGCACTGCGCCAGGCGACATCCAAGGAGTCGACGTCACAGTCAAATGCTTTGATCAGCTGTTCTCGCTGCCGAGTGAGCAGTTCTTGCGCCGTCGGCAAACGGCGCCGGGCGTGGAATGGATCTTTCATGTGATGCAAGAACGTGCGCATCTGTGGCCGCTTGTGTTTCAGCAGAAAGTCTACCAACGACCACGATTGCATGTGTTGTTCGACGCCAAACTTGCCGGCATCGAAGCGATCGATGAACGGCGCAACCGCCTCGAACACCTTGTTCTTGACCAGACCCTGCACCCGCACGTCCCACTGCCAGAATGGGCTGCGCGGATCGTGATCCTTGTCGTCCTTGCGGTCGTAAGTCGGGAACCGCGGAGTCACCTGACGCGCGTGCCAATGACCCAAACCCGTTACGAGCCAAGCAGGTAGATCGTGATTGAAGCCGCGGAAGCTGGTGTAGAGGTTGTGCGAGATGTTGAACGCCAGGTTCGCGTGCAGCGCATGGTCGATGCGAAACAGCCCGTTGGCCGTCTCCATGCTGCAGCCCCAATACATGCTGCCATGCTTGGCGTCGTGCACGCGAATCGGCTCGGCCATTTCAAAGCCGTGGTAGGCGCGGGTGTAGCGGGCATGCGATGCGCCAGTGCGCAAGATCAGCACGGTGTACTTCTGCTCCATGCCGAAGAACGGGCCCTTGCCGCGATACTCCTCCGCTACCTCTACGTCACGCGGCTGGGTCGGGAACCACGAGTCCTCGACGCCGAGCACGTCACTGACTTCGCGGTAGATCTTTTCGAGGCGCAGCGCATAGAGGTGCGTGCGCAGCCACGGGTCGAGTTGCTTCGGCTTCTTCTTTAGCTTCGGGAAGATTGCCCGCAGCTCTTTGAGTTCGGCGGTGACCTGCTTCCGCCAGTCCGCTCGCCAGTTTTCGCGCCCCTTCATCGCGACGGCAGGCAGCGAGCATCCCAGCCGGAAGTGCTTGGTCTCAACCCACATAAGGGGCTCAGTGCCAAGCAGTTCTTCGATCCCAGCCGTGGTCTGGCCGGTGCCAAATGCGAACGGCCCAAGGCTTTCGTAGCCCGCCTTGGCAAGCAGCGCTGGCTCGTTCTTGGTGTAGGGATCGGGCCCCGCCTTCGCGCGCTGCCCTTGCCCCGGGAGCATCAACGCCACCCCAAAGAGGGCGGTGAGCGCGCACCGGGCTATTCCTTCGATCGACCGTAAATACATGGTTCGCAACTAGTTGCGGGTCGCAGGGCAGTTCCGATCAAACCACTGTGAGGGCAGTGTGACCGACAGGTATTCCCAACCTATACTCACTGTAGTCAGGTCGCCAACGGAGGCAACACCCAGCCTCCATGACCGTGGGAACCCAATGCAACGACCCCGTATTCGCCCCTTCACGCTCGCTGTCCTGATGACTTCGAGCCTCGCCGTAGCCCAAACCACCTGGACCAGCGCATCGTTCTCCGGGGCCCCAGCTCCAAATGGAGGATTCTCGTGGGACGAAAGCCGCTCTCGCCTGGTCGCGTTCGGCGGCCAGCTAGGTGTGTTCGAGCAGGCGACCACCAAGGAATGGAATGGTTCGTCGTGGCTGACGATCACCACCGCCAACAGCCCGTCCGCACGAACCCGCACAGCGATGGCCTTCGATCGGGCGCGCGGCGTCACGGTGCTATTTGGCGGCGGCAATGGATTTGGCAATGACACGTGGACCTACGACGGCAGCAACTGGACGCAAAGGTCCCCGAGCACTGTGCCACCGGTGCGGTTCGGTTCGGCGATGGCCTACGACGAAGTCCGCGAGGTCGTGGTCATGGTCGGTGGCTTCGTGCCGTCCGGCCAGGACGCGAATGACATCTGGGAATGGGATGGCAACAACTGGACACAACGACCGCCGGGCGGCGGCCAACCGGCCGCGCGCGGCGCCCACCGCATGACCTTCGACGCGTCGATCAATCAGGTCGTTCTCTCCGGCGGCTACCGCACGACAACCAACCAAACCGTCTCCGACACCTGGTCGTGGAACGGCACCAACTGGACTTCGTACGCAAGCTTCCCCGGTCTGTCGCGATGCGACCAGGCGCTTGGCTACGACCGGGATCGGGGACGCGTCGTGATGTATGGCGGCACCAACATCGTCAGCGGCGCCCAGACCCAATTGGCGGACACCTGGGAGTGGTTTGGCGGTGCATGGACGCAACGTTCACCAACCAACTGGCCGGGTAATCGTTCGAGTGCCACCACGGCCTACATCCCGTCAACCAGCAGCTTCCTGCTCGCCGGTGGTAACTCCTTCCAGACCGTGGCGACCAATGACACCTGGACCTACAAGCCGCTGCAACTGGGCAGCGCCGTCAGCACGGGCATGGCGTGTGCAGTCACCTCTGGCGCGCAACTCGAACCCGTGACGATGCCGTATCTCGGCGCCCCGTTCATGCAGGAGATCGTCAACGCCGAACCGACCGCCGCAATCGGCCTGGTCATCTTCGGCGCGAGTTGGCAGACCTTCGGTGGCTTGCCGCTGCCGCTTGAGCTGTCATCGATCGGCGCTCCAGGATGCTTCCTCAACTCGAGCTTGGAGGTTGTCAACACCGTGCTGATGAACAACGGCACCGGCGCCATGACTTGGAACATCCCGAACCTGCCATCTGCCGTCGGCTTCATGTTCGCGACGCAAGGAGCCGTGCTCGATCCAACCAGCGTGCTGCCGTTGCAACTCGACATGACCGAAGGTCGCATCTGCACGATTGGTAATCCATAGGCGGCCAAGCTCCGACGACCAGGTGCACTTCCACGAAGAAGGTCGAGCTGCCCACCGCGCCTACCGAATCACCGTGTAGGCCCCACCGCAGATCTTCCAGCCACCTTCGGTGCGCACCAGGTTGAACGCGTCGACTCCCGTGTGGCTCAGCTTGCCGTCGATCTCAAACACGTAGCGCGCCCACACGGTCGCGACGTTCCCTTCGACCATCACCCGAGGCTCACCGACGAAGGCCTCCCGCATCTGCTGGGTCGCGGCGCACATGCGTTCGATCGACTGCGCGTTGGTGAACGTGCGGACCTGCCGTTTGCCGTTGGATTCCCGCACCGTGACGAAGACGCCTTCGGGCAGCAGAACCTCCGCGCCAAGCTCTGGGTCGCGCGTCGCGATAAAGTCGAAGAAGCCCTGCACGGTTCCGAGCACTGCCTGCCGCTCGCTGCCACCGGTCACCGTGGCGCAGCTTGTCAGTAGCCAGAAACCAACCAGAACGAGGGCGTTGCGCATGCGCGAACGCTACGCCGGCCGTTCGCAGCCAACAACCACACGCGCGCAAACGGGGCGTGGCAGGCCATCAACAGAGCCCTCAGTCCAGCTCCGGTGAAATTTGGGAGACGGTAGTGGTTTGGTGGGAGCTCCACGAGCAACGCCGATCAGCCAGCAAGGCCCGGCCGAGATCGGCGGCTTTGCACGACGTTGGCAAGCCAGAACCGGTCTAATAGCCGGTTCCAGAGCTACCCGCGGCAACGCTCAGGATTGACAGCATGCTGACTACCAAGAGATACGACTACATCGCCTTCGAGCAGGTCCAGAAGCACCCGATGATTGCCAACCACCGCGTGGTCAATCAGCAGAAGGTTGCGCACTACAAGACGGACATCATGAGCAACGGCCTGCTGGAGCCGCTGGTCGTGTGGGAACGCAACCCGCGCGAGCTGTTCCTCGTCGGCGGCTTCCATCGCCACGCCGCGATCGAACGCATTCGCCAAGAGAACCCGGGCTACTACGACCGCGTCGACGTTCGCGTCGTCACCGGTGAGTTCGAGGAGATCCGCGCGCTCAACCTCAAACTCAACGCCGACCGACTCGACGCCAAGCTGGTCGAATACTTCGACACCATCATCTATCTGAACAACGCCAACTGGGAGAAGGAGCGCATCGCATCGTTCCTCGACAAGAGCGTCTCGTGGATCGAAGACATCATCCGCTTCGCACCGGCGATGGACTCGCGCATCCGTTTGATGCTGCAGGAAGACAAGATCTCTTGGACCAAGGCCAAGGCGATCTGCCGTCAGATCATGAGTTGCGAACCCGGCCAGGAGCAAGCGACCACCGAGGCCGCAATCCGCGAACTGCAGGAAGACCCCAAGCCAGCAGCCAAGCGCGTCATCTCGATGCGTTCGGCCAAGTCTCGCTTGGCGAAGGTCGTCGAGACCAACCCGGACTCTTCCTACACCGTGCGCGCCAAGGACCTGCTGTCGCTGCTGACCCTGATCGGCGACAAGAACGCAAAGGACTCCGAAGAGCACCTCGAACGCCAGGGTCCCACTGGCTAGGGTCCCAACGGCTAGGGTCCCAACAGCCGGGGCTCCAACAGCCGGGGTCCCAACAACCTGGACCGACCCGCAACGAACCTTTGCCGTCGCCATCGGCTTGAGACGATCAGCGCGCCAGACGAGTTAGCTCTTCGGCGCGGGCAAGATCTCGCGGCCCGACTCCCCGACACGTCTGCGCCAACTGCAGTGCCCGTTCGGCGTGCTTGCCCGCCTGCTCACGGTCGCCTCGATCGAGGTAGAGCTGCGCCAAGGTCAGTCGCACCAAGGTTTCCGCTTCCGGAAACCGTTGCACCCGACCGGTGAGCTCGCGTTCCAAGTGCACAATCGCCAACTCCGCAGCCTGCGGCGAGTTCTTTGCCATCTCGACGATCCATCGCTCATAGACCTCCGCCGTGACCTTCGCATGCGAATGCGCGGTCCAGCCAATCGACGCCTCCTGCGCCGCCGAACGTCGGCCAAGATCGGCGGAAACCCAGCCCGCCAACAACGACACCATCACCGCGGCCACCAATACGATCGGCCACCGGTGACGCCTGGCAAACAACTGGCCGCGATAGCGCCACGAACCGGCCCGCATCGCAATCGGTTCGCGGGCCAGGAAGCGGCGGAGGTCTTCCGCCAGTTCGGCAACGGAACGATAGCGCTCGGCAGGGTCCGCAGCCGTCGCGCGCTCGACGACACACCGGAGGTCCACCGGGGAGACTGGCGTGGTCGCGTCGCCAGTCAACAGTTCTCGCAACACGACACCGAGCGCAAACACATCACTGGCAACCGTTACCGGGTCCCCGGCAAGCTGCTCTGGACTGGCGTAGACCGGCGTCATCGGCCCGCCACCCGCGGCAACCATCTGACCCGCGTCGAGCACGGTCGACACGCCAAAGTCGACCAGCTTGGGCACTCCATCGGCCGTCACCAAGACGTTCGAAGGCTTGAGGTCGCGATGCACGACCAGCTGCGAGTGGGCGTACTGCACGGTCGACAAGACCCGAAGGAACAGCTGCAACCGCTCTACGACTGACTTCGATTTGGCCCACGCCGTCAACGCAACGCCATCGACGAACTCCATCACCAAGAAGGGGCGCCCATCCGGCAGGGCGCCACAATCCAAGAACGCAACAATGTGTTCGTGCTCGAGTCGCGCGAGTGTTTGCTGCTCGCGCTCGAAGCGACGCAACAGCGCTTCGGTATCCAGACCTTCGCGAAGCACCTTGACGGCCACCCGCCGCTTGGTTCCAGCAGCCTTTCGGGTCGCGCGATACACGTGTGCCATGCCGCCGCTCGCGACATGCTCTTCGATGCAGTAGTCACCAACGCTGACCCCGCATAGGTCCTCGCACGAATCACCAGATGCATTCTCGGGCGCGACATCGACCCGCAGTCGCTCGAACAGTTCCGAGGCGTCGCGATCCAGCTCGGGCATCGGCCGCGCATCCGCTGCGATCAACGCCTCGACCTGCCGCGCAAGCTCTTCGTCGCCATCGGATCGATCCCGCAACGCGCGAAGCCGCTCGTCAGGCCTCATCGCCACGGTTGCTTCGAACAGCTCTTGCACAAGTTGCCATCGACTCATTGTTCGTCCCTCCACATGTGCTGTTGCAACCAGGCGCGCGCCAATCGCCAACGTCGTTTGACCGTTCGGTCGGAGATACAAAGCGTGCGCGCCAGGTCCTCGACTGAGCACCCGCCGTAGAAGCGCAACTCGACCAACCGCGCCAAGTCGGCATCAACCGCTTCCAACTTGCTCAGCGCTGCATCCAGATCGATCGCAAACTCCTGGGGCTCCATCGTGCAAGCAACGCCCGACAATGTCGTTCGGCGCGCTCCGCCACCGCGCTTGTTGGCAACACGAGCGCGCGCATGCTCTGTCAGCACGCGCCTCATCGCTTGGGCCGCGACTCCGAGAAAGGCACCCTGCGCCAACTCCCCGGCGTTGCGACTCTTCGATAGCCGCAACCACACCTCGTGCGCCAACGCGGTTGGCTCGAGCGTGTGGCCAGCACGTTCTCCCGCCATCATCGCATCCGCCATGCGGCGGAGTTCGGCGTAGACAACAGGCGTTAGCGTCGGTTCTTCAGACATGGTCGGGGCCTGGCCTCGCCTGGAGAGCGTTGCGGAGCTGTTTGAGGGGACACTATTTCTAACCTTGTCCCCCGGATCCGTGTTCGCGCGCTTCCGAGACCAAGGACAAGTCATGCAATTCACACGTCGTCAGGTCTGCGCCTCCCTCGGTGCCATGTTCGTGCTACCCAGCTGCAACGCTGGTACGGCCCCCCCTTCCCCCGCAATCACCCTGGACCCAGCCACATCCGCGTTTCTCGACGCGGTGCGCACGGGCAACGCAGCCCGCGTCAAGGCAATGCTCGACGACAGTCCGGCGTTGGCAAACAGCTTGGATGACCAAGGTTGCTCCGCGCTCACGTTGGCATTTCTACACGGGCACGAGCCGGTCGCCGACCTGCTCATTGCCAACGCAACCGATCTCGACGCCTTTGACGCGGTCCTGGCGCAAGACTGGCCGCGCTTCGAACAACTCGCCAAGCGTTCGCCCGAGGACATGCTTCGTGCGTATCCGTTCGGCGGAACTCCGCTGCATGCCGGAGCCATCATGGGCAGCATCAGCTTTTGGCGAATGCGGGGCGCCGGCTGCCTGCCCGACGCCAGACCCGATGGCGGCAACGGCTTCACCGCGGCTCGCACGGCCATGGACAGCCCACATGCGCATTGGGCGCGCATCTCGCTGGCGGA
Organism: uncultured bacterium; assembly: GCA_963974725.1. Classification (GTDB taxonomy): domain Bacteria; phylum Planctomycetota; class UBA1135; order UBA1135; family UBA2386. The sequence goes on along the minus strand of CAXBFC010000023.1, from coordinate 16,486 downwards.
CTTGTGCAGCAACGGCGCCGACGTCAACGCAAAGCAGAAGCACGGCAGCACGGTTCTTCATGGTGCCATCGCCCATCGAGACGAAGCTCTGCTGCGACTGGCGATCCGCAAGGGTGCCAACCCCGACGCCAAGGATGACAACGGCCGAACGCCCGCGCAACTCGCGGCGCACACCGGTTGGCAGCAGGGCACCAACCTGCTTGCGGGCCATGCGAATTGGCCGCGAGACAATCGCGGCTCGCGCTTCCTGCTCGACGCCAACCAACAGCCGATCGTTCGTCCGGACCTGTCCGACGTTCCGCAAGAACTGCAAGGCCAAGTGACCGGCGCCTCGCACACCAACCTCAAGAAGGTACGCCAACTCGTCGCAACCGATGCACGCCTGGTGTTCTCGATTTCCACCGACGCCGAACTAGCCATCGAAGCTTCCGCACACCTCGGCAATCAGGACTTGATGAAGTTCCACCTCGATCACGGTGCGCCATTGTCGTTGCCGACGGCCGTGTCGATGAACAACCACGAAGCGATCCGCTTCTGGCTTGAGCGCGACCCGACCTTGCTCCACGAACGCGGCGCCCACGACTTCCCGCTGATGTTCTATGTCGTGTTCGGTGGCGGTTCGATCGCAACCGCTGAACTGCTCAAGTCGTCTGGTGCAGACCTCGACCAAGACAGTGTCGGCACCACGGCGCTGCACTGGTGCGTCGCTCGCAACAACACCAAACTGGCGCGCTGGCTGATCGAGAACGGCGCCAACCTCGAACCGGCTGGCTACCGCTCGAACCGCGCTGGCGAAACGCCACTGCAAGCGGCGATCGCACACCAGGACAACAAGATGGTCGCCTTGCTCAAGGACGCTGGCGCGCGCAAGTAGCGGCAGTGCCCCGCAACCAAGTTTCCGCAACCAAAGTCCCCACAAGCCCAAGTCCCCGCAACCAAAGTCCCCGCGGCCAGAGTCCCCGCAGCTCGCAGACACCCCGAGCAACCGGCAACTCGGCCATACGCCTCTTGCCCTTTGGGACTGCGCACCTGCGCCCTGCAATTTGCTCAGCGGCCAGTGGTTCCGATGTCAGAAGTCCCAACCCGCCGGAGGACTTTCCTCTTTGCCGGGCCGGACAATGCCCGCTTCTGATGGAGGACTAGTCAATGCGCAACGTGATCCAGGCTGTGTGTGCCTGCTTGCTTACATTTTCGATGGGCAGCGCGCAGCAGCGCGATGTTGCCGCCTATCGCGATTTCGAGTCGGTCCAGCGCTTGCGTGTCGTCTGCGAACACCAACACTTCGGCCGCGTCGACGACCTGGTCGCGGACGTCGCAACCGGCAAGTTGCGTACGGCGATCGTCTCGATGGATACCGAAGGTGGCGCCCGCGCCGTCGCCGTGCCGTTCGACGAGTTGACCTACGATGCGCAGAGCAACCTGCTGCAGTTGGGGCCGTGCCTGGAAGAAGGCGGGCACCACCACCCGGCGTTCGATGCATCGAAGATCAAGGTCACGGTCACCAAACGCGACGACGAGACGAAGGTCTACGGAGGTAGCGTGCTCGTCAGTCGACTCGCGTCCAGTAAACTGGTGCTGCAAGGCAAAGACACAGGCACGGTGCAAGGCATCACGATCGAACTTGTCAGCGGCCACGTCGCGTTCTGTCACGTAGCCACCGTGCAGAAGCAGGCGGGCGACCGGCAACTGCATCCGACGCCGTGGGCGGCGCTGCAGTTCCAGACGCCATCGAAAGACCCCAAGAGTAAGGCGGCAATCGTCGGACTGACGATGACCGCAGCGCAGTTGCTGGCAACCCCTTCGCTGCTCGACGTGATCGTGCAGGATGCACTGTATCGACCGCGAATCTACGAAGCGTTTGCAGTGCCGGCGCCACCGTACGATCGCTCGTAGCCACGCGTGGATGCCTCGCAAGTTGGCTGCAGATTTATCGTCGCAGACGAGCAGCACGCGTCGCTCGCCCGAGAGCGGCTAGTCGATTCGCTTCGGCAACGATCTCGGCCGTCACCTGTAGCACGAGTTCCATCGGCTGCGCATCATCCGGTAGCTGCACGGCTTCACTGTGCGCTTCGTCATAGCCGCCGCGACCATCGGGAATAATCAGCGTCAGATAGGTCGCGCCACTCGCATCGGGGCGAAGCCGCGTAGCGCCCGCAGCTCGAAGTCGCACGGCTTCCGGAGAACCGTCGAATCGGACCCTGGTTTCGCGCGGCAAGGTGAGCCCGGCGGGCGCGCGAACGCGCAGGTCCGCCCGTGGTTGCATCACGACCTGCATCGTGTCGGACGTTGGTTGGATCTGTTTCGATCGGTGTTCGGCGGACTCCAGCAACAACTCTTGGCCATCCAGGTAGGGCAGACGAAGTTCGCCTATCGCGGTCGACGGCACCGACGAACTGCGGCTCTCGGCAGACACGATCGATCCTTTGGCCTCGATTGCAGTGCCTTCGGGAGTTCGGACCTGAATCGTGACCATGTGCACGCCGTCGAGCCAGGCAATGCCGGCTTGCCCGGCGGGCGTGTTGGGCCTGGCGTGCACGACCTCGATATCTTCGACGCGCTTGACAACGCCGCCAGCTAGCTCAAGTTGCAGCGTGTAGCCGCCTGGCGGCAACCCTCGAAACTGGAACGTGCCGTCACGCGGATAGCTTCGGTGCCGGCCACCGTCTTTGCCGATCAGGTAGACGCCCAGCATGGCGGCGAGCAACTCGTTCGCGAGGCGGAACTCGATGCTGCAGATCGGTGCAACTTGAACTTCGACCGAATCCCCGATATCCGCTTCGATCACGCCAATGCGTCGCCAGTCTTTGGCGCTGACCCGAAGTTGCAGGTTGGAGTTCGCAGCCGCCCCGTCGTTCTCGGCGTAGAACGCGAACTTGCCGTCAGCAGCACTGACTGCTCGATACAGCGACGGCCTCGCCCAACCTGTCTTGGCTTGCAACGTGACGCCAGCAACTGGATCGCCCGCAGAATCGACGACTGTGCCAGTCAGCATCTCAGGCGCGAGTTGCATCCTCAGGGTGCCAAGGTCCACCCGCCCGGTATCGGGCCATTCGACGACGCGCGCTGCCCGCGGAGCCCTGCTGTTGACGGTGTCTTGGAAGTGACCGTGCGGCACCAAGTCCGTGCTCAACTTGGTTGCATCGATCTGCACGCGTGCCGGACCAGGCACGATGAGGGGCGCAAACAAGTCGACGGCGAATCGACCGTCTTGGTCCGTGTGCAGTTCCCAGCTGTGCGAAGTGGCAGCAGACGAGATCCATGCGGACAGGTCCCGCTTGGCAATCGGCTTCCCGTCCGTGTCCAACAGCTGCCCGACCACAGTCACCGGATCCGTATCGACCTTGATGGTGACAACCTCTCCGGCCTTGGTCGGTCCTGCGCCAATCTGCATGTGATGCTCAGCTGCAGCGACACTCACTTTCACACGCTGTCCGAGTGCTACGAACGGAATCATTCGCTCGCCGTCCACCAGTGAGTGCGGCTGCGACACACTGGCGGTCGCAATGCGCCCCGATTGCGTCAGCGCAAACAGCGACACGTAGGGCGGGGTCCCGGACGTCTTGACCGGCTTCGCCAGCTGCACCCGGACACTGCCAACCGGCGGCAGTTCGATGCGCATCATGCGCGACTTGCCTTCGAAGTAGTCGCCAGCGATCGCCATGGTCGGTGGTGTTCGCGCGACAATCAGCGGTCGAACGGAGAGCGCTGGCTGGTCGTTGTCGCTGGCCCACGGCACGTAGAACGTGCAGCGACCAATCACGTCGGTTACCGCGTGGGCGACGGCTCGGTCACGCCCGTCAACAATCGCCATCGCCAGATAGGCCGCGGGTCGCCCCTGCGCGCCGATCGCTTCAAGCATGACGCGCCGGTGCGGTCGCATCGTCAGGACCTTCAGCAAGCCAGCAGCAACCGGATGCGAAACCGCATCATCACCGATCGCAATGCACTGCACGACGCGCCGCTTCGCGATTCGGACCGTGCCGTCGGCATCGGTACGGTAGCGCTCGGCCCGGCTCTCACTGCGGGCGGCGATCGCAACGTGGTAGTGAGAACCGTACCCCTGCGCCCACTCCATCACGGAGCGCGCAGGCGTCACTTGCTCATACACGATCACGTCGGCCTGCATCGCCCGACCATCTTCGTCGCGAACGAGCAGGTCCCAGCCGTTCTCGGCGTGTTCGTGAAGCGGCAGCTTGCGCAACACACGCCACGGATCCTGCCGCAACGGACTCGATGGCTTGGATCGGTTCGCTTCCTGACAAACGAGCGAAGTCGGCAGCATCACGATCCAGCACATTGCCAGCAGCATTCGCCGTCGAGTCATGACGGCGATGCTACTCGGATCTGCGGCGCTTGTGTGCGCGCTGCATTCCAAGCGAATACCTAGCGCTGCTTGCTCTCGGCAAGGATCCGCCGCGCCTCATCGAGCTTGCGCCGCACATCTTCCTTGCGCAACGCCTGCAGAATGCGATTGCTCTGCTTGCGGGTCATTTTTCCTTCGACCACATCGTCAAGCACGCCGAGTGGCACGGCCGCCATGCTCCAGTCATCACTGCGCTGGGTCGCGACCGGCAAGTCCAAGTTGCTCGTCGCCTGCAGATTCGCCAGCGGATTGCGCCCCCACGCGTAGCGGAAATGCACCGGTGCCGCGACCAATGGACTGGTCAGAACCAACTGCTTGCGATCGAAGCGCGGCTGACCACGATCGTTCTTGCCGACTTCCAGCGCGACGGCCTGCGCCGGTTGGAAGCGGCGGTTCTCACCGGCGATGGCGAAGCCAACGATGTCGCCATCTTGCGGATCGTTGACGGCAGTGTCGAACTGCAACACCAGGCTGCCGTCGCGGACTTCCTTCGCCAGCAACACCGGCGGCTTCCAGCGCAACTCGCGATCGAACCCGTATTGCGTCGCCAACGCCCACCGCGCGATGCGTTCGCCGGCGGGAACCTTGACCTGCGGGTGGTACCAACGACGACGCAAGTCGTAGGTACTCGCAAAGCCGATGTTCTTGTCGCCGCTCTGCCACATGTCCAAGAACGTCTGGTACTGCGCCGCGCGAATGTAGATGCCGGTGTTGAACATCTTCTCGACGTAGTCGGTGCGGGTCTGCGGATAGCCGTCCGTGCACAACGATAGGATGCCGAACGGCAGTTTCCGATCGGCGAACGCCTCGCGCCAGGCGCGAATCATCTCGGGTAACACCACGCGGTACATCGCGACCCCAGGCATGCCATCGAAGGTGTTGTTGTAGCCCTGGTGAAAGATCACACCCTTGACCGACAGACCGACGAGCGGCGCGATCATGCCTGCGTAGCAATGGCCGGGATGGTTGAAGTCGGCGATCGGTCCAGGCAACAGATCTGCCGGATCTTGAAGCGGTTCTCGGGCACCGGCTTGCCGGCCTTGGTCTGACGAGCAACCCACTCGCGATTGCGCTGAATGCGTTGCTGGAGATCCTTCGCAGAATCCCAGTCGGCGACGCGCTTGTCCCAATCGGCGAGCTTAGCGTCAACGTGTTGATCGTTCATCGCACGCAACCGCGAGGTTGGCACCCAGGTCTCGACCGATGAGCCACCTCGCGATGCATCGATCACCCCGATCGGCACCTGGCTGGCCTGGTGCACGCGCCGAGCAAACGCGTAGCCAATCGCCGACAGTTCGCGCGCGATCTTTGGCGTGCAAACGTCCCAGTCCCCCTTGCGAAAGTGGCGACCAAACCAACTACTCCACTCGTGCAACCGCGGAAACCCACGACGCAGTTCCGGGCCTTCTGCGAACGGCACGGTCAGGATTCGAATCTTCGGGAAGTTGGCGGAGACGATTTCGAGCGCGCCGTTTTCGACCTTGGCGAGTTCGAACTCCATGTTGCTCTGACCACCCAACACCCAGACATCCCCGATCAGGATGTTGTCGAGAGTCAGCGACTTGGTGCGACCCGCAACCTTCATGCGCTGCGGATCTGCGTTCGCTGGCATTTCGGATAGCACGACCTTCCAGGTTCGATCTTCGCCCGCATCGGCGGTCTGTTCGCCGCCACCAAACGTGACCGTCACGCGTTCGCCTGGATCCGCCCATCCCCACACAGTGATCGGCTTGTCGCGCTGCAGGACCATGTTGGTCTGGAACACGTTGCTGACGCAGAGGCCAGCGGTGGTCGCCGGCACGTCCACGACATTCTGCTTCGGCATCTTCTGCGCCGAGGCGGACATCACCGGGAGAGCTATCGCGGCAAGTAGCGAAGCGAGAAGGGTCGCGCAGAATCTGTACATGGGAACTCTCGTCAGTGAAGGCGGCGCCAAGCGATCGTTGGGATCCTGCACTTCGAAGGCAAGTACCTCTCCCAAACACACACACTTCGCTCAGCCCGCCACTTCTTCTGCCTTTGGCTCTGGCGCGACGGCAGGGGCCGAAGCAATTGGATCCACGCCGAGTCTGGTGCCGCCCAAGCGTGTCACGATGGCACTCCACAGGGGACTCAGTAGTAGCGTGCAGCCAATCACGCCAAGGATGCCTTGGTAGGCGAACTCCGAGATAATGCCACCGGCGCGCCCGACGGCCGCCAGCACGAAGCTGAACTCGCCGACCGGCGCCAGCAGAGCACCGATGGCCCAGGCCGTTGGCCAGCGGCGTCCCAGCATCCTCAGCATCACCGCGTTGATGACCGTGTTGAGGAGCATCGTCGCCACGACCAGAATCGACACGGCGACCCAGTTCTCACGCAGGAACTGCAAGTCAATCAGCAGCCCGACGGACACGAAGAACAGTGCCACGAACAGTACCCGGAACGGATCGAGGCTCCGATGCACCCAATCGGTTTCGCGCGCAGCAGCTACCACGACACCCGCGACGAACGCCCCCATCGCAGTGGACAGCCCAAGCAAGGCGGTGATCCAGGCGAAGCCAAAGCACAGCAGGAACGCGGCAAACACCTGGAACTCGTGGTCGGCGCGCAGCAACTTGCCAAACGGCAAATGCAGCTTGTCGCGCTTAGCAATCACGGCCAGCAGAGCGCCCAGCAACACGGCGCCAACGATCTGCTTGCTCATGGTTACCATCGACGTGCTCTCGCCGACGAAAGTGCCGAGAACGACCAGCATCGGCACGATCGCCATATCCTGCGCAATCAGGATGCCAATGGCGTCACGGCCGCGCGGCGTGTCGAGCTCGCCCTTGCTGCGCAACATCGACACGACCACCGCGGTGCTACTCAAACTGATCGCAAAACCGATGAGCAACATGCGCGGCAACGGCCAATCGAGCCACATCCCGATCGCGAAGGAGCACGCCAGGCTGGCGCCTATCTGCAATGCCGTGCCGCCGACCGAGACGCGCCAACCGCTCGCCAGGTGACGAAAGGAAACTTCCATCCCGACAAAGAACAGCAGCATCACGACGCCGACTTCGCCCAACCGCGCAAGCGTCGCCTCGTCGGTGAACAGGCCCAGGCAATGCGGTCCCAGCAACACGCCGCCCAACAGATAGGCGATGACGTGTGGCTGCTTGAGCCTGCGCATCAATAGCCCCACCAGCAACACACCGGCCAATGCGGCAACCAATGTCGGGAGCAACGGATCCATATGCATCGTGGCGATCACCCTAGCGCCTCGGACGGCAGGTCCGCAGCCTGTTGTCGTGCTCCCGCAAATAGCGGACTCGCAGCCTTCACGAAGTTTTTCGCGGACCAGCACGCATCCGAGAACATCCGCACAACAACGTGGGGGCGCTCCACCGTGAACGCTGCGTGTTGTTGGCGATCGTCAGCGCCAACAACGATGTAGGTTGAATGACTTCGCAACCTACCAACCCGGCATCCACACAACTGCCGGAGTCATGTGCAGGCTGGTCGCCGTCAGACTCCAACCCTGCAAGCCGAACCGCTGGCCGTGCAAACTTAGAAGGTTGGGAATGGGGACCGCGATGGTTGGACTGTTGCCGGCAGCGTTGACGAGGCCGAACGAAACCGAAGCAATCGAGTCGACGTAGAGCGTGCACTCCGGGAAGCCAATCAGGCCGAGTGGCAAGGGCGTAAGGTCGCCGAAGCCAAACTGCATCGCTGCGAAGCTGTTGGCCGGCGCATCGACCAAACCAGTCGAGACGCTGGTGCCGAGCTCGGGCAGCGAGGATGCGTCGAGAAGCTGATTGCCGTTGCAGCCCTGGCCGGCACTGCTGGCCGCTGCCGTTGCATCGACAGCACGCACGGATACGCCGTCGTACCACGTCCTGGTTGCCGCGGACTGACCGGAGTTCTCATCATCGATGTAGATCCACAGCTCGTTGAGGATGTTCGCGCGCGCACGACCGAGCCAAACCGAGTAAAGCGTTTGGCTGCCGCTCGTGGTTACGACGGGGTTGCTGAAGTGACTCGCCTCAGCGCGGGCCGCACCCTGCTTGGCGAACACGCGTAGGTCCGCAACGCTGAAGCCAGCGCGCACGCGCCAGTCTTCCGCAGGGTTGGACCAGAAGTTGACATAGACGTCATAGACACGGCCGGAGGCCAACCCAGCGACGCGCGTGCGCATGGCCGGCGCATTCTCGCTGCCGGTTTCACTGGCGGTCAGCACACCATTGCCGTTGCCGAAGCCACTGCGTTGGTGCCAGCGATTGTCATTGCTGCCTTGGCTCGCCGAAGGGCCGGTTGGATTGAGGAACAAACTGTTGGCCAGGGTCGTGTTGGCCAGAGTCGCATCGTGGTAAGTCGCTGGCAGCAGGGTCAGCTCCGGCGCATCGAGCACACCTACGACGGCGAGGTCATAGTTGGTGTAGGTCGAGTAGGTGCCGCGCAGCCAAATCAAGACAGTGCGTTGCTCGTCCCAGGCCGGCGCGATCGGCCGCAGATTGTCGCAGCTGCTGTCTTCGGTGATTGGCGACCAAAACCACGTGGCACCACCATTGGCGGTGGTGCCGCGGTAGATCTCGTAGTGCGGTGTGCTCGCTCCCGTTTGTGGGTCGACCGTGGTCGACACGAAGATCGTGTTCGGTTGATCAGGATGCAATGCGGCCAGGCCGGTGTAGTCGTTCTCTTGCGCGTACAAGAAGCCACCAAGCTTGCAGACCTCGTGCCAGCCCCAAACCCCGTTCGTCAATGTCGCGAAGAACAACCGGTGGTCGTTGGAACTGCCGTTTGCTCGAGCTTGGAAGAGCGTTCGCGTCGTGCCATCAGGGTCGACCGCCATGTCGATCGTCCAGCAGCGTTGCATCGACACGCCGAAGCTCAGGGTGTTGGCCGCAAACACGGTCGTCAGTTGCGACGGCGACACGCCGCTGCCGTCGAGCACGTTCGCATCGACGAGTTGCCCGGCACTGTCGAACAGCTGATCGTTCTGGACGTAGCCATGATAGATCGATGTGTTCAAGTTGCGCGGGTGCGTCTGCGTTGTGAGCACGTCGATGCGATTGCTGCCATTGCTCGCATACTTCGCGTACGGACGATCGCTCGCGCCACCATAGGTCAGCAACTTGCCGCCGCCGCTCCACGTCGATCCATGATCAGTACTGACCATCACGTTGGGATCAAAGTTGATGGCGCGAACGAAGTTGTAGGTCCGGTCGGTATCGGTCAGGTGAAACACGTTGGAGTAGCTCATGAACACCGGATGCAGATACGAAGCTTCTGCAGTCCAGCTGTTTGGATCTCCGGCCAGGTTGCTGACGCGCCAACGAGACTTGCGGATCTCGCTGCTCGACCCGTTGCCGTGCATGCCATACATCGCGAGATAGCGGCCATCATCGCGAACCAGCAAGGCGGCGCTGTTGTGATCATCCGCTTCGAGGCCAGCATGAAACACGTGCGAACCGAATCGTCCTGGTGAGAGGTCGAGCCAGGCGAGATCGATGTTGCCATCGCGAGCGAGGCCTTCGACCCCGCTGGCATTCGCAACCGAACTGATCATGATGCGGCCGCGCAACGGATCGACGATGGCGCGCTCGTCTTCAAACCACGACCAGGCACCGTTGGCGGTGAAGTTGAGCAGGTGTCCGTTGACCTTGTCCTGGCAACTCAGCGAACTAGCGCAGAGCAGGGTCGGCGCGAGCAAGGTGAGCAACAATGTTGTGGCGGCATACATGACGACTCCTGACGCTACGCGGTCGCGATTCCGCTGACTGCCTGGCGACCACAGATCGTGTCGTTTGCTTGTAATCGCAGCCGCATACGCGTCGGGTGCGCAGCGAAGCCGCGCGGCAAGCCTTGCGCGCAACGACGGTCCGGCTCCAATGCAAAGCGCGCCCCTTGCACGCGGGCGAAGCCACCCACCTGTCAAGAGAACCACCATGCACAAGCTCCTCGCCTTGGCCGTTGCGACCACGCTCGCCTCACCACTCGCTGCCCAGATCACCTATGTCGATGCCGACGAAACCACCAACACGACGTTCGCCGATGGCACGCCAATGGTCACGACGACGGCAAACCTCAACGACGACGTGTGGCGCGCGCGGACCTTCGCCAATGGTGGCACGATCTACTCATCGTGCGAAGCCGGTACTCCGGGCGAGGACTGCCCGATGTTGCGCACCACCATCACCGGCTTGATCCCGACACTTCCCTACAACATCTACGCCTACTTCTGGAACGCCGACAACGCTGGCTGGCGCGGCCGCGCGCAAGTTGACACGGCACAGCCGACCTCGCCGCTGCCCGGCTACAACGGCGCACACTTCGCTGGTTCGGCGTTTGAGCCGATGACGTCGTTGTCCATCACCACTCCGGCATACAACGGCTTGAACCCGCGACTCGACCTGACCCCGGACCCATCGGGGTTCGAGATCGAAGGACACTTCGCAAACACGGGTGTGTTGCTCATCGAAGGCAACCGCCTGCTCTGCGAAGTCTACGTTGGCACGTTCGAGGCGGACTTCAGCGGCAACATCGACGTCTACATCGATGACCTTGCCAACACCGTCGACTTCAACCGCACTTGGTACGACGGCGTCGGTTACGAACTTGCCCCGCTTACCAATGGGCTCGGTTGTGGCAATCCCGTCCCGACCATCGGGCACGCGGGACCGCCGATCTACAACCTACCGTTCGAATTGACGTTGACGAACGCGCCTGCCAACGCCATCGCGCTGCCGGTCGTCGGACTCAGCAACAGCTCTTGGAACGGCGTGCCGCTACCGCTGGACTTAGGCCTCGTCGGCTTGACCCCTGGCTGTCCGCTGAACGTCCGGCCGGACATCCTTGGCAACTTGTTGACCGATGCGAACGGCGATTGCGTGTTCACCGTCAACTTGCCGACCTTCACTCCGTTTACCGTCTACTGGCAGTGGGGCGTCTTGACCGCGGCCGGCTTGTCGATGACCCCCGCGCTCGAAACCTTGTTCCACCGATAGCCGTTGTCGCGCTGCCGGGAACCTACCTGGCAGCAACGCGCCGGCCGGTCGCAGTCGCGCTAGCGGCCCCGGCCAGCGCGCAATCCGTCGGGAATCTCCGGGAACCGGAACACGCGCGACGTACCCCAATAGCACAGTTCGCGTTGCAGGTCTTCGACGGCACGAACCTGCTTGATGCCAGCGCCCTTCGTGCTGCTGCTGACGAACCAATCGACGAGTGGCGTTTGTTGTGAGTGCCACGCTGCGACCGTCTTCGCTTTCGGCGCCAAAAGCAAAGTCAGCATGCCAACGGACGCAACCGCGCCGTCCTTCCAGGTGACGCGGCCTCGATGCACAAACTCGCTGCCGCCGACGTGACTTCCGGTCGGCGTGTCCGGCACCGCGAGGTAGCTCAAGTTCTTGTCATGGTCGGTCACCAACTGGGCGTTGTGATGCGGCACGAAGCCGACGCCCGGATCCAGCATCCAGCCTTTGTCGCCGTCGCGACCCGTCGTGCGACGGAAGCAATCGAGATAGGCGGTCGGTGCGCCGGCTGACGCATACTCGAGCACGGCAACCATCGGCCAAGTGCGCGGGATGCGCTTCTGCAAGGCGTCGCCGTGCCAGAATCCTGCAGCCTTGTTGACCGGGCCGATCGACAACAGCGGCTTGCCGTCAACGCGCTGCCAACCACTGGTGTGCGCCGCGTGTCGCTGCTTCAACGCCTTCTGCACGATCTTTCGATGGCGTTCGCGAACTGGCCCGCGAGTGTAGACGAACACTGCAGCGTGATGGTGCGGACGATGGTACGCGACGGGCTTGCTCTTCTTGTTGCGCGTGCTGCCGGCGCGCCTTCGCAGAAACTCGTGCAGCTGCGATTCGATCGTCGCCAGGTCGCGACCAAGAACACGCGCCAATGCGACGGCCGCGGTTTCCCCTTTGCGAGCAGCCGCGACCAAGGCCGCGATCGGCGGAGCCGTTGCGACACCTTGGCCGTGCGTCACCGGCGCAGAGGCTTCGGCGAGCCAGTCGACGAGAGCCATGGCCAAGACATGCTGCGCCGGATCCATGTCGCTGCTTTCGGTAGCGAGCAGGTCCACGAGCTTCGGCAATTGCTCACGTTCGAGTAGCGCCATCGCACCGGCACGCCAATCCCCGCGCCAGGCATGAACTGGCGGCTGCAAAACGCCGTGAACCACGAACGAATCGGCAATGCCGCTACCAGCGGTCGAGCTGCCGGCAACACGTTCTCCGGCAGTCGCCTCGCAATGATGCGCGAGACCCGTCGTCAACCAGCCGTAGCCAAGCGCATCCTGCGCCGACTCGGAAATCGCTCGGTGCATCGCCAATTGCACCAGCGTGTGCAACGACGCACGCCACAGGTACTGATCGGTTCGATGCTTGCTGGACGCGGTCAGGACCGCTCGGCCATCGGCCAGTGCCAGCACGCCGCGCGCCTGTAGATCGCGTTTGCATAGTTCGCGGGCGACCTCTCGCGCGTCGCGGCCGTCACCAAGCACCACGATCTCGAACCGCTCGCCTGCAAACACATCGACTTGGTCAGCAGCAACCAACCCACGAAGGGATTTCAGGCCCCGTTGCAGTCGTTCGCCGTACAACGCAACGCGCCCAGCAGCGGTTGCCTCGCCACACCCCTTGAGGCGAGGCACCTCAAACGTCACCTTCAGGTGCGTGCTCTCATACGGCGGCACCTCGAACGTCTGCGCAAGTATCTGGCTAGCCACGCCCAAACACGCTGCGAACGCAACCAGCGCAGTACGCAAGGCAGTGCCAAAGGACTCCTGGAACATGCAACGATGGTAGCAAGTTGCGCCGAGCTCGTTTGCTCAGCGGCCGACAACGACGCGCTGGTCCTTGAGTTCGTCGATAGCAACGTGGACGCGACGGCTACGCACCGGCTCAACGTGCAGGATCGTGTCCAACCGCCCGGCAGCACCAACACGACGCAGTTGCCGTCGGCATCCGTGGTCGGGCGCGTGATTCTGCGCGGCAGCACTTGGCCCACTCGCGCGGTTTGTCTGCAATACGCGCCTCGCGCTGCGGCACTTCCTGGCCACACGCGACCGCAACGCCGCCAACGACAAAAGGGCGCGACGAGCAGGAACTGCCGGAATAAGACTGCATCCCAACATTCAGAACTTGTGCTGGCCTTGCGATCGCAATCCATCATCGGAGCAATGCTTCGCAGTGAGGTCCCAGGTTTGAAATCACCGCCATCGCCTGCAACGCCAGCGCGACAACAGCGGCAAACCACGAACTCGAGAACCCGCTCGACCAGCATCACGCCGTGCAATTCCGCGAGTATGCGCGAACTTCACGGTCCAACCGATTACCCCAACTGTTGAAGGAGACTGGCACTGCGACTTTGCGCCACCGACCCGCCCAAGAGGCGTACAATGTTGCGATGCCCAGTCACCCGGATGTTCATCTCGGGGTCCAATCCCCACGCTCTGGCAAGCTGGTTCGACTTGAGTTCGTCAAAGTGGACGCGGTCGACCACAGCACGGTGATCAAGATCGTGCCCTGCGATTCGAACGGGAGGACGCGGCCCGATGATCATCCGTCGCCAGAACTGGTCAAGCTGACGAACGAATCCGACGTGCGCGCCTACCGCTCCCTGCCGAGCAATCACAGCGTCTGCTGGCTGCGCTGTCACAGCGTCGCTGAGTTGAGTTGAGCAGATTTGAGCTGACGCAGTTCGTGCTGCGACTCGCAGGGCGCTAGCTGACCACGACAACCACGGCGTTGGTCGTGCTAAACGGCATCGACACGCCGGTCGCCGAGCCAACGTCCATCACGACTCCTTGCAACGTCACTACGATCGGGAAGCCAAGGCCAAGCGGCAGGCTCAAGATCGTGGTCGGTGCCGGGAGCGCCGGGATCACGCCCGTGCCCAACAGGTTCTCAAGGCCGACGTTGTTGGCCAAGGTCACGACCGTGCCACCGGCGAACGGCGGTGCGAACGCCATCGGGCCGATGCCGGCTGGAAGTTCCACGACGTCTGCCACTCCCGGTTCGCCGAGATGCGCGTAGAGCACGAACACCGGTGCAGCGGGACCTGATGATGGTGCTTGCAGCGTGATGTCGAACGGGTCACTAACCGCCAGGTGCACGCGGTGCATGCCGTCGCCGGTTTGGCCCGAAACGCTGAGCACCGCTTCGGGATCGGCTGCTGCGCCGGTGCCGACAACGCCTTGACGCGCGAGCATCATCGCACTCGTCTGCCACGCCATGTTGCGGCCAATCGTGACGCCGCTGAGGGCGAACGACCCAAGCAGATTGCCAGCCGTATCATAGCGGTGCACAAGGTTGGAGCTGAAGTTCGAGATCGTCAGCACATCCGACTCGTCGACGGCGATGCCCTGTGGTGCGGCCAGCGTGCCAAGCCCGATGGTCGCGACCGGATTCCATGCAGCATCGAACTTGATCACCCGACCACTCGATCCTTGCGAGACATAGTGCGCGCCCGAACTGTCATCGGCGATCGACATCGGCGACGCCATGTTGGGATGCGTCACCGTGCCCACTGGCACATGGTTCGCATCGAAGCGGTTGACGGTGTTGCCAATCGCGGACGTCACCGCAAAGTCGCCACTGCCCGAGGAATCGAAGGAGACGCAGTTGACGCCGTTCATCCCGGCCTGGGTCACGGTCGTCACGTGACCCCAGTTGGCATCGAAGACGAGCACGCGGCCCGGATTGAAATTGCCGACATACCAACTACCCGACGGCGACCGCGAGATGCCGGTGCCACTGGTCAGGTCCGGGTGCGTAATCGTTTGCAGCAAGGCACCATCGGGTGACATGCGCAAGATGCGCGCGTTCGTCTGCACGACGACCACGATGGTGCCGTCATCCTCGACGGCGAGCCCGCGCGGGTTGCTCATCGTCGCATGCGTGAACGTGCGGACCAGCGAGCCGTCCTTGCGAAACTCGCCGACGTTGTTGCTCGAGTAACCGGAAACATACAGGTTGCCAGTCTTCGTCGGCGGCAATGGCCAACCTTGCGCCGGCAGTGCTGCTATCGCTGCCGCCACGAACATCGCGATTCGAATCATGCAGCAGATACTAGCCCGCCCGGCGCGCGCTGCGACCTGCCCGCCACCACTCCTGGTTCCGCCGCTGATTGCGCCAAACCGCAGCCAGGACGAGGGTCGGCAAGACGCGACGACGGCGAATGCGAGGCCGCGCGCGAGCTTGCGTGCTACGTCGTGCTCTTGGAATGAGTGTGCGGACGAGCGAGGCGAGCAGTATTCGTGATGCACATGCACAGAACCAGCGGCGCAGCCGATCGCGAACCGAACGAAACATCGCTGACAGGGTCCCTGCGCGAGGCGCTTCGTGGAGATGCTGTGCCGCACTTGCGCCAGCGTGCAAGGCAGCAGATTCAGAGCGGGCGGCAAATGGTTGCCCTGCTGTTTGTCGCGCTCGGAGTGTGTGCCGTGGCCGCGGTGGCTTGGACCTCGAACTCGGACGAGCAGGTTGTCGCCCAGGATCCACGCAGCGTTGCCGTAGAAAGCCCCGAGGCGTTGCGAACCCAGCTGGCAACGTTTGCCAACGCCACGCTGGTGGCTCGGCTTGGATCGGAGGGAGAGCGTTTGGACCGGCGCCCTGAGTATGCGACGACCCTGCCGGCAGATTGGTTGGCGGCACTGGCTGGCGAAATCAAAGCAGAGCCAAGTGCGGCACCCACTGACAGAGACGGGGGTGGCGGGGTCGGGGCCGAATTGCTGCTCCGCCGTGCAGACGGTGCGGTGGCGACGTTCGTGCTGCAGGCAAACAGTTCGCGCTGGTTCTTGGGCGCGCGAAGTTGGCGCAAGGGATGGCTGTTGTCTGAGGCAGGCAGCAGCCTGATCGGCCAGCAGATCCTTGAGCTACGCAAGCAAACTCCGCAAGCACGACGCAAGCAGCCAGTCTCGACGCTCGCAGAGTTGCTTGCGGCGATTGGTGACGATCGACAGCTTGAGTGGATCGGCGAGCAGGATCTCGAGATTCCCGAGGACCCGCGTGAGTTGGCCGAGTTTTCATTCGATCGCGAACGCGTGCAGATCGTGAACGGCGTGATCGAGTTGCGCGGCGTCCGCAACTTCGAGCTGCGCAGTGCAGCACGAGAACGACTTCGCCTGCTCGCGCGCAACCCAGCCGTCGTGCTGCGCCT
>CAXBFC010000022.1:0-31244 GCA_963974725.1 uncultured bacterium | reverse complement strand
GGAAGCTCAAGCCGGCGACCGTGGCGAAGCGCTACCGATTGGAGCTGTCGACCGTCCAGCGGATCGCGGAAGGCGGGACGCGGAAGACGGTCAAGCGGTCGTTCGTGCGGGTCTGGTAGCCGACTGCAACGCGGGCTTGCGGTTCACACAATTCTCGAAGGACGATCACGTCGCCCTGCAGGCGGCACTGAAGGTCGCTGGGGTGTTGGCGGCTGGGTAGCGCCTGGGGCTATGCGTCGCCCGGAGTTTCGTCGAGCAGTTTGATCGATAACAATCGGTAGCTCTTGGTTTGACGTACCTGACTCAGCTTCAGCGTCGCTTCGCAGTTCTTCCACAGCAGGTCCTTGAGTGATTTCACCTGCTCGTGATCAATAGCACGGTCGATGCCGCCCCGCACGTGGTGTTGCTTTGGCGTGGAAATCGCAGAGTCCGCTTGAGTCGCTGCACCTTTGGCGTCGCCTGGCTCGATAGTTAGTTCGAAGGTTCTCTTGCCTCCAACGACTCCGGACAGGACGCCTGCCAGAATCAGCGTCTCTTCGCGCTTGGTTCCTTCGAGCCTCCTGACCGCGTCTGCCAGCTGGACGAGGCTGTCAGGTTTGATGAACTCTTTCTCCTGCCCGATGCGGAACAGCGTGCGAGCCTCTGAGCACGTGTGCATGAACTGCTTCACTTTGCGGATCACGCGCCACTGAGTTGAGTGGGTTGCCGAAGCTAGCTCTCGGTCTCCCTTGAGGCTTCCATCGATTAGTCCTTCAACGCTCTTGATGGCCTTTTTCAATCGCTCGGCATCAGCCGAATCTAGATCAGGCCGAGCTGCCTCAAGCGCGAATCCAAATGACCCAGCTTGCTTATGTATGAAGAATAGTTCGTGCTGAGACCGCATGGGGACTTGGCCCCCATCCTTCAACTTGCCGTCAATGTCGGCAGCTTTGCTCTGTACAGCTTCGGCGTAAAGCTGAAGGACCTTGCCGGCGAAGCCGCATTCGATGCCCCGTGATCCAATGACCGGCGGGCCATCGAAGAAGACGGAGACGGCTGGGTTGTCAGGCTTCGTTTGCGCTTGAAGGAGCTCTTCTCTGAGGATCTCCACTCGAGCTTCGAATGACATCCTATCGATGACATTCTCCAGCGGAATCTGCTCAAGGAATCCTTGGACCGATGCGATCTCAGCTTGGATGCTGTGCTTGTCGGTCATGGAGTTGTTCGCGCGGTGTTGATGGCCTGTTGAGCCGCAAGATCATCGGCGTCACTGGCGTCTAGAATCAACGCAATATAGCCCTTCGAGGCCGGCGCGACAGGGTCCTTGCTGCGGCTCCACATACCATGCCAGTAGCAGCCGACTTGCAGGACCACGAATGGTTTGTTTCTCCCTGCGTCGAACCAATAGTGGTCGATGCCAAACAGCTTACGTGTTGCCTGTTGCTGGAATAGCTCGGGGTCCTGGGCAAAGAGTTGCTGCTGGGTCAGGCTCGATTGGAAGTGAGTAACCACGTCGATGTCGTTTGGTGGTCGGCCTTCCCTGGTCTCGACATCGCTTACGAAGCTGCCGTCCAACCATTGGATACCGTTGATGCCGAGTTTCCGGGCGCGTGATCGAAAGTTGATGAGCCCCTCAAGGAGATCGCAACGAGCGTCTGTGGAGCCGTAAGCGCGCACAAGTTCGGCAGTACTGACTACGAATGGTGACCTGCCGGAAGTAGGTGTCGGCCCGACGAAGTCGGGTAGGTATGAGTCGCCACGGTGAGGCGGTAGCTGTGGAATGGCATTGTGGCTGGACATCGGCGTTACTCCTATCGACCTGCCGCGCGAAGGAACTGTTCGTCTTCAGGCGACCTGTTGCTACTTGCGCCGCGCCGCACTTCCGGCGTACCAGGCGCGAGTTCGTCCCGGTAGGGGTATGCGGCGAGTAGTGCCGGGGCCAATGACTTGCATAGTATTGTGTTCACCTTACCCGCGACGACTCCCAACTAGCGACGGTACCCACCGATCGTAACCAATCAACTGGGCACTAGTGGGGTGGTGTAGCTGCGCCGCGCCAAGCAGTCGATTGCTTCGCTGATCCTCCGCTGGCTGAAGAAGGGCGGGGAGCACGTCCTTCGCTGCTGAGTCTCGCTCGTCGTCTTCAGCATCCACGTTTTCGTGTTGTCGCTGCTTCTCCGCCTACACCGGCGACCGTTGGTGACAGCTTGCGTCAATGGGTTGAGTCGCCTGTTGCGCGTCCGTCATGCCCACTTGCTTGGCGGTAGCAACGCATCGATCTGCCGCCGCAGCTCCGCGAACTCGGGGGCCGGGCTGGGGCACTCATCAAACGCCGGATGTCGGCCAAGTGCTGCCCGCAGACACGATGCGTTCGGATCAACGCGGATACCGGCATCGATCGCGCTAGCGACCAAACGCAGAAGGACATCGGCGCTTGCGAGGTCTGACGGCAAGGGGTCAACCTCACGTCTGCGGAGCATCTCCAGCGCATGCCGGCGCATCTCGTCGGCCTCGGGGTCGAACAACCCGCGAATGCGCTTGGCCATGGTGCGCGGGTTCATGAACCGATCCCCAACACGGACTTGCTTCGGTGCTGCTTGACTCTCTCAAGCACGTCGGGCGTCAAGCGATCGGCGAACTGATCGAGCACGATCCCGAGCTGCAACGAAAGATGCTGCCATGAAACCGGCAGTCGATCGAAGTCTGGGTCGGATACCCATGCCGAGGCGTCTCGGACATGCTGGTCGTAATCGATGCCGTCATCGGGCGGGGCGGGCAAGAGTGCTGCGACTCGTCGGCGGAAAGATCTTGGAGTCATAGCTTGTCGGCCTCCAGTTGTTCGATGCGCTGTTCAAGCTCCGCGAATGCGGTTGCGTCCGCGCACTCGCGCAGAACGCCAACGACGGCGGACGCATCGTTTGCGGATATGTCCCCAATCGCAGCCGCCGCAGCAACGCGGCGCATCGACTCGGCGATACCGACGGGGGTTTCGAGGTCGGTCAACTCCACTCCAAACAGTCGCGGTTCGTCCGATGGCTTGCCGATGGTCCTCTCAATCAGCAACCTGGCCGCCGCCGTGTCGCCTTCGAGTGCTTGGTCTCGCAGTTTGCGCAATACCTGCTGCAACTCGTCACCCGTTACCGCTTCACGCACGGCTCGCTGTAGAGCCGCAGCGTGGCGCAGGTGCGGGTTTCCGGGTCCGCCCCTGTTGCCGGCGGCGAAACGCCCATCGACGCCCCTGCCCCCGTTTGGACGGTTTGAATCGGTGCCGCTCACACTTGCACCTCATGCTTGCTTGTGTTGCTAGACATTGTGCCCCTCACCTTTGGATTTGGCCCGCAAAGATGGTCGATCGCGTCAACTACTCGGCCACGCGGGTTGTGCTTCACGGCAAGCCATCGCAGCGTGCCGATCTGATTGCGGCGGTGCATCATCGCGGGCTGATCGATGCGGCCCGTCCTGGGGTCACGCACGGGTTCAGCTTTGGCCAAGTCGTAGATCTCGTCGCGCCAAACGTCGGCTTGGATCTGGCGGGCGACCTCGTAGCGCGCGCGGAATACCTCGTGTCGCGCAAGCCATCTGAGGACGGTCGTGCGGTGTGGCAGGTCATCATCCTGGCAGATCGTGCGCAGCGACTCGCCGTGTGCCAAGCGGTCGCAGATGTCCTCGGCGATTCGCTCTCGATATGTTGATGGGCGGCCCGATTGGGGCTTGGCGCCACCTCTCGACGGTCTAGTGACTTGAGCCATGCTGGTTCTCCTTCATGTGGGATTCGCTGCCAGGTGTGCGCGTGCGCGCGTACTGGTCGGTAAGTAGCCGCCGGCCGTCGCCGAAGCGGGTGGCTTCGCGTTGAGCCTAGGTGCACAGCGAGTTGCGCAACCAGGTGCGCACACCCACGCGATGCGTGCACCTAATTGCATCTGCCCTCGCGCGGGCGACCCCAGGCCGAGTCTCGGCTTGCTTGATAGGCTCATGACGTTTGCGACTACGCGGTGTTTGCCATGCGTTGGCAGGGATAGGTCAGTGGCAACAGTTGGCCGGGCCGAGTGCATTGCACCTGGTGCCAATAGCGTTCACGGGCGTCGGCGGTCGCGGCTTCGAGCCCGTGGTCCCCCACTGCGCGGTCGTAGTGCTGGCGCAGGTCCCAGCCGGAGTAGGGGACGGCGGCGGTTGCGGACACGTCATCAATGTCAGTGGCCATCTCGGCGAGGAGCGTTTGCAGCCCCATAGGCGCAGCACCTACCTCGTTTGCCGTCACACCGTCACAATCGTTTGTCTGCAAGCACTTACGTTGGTGTGCATCCGTCACACTGTTTGGTGATGTGACGGATAGATGTTGGCGTAAACCACTGTCACGTAAAGGTTGTGACGTTGTGACGCTCGCTGCGGTAGGGAGTGCCATCATTCGACGGTCCCCGCAGCGTTTTGGGCCTCCACGTAGCGGGTCCACGGCTCATCTAGGTCGGCGGTGTGGTAGCCCTTTGCCGTCGCGGCAGCCGTCCGAATCGTTCTCGGTTTGACGCCATATGGGTCGAGCAGCTTGGCCAGGATTCGCGGCGTGATGTGTCGCCCGCGCATATCGCACCAAGGTCGGTCTTCGAGCTTCACCAGTTCCGTGCAGATGCCCGCGCTAGTCATCTTGTTGACGGAGCCGAGAACGTCGCGCAGGTCGGCTAGCAGTTGCACGCCGAGGGATGCGTCGTCCCGTCCACCCATCAGGGATTGCGCAGCTTGGCGAGCAAGAGTTGGCCACTTGCCTCCGGCATTGTCGGCGATGGCGAGTAACGCATACCAGCAGTCGGCAGCGCGGTCGTCGATGCCCGCCGGGGTCTCGGGAGTAGCTTCAGCTAGTGCATCGCGAGCATCAGCAGCCCATCGAACACAGCGACGAACGACTCCGTTGAACTGCGTCCGCATTGGCTTTCCGGGTGCCGGACGTTCAACGCTCTCGCCGGGCAGCTTGCGCCGCATCTCGATTGCGATAGACCTGTCCTCGACCGTGCCAGGTGGCTTGCCAATCATGGCGATGACAACCGGCCCGAAGCACGAGAACGCTTTGGGTTCAGCATCGTCGCCGACGCAACGTATGACCTTGCCGCCGCGTTGATGGCCTGAATTTACGACCCCGCGAAGATCTTCGTTCACGTCGCGACCGCGCAAGAACGTGTCTGCCTCATCGAGAAGCAACGTTGGGTGATACATCTCGATGCAGCGGAACATCGCGGCAGACGTGAGACCTTCGCAAGCTAGCGACCGACTCACCAACGCATCGACAGTGCGGACGGTGCGAGTCTTCCCGCAACGCTTCTCGGGACTACTGAGAAGAAGACGAGGCGTGTATTCGAACACGTCGAACACGTACGTGTGCAGCGTCCATAGCGCGATGGTCTCGTATCCAAGGTCGGGCAGGATGACGAACCGCCGCAATAGGCTGGTAACCTCATCAAGAAGCAGCTCGCCGCTGACAGCCTCACCCCATGCGTCTGGATTAGGGGCTACAACGGAGTCCGATTGCTCGGTTGGCTTTGCCTTCTCGCGCTGCTCGAGCATCTCGAGCAAGTGCTTCTCAAGATCGTCAACCTCGACGTTGGGGAACCGTTCGGCCACGGCCTTCGCCAGTGACTTCCGCGAGCGTTGGCTAGCCGGGTCTACCTTGTCGGCGAACTGGAGCGAGCCATTGCGAGCAACGAACTCGACCCGATTGCCAGACCACTTCGACTCGAAGGTGATGACATCAGACATTGGAGAACCTCACCTTGAGCCGGCGCGGCTCGACGGATGCGATAGCCGCGTCGATGTCCTTCTTGGTGGCTCCGACCTGGCACCAGGCGCGCAGGTCCTTAATGCCTTCGGGCGGCTCGATGATGCGAACCGACGTAACGGTCGGCAGGATCGTCGAGGCGAGCGATAGAGATCCCCGGCGACCAGCTTCGTCGGCGTCGGCAACAACAACGACATCGCGGCCATGCGTCAGCTTGGCGACGTGCTTGGTTCCACCGCAGCACGATGGCCTGCCAATCGTGGGATATCCGCAACCGATGCCGGCAGAGGTGTCGGTCGGTCCTTCAGGGACTAGGACAAGTCCTTCGGCCAGTTCGGGCGTTGCAAACACCCCTTCGCGGCTGCCACGTTCGGCGAACTTCCTGCCGGTGCGAGCGTCACGTAGACGGATGCCGCAGACACGTCGGTCGCCGTTGTGCATCGGGAACGAGAAGCACCTGCCAGTCCAACCGACGCCGAGCTGCACGAGCGCATCCGGTGCAACGCCCAGTCCATCAGCGAACGCGATCAGGCGTTCCGGTACCAGGTTACGGGCGTATTGCGCGGCCATCGGCCCGAAGTCTGTCGCTTGGCGCTGCACAATCTGCGCGGGCCTGCGCGGCTCTATGGCATCGGTGAGCCGGTGCAGCCAGCCCATGTTCGATAGCTGCCGCTCGGACTCGAAGCGCATACAGACGGCGACGGTGCCGTCCGCAGCGACACTGCACCAATCGGGCTTCGAGCAGATGGGGCAGGGGTGCTGGCGGGATACTCGCGCCCAGCCATCGCGTTCGTGGGGGCGCATCACGACGCCCTCCGAGCCGACTTCACTATGCGGGCCAGCTTCTTCTTGTCCTTGGCTTCCTCCGCCATGACCGCGTCATACGCTTCGTCGCCCCAGAACTCGGCAAGTGCCTCTTCGTAGAGCTGTCGCAGGGTCTCCGGCGGTAGGGCGTCAACCTCAACCTGCCAAAGCACACCGTGCTTCTCCGCGAACTTCTTCGCTCGCGAATCAGTGCTCTTGCCGGGGTTAATGGCAAGGCCGTATTCGGCAACCTGCGCCTTCGAGAGGCCCACGTTCACGGTCTCTAACCAGCAGTCGGTGCGCTTTACGAAGTCGCGATAGATGTCTTCGCCACTGGGATCGAAGTCGCCTGCATATAGCAGCACAGCAGGACGCCCCGATTCGGATACGCCTCGCCTGACCGCGTCGCAGTAAGCCTGGTCTATGACATCCGTCTTGATGTCATTCACGTACGTCTGAGACGCGAAGCCACCTAGAGCTAGGATCGGAATGCCTCGGTCGCTGAACCACGACATAAGCATCTTCGCCAGGCCAGCCTTCTCGACGGCGATATATACGGACACGTCCTGTCCCTCGGTTCGATCGCGCCGATAGCTGTCGTAAGCCGACTGGATAACTTCGGCAGGTGATGACCACCATGTTTGCCTGCGGATGGATCGACCTTGGTCAATCAGGTCCGGGAAGATGCCGTTCCTACGTCCCTCGGCGGTCAAGGACGAAAGCCTCTTGTATGCGTTCTCGCTGTTGGGGATCAGCAGCAGCGACACGAGTCGGTAGAACAACTGGCGCAACGTGACGCCCGTGACGTAGCTTTCGACGATCTCTTTGCCCCGGGCGATGATGGGCGGCCAACAGAGGTTCTTCCGCTTCTTCTGCTTGGTGGTGCTACCCATGGGACACCTCCACCGTGTTGCGCGTCCAGACGATCAGGAATCGCTCGTCAAACTTCCCCGGCCCGCACTTCGCGCATGAGGACGTGTCGCGACGGTTAGCCATCGACACGTTGCCGCAGGATGGGCACGCACCCCGGAACTTGGGCTCGGGCCAGATGCGCTCAACCTGCTCCTGCTCGAAGCGATAGTAATGAACCAACCTCGTGGCGTCATCCGTGGTGAGCCAGTGTCGAGTGCGGTCAAACTCACGACCTCGGTGGTCGAACACACTGAGGGTTAGGCTGCCACCCGTTGGGCGGCCGGATGCTAACGATATGGGGCGATCACCATCGGCCTTGACCGATGCGCGGATAACTGCCCGGAAACCTGCTGGCGGCTTTGGCCGCGATCTGTCTGGCCTCAGCAACTCAATCAGGTAGTCGAGTGCTTCCTCGTGCTCGGCGATGGTATGCTTAGACATCTCGGTTCCCCCCGAGGGTTGTCTGTCCCGTCGAGCCGCATCCTTCCTGCCGCCAAGCAAATGAAGGGGTGCGGCTCGCGCCTTGTACGGAGCCCTCGCGGGTCTCAACTGGGGCGGTAACTGCCCACTGAACTGCACAAGGGGCTACCCCTGTTTTGCAGAATGCCTCTAAAGTGCGGTTTAGACCGCGAACTTGCGCGAAGAGGATGGTAGGCCCTGCAGGACTCGAACCTGCAACCGAGTGTGTATGAGACACCTGCTCTAACCGATTGAGCTAAGGACCCGAATGGGATCGGTATAGCATGCCAGTCGCGCAAATCATGACCAAGCTTGACCATCGAACTCTTGTTCCTCGCCTGCGGGCTCTGCAGGTTGAGATCCGTTCGGCGCTGCGGACGGAAATGGTGACGCAGTCGGTGGAGTCGCTGGCTCGGGCGGCTCGGGATGATGAGGGGGATACGATCTTTGGGATCGATGTGGAGGTCGAGGAGATGCTGCTGCGCTACTGCGAGAAGTGGGGCGAGGAGCAGCACTTTACGCTGGTGGGCGAAGGACTGCCGACGGCGGGGGTGGAGTTTGGGCGGCCGGGGCTTGGTGGGCCTGCCTTTCGGCTGTTGGTCGATCCGATCGATGGCACGCGGGGGTTGATGTTTGATAAGCGGAGCGCTTGGTGCTTGATGGGATGTGCGCCGGATCGTGGGAGTGATACGAAATTGCAGGATGTTGAGGTTGCGGTGATGTCCGAGCTTCCTACGACCAGGCAAAACATTTGTGATGTGGTTTGGGCGGTGGCTGGACAGGCGACACAGGGGGAGCGACACGATGTGGTTCGCGATACACAGGTGGCGTTGCCGATCGTTCCAAGTGCCGCGAAGGACGTGAAGCATGGCTTTGCCTCGGTCGTCAACTTCTTCCCGGGTGGCAAACCACTGATCGCAGAGCTCGATGAAGCGATCATGCGGCACGCAATGGGTGGCTGGAATCCGGCGAAGGCTGAGGTCTATAGCGATCAATACATATGTACCGGCGGGCAATTGGCAGAGGTAATGCTTGGCCGCGATCGCTTTGTGCTCGACGTTCGGCCGCTGGTCTATCAGAAGCTGGGCGTCGAGTCGGCGCTTGCTTGCCGGCCGTATGACTTGGCTACGTGGCTCGTTGGGCAGCAGGCCGGCTGTGTGGTTTGCGACCCGTTTGGCGAACCGCTGGATGCGCCGCTCGATATCACGACCAACATGTCATTTGCGCTCTATGCGAATCAGGAACTTGCGGACTTGCTGATCCCGATCGTCAGGGAAGAAGTATCGCGATTGCTCTGCTGACGGAGGCTCAGGGGAGCAGATCCCTGGCATGCAGGATCTTTTTGGCGTTGTTGCAATTAGGAGCGTGATGAATCGCCGCGCATATCGCTCCTCTTCTTAGGCCAAATGGCCTCCGCGCGACGCCCGTGACTACCTCCCCCACCCACCCGGACGACGACGTCGATCCGATCGAAGAGCTGCTCGCCGAAGCTCTATCGATCATCGAGATCGAGGGGCTGGAGCACGGCGGCTTGCAGCGGTTCTTGGACGATCACCCAACCGAAGCGGCCGAGTTGCGCAAAGCGCTCGAAGCACTCGATCAGATGCAGTTGCTTGAGCAGCGACCGGACGCCATTGCCGAGCCGTTTTGCGAGTTCGTCATCCAGCAACGTAGACAGTCACCGAGAAGCGGCGAATGAGTCGCGTCTCGACCTGTTACCTCTGAGCCAGGCACCGTACCCCGAGGCACCGCACCCCCGGAACCGGCTGGGCAAGGAACGTTGTAGGTCGTCAACTGTGCTCTGGCCACGGCAGCTAGCGGGGCCGCTGCCAACCGGGAACGTGCACGAAGCGGTCTTCTTCGGGGATCCAGGCGGTTAGTGCTCCGCCATAGACACAGCCGGTGTCGAGGCCGACGCAGTTGGGGCGGTTGACGAGGCGGCGGCGGGCCCAGTGGCCGAAGACGACGCGCTTCTTGCCTTGGTAGAAGTCATCCCACGGGCGGAACGGCGGGCCGGGCACTGGCCAGTCCTTGTTGGGCTGATTGCCTTCGGCGTCGCAGTAGCGCACGTTGACGGCGAAGTTGGTTTCTTCGTCGTTGAGGTTTTGCAGCTTGGCTTCGTCCCATAGCGGGTGCAGGCCGGCGTGCACGGCGATCAGATCGTCGAAGACGCGCACGATGGGTTGGGCGCGAAGCCAGGGATCGTGGCGCTTCTTGGCGCGGCCTTTGGCGAGCCAGTGAAGGTCGTGGTTGCCGAGCACGGGCTCTGCTTGCAACTCGATCGCGAGGTCGAGCACGCCATCTGAGTCCGGGCCCTTGTTAACCAGATCGCCGACCGGGATCAGGCGATCGCTACCCGCCACGAAGGCGACAGCGGCCAGTAGCTGCTCAAGTTGGGCTCGACAGCCCTGAATGTCACCGACGAAGATCCTGCGCATATCACGAGAAAGCGGGCGCGTGCTTTGCCACGCCTCGCCAGCACGGCATTGTTCGGGCAACGGCCCGGTTGCGCTAACACCATTCCGCAACAAGCCGACGTCTATCAGCAATGTCTCGCCTCGTCCGCGCCGCCACCTCGATCTCTGTCATCACACTGGGCTCGCGTGTACTCGGACTGATTCGTGACCGGCTGATGGCTCAGACGCTGGGCGCAAGCTGGGTGCAAGGAACGTTCTTACTGGCGTGGACGCTGCCCAACTTGATGCGGCGGCTGCTCGGAGAAGGCGCGCTGTCGGCGTCGCTGGTGCCGCGCTACGCCCGACTCAGAATCACCGACCCCGCGGCGGCCAAGCAGTTGCTGGAGGACGTGTCCGGAGCCGTCATCACGATCCTGACGCCGATCTGCCTGCTGGTGGCGGCAGCGAGCGTGCTCATTCCCACCGATTGGCTGCCAGTACCAGAGGAAGGTGGCGCCGATGCAATACGGCTGTTGCTGGCACTCAACGCGGTGCTGTTTATCTACGCGCTACCGATCTGTCTGGCGGCGGTCTGTTCGGGGGCACTGAATACGCTTGGCGTGTTTGCGTTACCGGCGACGATTCCGATCGCGCTGAACATCATCTGGATCGTGGCGTTGATTGCCGCGAAGCCACTCGGGTTTGAAGTCGATACCGAAATCGCCACGCTCGCAGCATGGAGCTTGATGGTCGGCGGCTTCTTGCAGTTGCTGATCGTGCTCATACCACTGATCCTGCGGAAAGAACTCGGCATGCCGCGGCTCGGCTTGCCCAAGCGCGGCACGACGGCGTTCGCGGTGTTCTTGGCAATGGGACCGACGGTGTTGGGCATGTCGCTCAATCAGATCAGCAGCCTGCTCGACCAACTGCTGGCCTACTACTTGATCGCGCCAGGCGCCGTCACCTACGTCTACCTCGCCAACCGCTTGCTGCTGTTTCCGCATGCGTTGACGGCGATGTCGGTAGCGGTCGCGGTCTTCCCCAAGCTTGCCAGCGAGGCGGATGATCTGGTTCGCACCAAGATGCGGGGCACGCTCGACATGTCGGCGGCTGCCACGATCCTGGTCACGCTGCCGGCGGCGGCGGGCCTGATTCTGTTGGCAGACGATGTTGTCAACGTGCTGTTTGTCGGCGGCAAGTTTGGCGGCGACGACATTGCGCCGACCGTGCTGACGACCGCATGCCTGGTCGCCGGCTTGCCATTCCTTGGCCTCGCGCAACTGTATGCGCGCGCCTTCTACGCGGTCGGCGACACGTCGACGCCAGCGCGCACCGCTGCGAAGCTGGTGGTAGCCAACTTGCTCATCAGCGTCACCTTACTGTTGACGACCGGCATGGGAACGGCGGCACTGACGCTGTCGAGCACTATCACGTCCATCTGCAACGCAGCGATTCTGTCTCGCAAATTCCACCGCCACGCCGCGCCCAACAACACCAACACCCTCACCAAGGCATGGGTGCGTTCGTTGATAGCGACTGCCGCCATGTGCGCCGTTTTGCCGCTTCTTCGCATCGCGCCCGACGATGCGTCGCTGCTGATGCGCGCCAGCGGCAACCTGATGCTGCCGATCGGCGCCGGCATGCTGGTCTATGTATTGACGCACATCGCGCTGGGATCGCCCGAACTGCGCGCGCTGCGGCGTTCGTCGAAGAGCAAGTCGAAGCCCGATTCGAAGCCCCAATAGAACACACGGCCGGACACCCAGTCCGAGTCAGATCCCGATTCGAAATAGCCCCAGCTACTCAACGCGCTCAAACTCAAGCCACGAATGCGGCCCCTGCATCACGCGCACACCGCCAAGCACAAGTTCGATGCGGCGCACCTCCTGTTTTCCCTCCGGTGTCTGGTGAATGACTCCATCGCCATCTGTGTAGTAGTCCAGTTTGGCCGTCGTGCGAACATCGGCGCCGACCTTGATCCACTCGCGCACACCCGAGTGCAGTAGCGGCAGCGTTTCATCGAGCCCGGCGGACGCCAAGCTCAAAAACAAGTGGCGGCTGGTGATCGCAAGGTAGCCCTTATTTGGCTTGGCGTCAGGGATGCCGTTGGTGACGCGCTTGCGCAAGCGATAGACGCCTTCAAGCGGACTGCGATCCGGCTTGCCTGGAACCTTCTTCTGCGCCTGCTTGTCGGTGGGCTTCTCAGCAGGATTTTGCTTCGCCGGTTCTTGTTTGGCGGCAACTTGCTTGCTCGCCGGTTCTTGCTTGACCGGATCTTGCGCCACCGGTTGGGGATCCTGCCAGCGACAGAGAACAGCTGCGCCCAGCAGCAACAAGGACATCGTAGTGCGCATCGATTGATCTGGCGGTTCAGGGTCTCTAGCGGCTCAGGGTTTCTAGCGGTTCAGGGTGTCTAGCGGTTCAG
This sequence comes from uncultured bacterium, assembly GCA_963974725.1. Taxonomy (GTDB): domain Bacteria; phylum Planctomycetota; class UBA1135; order UBA1135; family UBA2386. The sequence continues at coordinate 18,508 of CAXBFC010000022.1, read as the reverse complement.
GGTGACGTCGATATCGGTGTGATGACGGCGTGGCTCAAGCTTCACGGTTCGAAGGCCCAGCTTGGTTCTTGTGCGCGAGCCGCGGCCGGTCTTGAGCTGCGCGGTGACGGTCGTCTCGCCCGGGAGCACTTGCACCAGGCGGTAGTTGCCGCGGGCATCCGCACGAACGGCAGCCTCGTTGCCAACCCAAACCAGTGCCCCCGGCACCGGCTGCATCTGATGGTCCAGAACCTGACCTTCGAGCGTGGCGCCTGCGACAACCGACACGGTGGCGACGTCGCCGCGCTTGGTGCGCGCCGGCGTTTGCGCACAGTTGTCGGCCATGCCATGCACCACGATGCGGGCCTCGAGATCGTTGGGGATGTGGTCCAGGGTGAACGATCCGTCGGCGGCGGCGACGGTGTCCGCGCCCGGCAGGCCGCGCGCGAGCAATCGCAGCGCAGAGGCGTCGATGCCGTCGGCTACTTCGAGTCGACCGCTGCGTGGTTCGGCGGGGGTCAACGCGATGATCGCGCGTTCGCCGGCGTGCTGTTCCAAGTTGTCGACGTGTTCGTGCACGATGACAAAGCCCGGGGCGCGCACGCGCAAGCCAAGCGCATCCAGTTGGCCATCAAAACCACTGAGCGTGAACCGGCCTTCGGCATCGGTATGTGTGGTCGCCAAATCGACGCCATGCTCGCCGCCTCCCATGATGACCACTTCGGCGTTCGCGACCGGACGGACTCCCGCGCAACGCCAACCCATGAACCAATAGCCAATCGGTTCGCCAATTCGGCCGCGCAAGGTTTGCGGCGCGTGCAACTGGATCGTCGACGGCTTCTGGCCAAGTTTGATGTAGGCGAACCCGGCACCGATTCCTTCGCCGCGATAGCGAACGACGCCGTGGCCCGGCACGAGGTCCTCACCAATGTCGATGCTGGTCTGGTCTTCGATGCGATGCTCGCCGAATGCTGGCGGCGGCGATGGCGACGTGAAGGCGAGCTGTTCGGGATAGAACGTCAACTCGAGCGGCGGCACAGGTTGCTCGCCGTTGGCAAACATCAACGTGACGTGGCTCTCGCGGTAGTGGTCGTATGCCAACCACGACGCCGCGCCAGCAGCGGCGACCAGGATCGTGATCAGGAACGGCCGACCAGCAGGCAGCGGTCGGCGCCGTTTGCGCGCTGACGAGTTCTTGTTCGTTTCGTTTGGAATCTTGCCGTCCTGATTCTTGTGGTTCTGGTTCTGGGCGTTTTGGGGGGTTGCCACGCCAACTACGATACCGTTCGCTGCCGCCATGTGGATCTACCTGCTTCGTCACGGGATCGCCGAGGCCCCTGGTCCGGGGTGTGCCGATGAAGAACGCGGCATAACGAGCGACGGCATGGATCGGCTCACTCGAGCTGGCCCTGCGTGGAAAAAGATCATGGCCCCGCCTGAATTGGTGCTCACCAGCCCCTACCGGCGAGCGCGAGAAACCGCAGCTGTGTTCGCCAGCGCCGTTGGCTATCAAGGCGAACTGCGCGAAGAGCCCAAACTGGTGCCGCACGGTCGCACCGACGAAGCCTTGACTGTGTTGGAGGGCCAGCTGTTGTCACGAACGACCAGTGTCGCGTTGGTCGGGCATGAGCCGCTGCTCGGCTATTTGCTCGGCTCGCTACTAACCGGTCACACGCACCTGTCAGTGCCGTTCCAATGCGGCATGTTGGTCGGGCTGGAAACGGATTCGGCCACCAACGTGATCGCTGGACTCCAGTTCTCGATGACGCAGACCGGCGCCGCCAAACTCGGCTGACCGTTCGCGGCAAAACGGCTTTGCTCGCGCGGGCTGGCAATGGACCGCCAAAGCCAAGCCGCGGCCTATCGAAAGGATTTATCGAATCTGGGGCGCAAGCACCACGTCAACCAAACCAGCCGGCGGCACGTTCAAGACGCCACACTCATATTCCTTGCTGTCCTTGCCTTGAGTGTGCAGCACTACGCGCCATCGACCCGCGGTCAGATCGTCGGCGACGAACTCGCCGTTGCCGCGGTAGCTGATACCGTTTTGACTGTCGCCGTTCGCCGTTGGCGCGTCGCCGGGCTTCAGACGATGGAATACCAAGTAGCCCCAGCGCGGCTTCTCAGGTAGCGCGGCAAGATCCACGCGACCCTTGACGAGCATCTGCGCGACCATCTCCACCCGTAGCGAATCGGACGTGGCACCGGGTCCAACCGCGATATTCTCTAGCTTGGCCCGCCAACGGTTGTCGCCATCCCTGGACTGGAACTCGAGCCCCCACATGCCTTCCGGCACCTGACTGAACTTGAACGAGCCATCGGCCTTGGTCACCATGCTCTGGCGCGAACTGCCGCCTAGTTCGCCATCCACCTTGAGCCGGCCTCGCGCTTGGATGAACACTCGCGCACCGGGACTGCCATCGGGCAAGTAGACGTTGCCGGCCAGCACCGAGGTCGTGATGTCGATGGTCAGGTCGCGCTGTTCGCCTTCGGCCACCTTGATCGTCTGCGACCAGATGCTGTTATTGCGGCCCATGAAGATGCCGTCTTCGTTGCCGCTGACGCTGACAGTGACATCGCCAGCCGAGATCGTGCCGAGGTCAAAGCGACCGCGCTCATCGACAACGCCGCCGAAGCGACCACCGCCGACTCTGGTGGGGCCTCCACCTCCTGGGCCAGCCTCAATCATCCGGCTACTCGTGCGAGCCATGATCGCGTAGCCATTGGCAACACGGCCATTGACCATGACCGAGCCAGTCAGCTGCGCCGTCGGTCCTTCAATCGGCTTCTTGCCAACCTCCAGACGCACTTCGGCGACCTGGCCCGAGACGACGTCGACACGCTCGTTCGACATGCTGGGAGAGTTGACGTACATCGACTGCGCAATATCGAAGACCGCGCCGGGCGAACGCAGCGTATCCAGCGAACTGAGTGCCGAGACGCTGTATTGGCCTGGCTGCAAGGAACCGACCGTAAACGAGCCGTCAAGACCGGCAGTAATCAACTGCGGCGTGTTTTCGAGAGGGCCGCGAGCGCCACCATTGCGGCGCCACATGACGGCAACGGTGAACTTGCCCGGCAGCGGCGGCTTGCCGTTTTCACTGAGCACGCCGTGCAGCGAACCGGGCGCAACCAGGCGCAGCACCAACTCTTCATCGGGTTTGGTCTCGCCGTGCACGACGCCCCAAAGCGGATGATCGGCGCTTACGCGCAGCTTGGTGCCTTTGATCTTGTTGATCTTGACGCGGCCTTCCTTGTCGGTGCGACCACAGTTGATCGGCATCTCCACCACATGCTCGCCGCGTGCCTGGGCAAAGATGGCGGCGTTGCGGATCGGTTGGTCGTCTTGGTTGACAACCAACACCGAAAACAGGTTGGGCGGATCGAGCTTGATGGTGCACTGCCCGTCGGCTTCTTCCAGGTGCACGCCTTCGACGCCGCTCGCCAATCCTTCGACTTCGGCGAGCATCGTGTAGTAGCCCTTGTTGAGACCCGTGACGCGCCAGACGCCGTCCTCAACCTTGGTCATGCAGTTCTTGAGATTGATCGGCTTGGAGAATCCCAGCATGAACATCTCGGCGGCGCCCTCACCCTTCTTGCCGGGCAACAAACGGAAGCGCGCGTCCTTGACCGGCGCGCCATCTGCCATCTGCACCGAGACGGTGATGCTGTATTGCGCCGGCAGAGTGACGATGACATCCGAGATGATCGACTGCGGCTCGGCGAGCACCCACGCGTGGTTCTTTGAACGGCGCGCGGCGATGGTGACCTTGCCCGGCGAGAAACCCATGCCGTCGATCTCGCCTTGCGCATTGGTCTCACCGAGGTAGCTCGCGAGGTCTATAGGCACAAGTGACAGCGTCGAGCCGGCGATGACTTCGGCACCGGCAACGGGCTTACCCTTTTCGTCCAGCACCTTGGCGTAGAGCTCTTCGCCCTCGCGCAGACGGATGCGGCCGACGTCCTTCACCTGGCCAGCGCGAACGTTCACGCTCCCCTTGACGTCCGACAAGAAGTTGCGGGCCGTCGTCGCCAACATGTTGCTGCCGGGCATGACCCCGACGAGGCGGAACTTGCCTTCGAGATCGGTGCGCGTGGTTGGGATCGGCAGGTGCTCAAATGCTTCCTTGACCCACGGCGGCATCTTCAAGACTTGCACCGGGGCGCGCGGTTCGCGAATCAGCACCGCACCTTCTGGATCGAATCGTTCCGCTGGGAAGAACGCGGCCAACGCGCCAGGGATGTCGGCGGCGCGCACCAACGCGCCGGCCATGGCGTTGCCATCCGAGTCGTAGACTTCGCCGACGATGACGCCGGCTTCGTTGAGCACCACGTCGCCGAGGTCGACGATCTCGCCCGGCGACGGTGCCTTGGTGATCACCTGGTGCGTTGGTGCATCCGTGCCCAGACCAGCAAACATCAGGTAGAAGCCGCGCGGCCACACACCCGTCATCAAGAACCGGCCGTCTTCCGCGGTCTGCACTTCGCCAGCGATGTATTCCGGCTCGAAGTCCTTCTGGTCGGCAAACAGGTCCGTGGTCTGCGTCAGGAGTGAATCCATCGCGCCGCGGTAAATGCGCACACCACAGTCGGCAACGGGTGCTTTCAGGTGGTTGACGACCCGGCCTTTGAAGCCACAAAGCGCCTTGCGGATGTCCGGATCGGAGAGCAGCTCGCTGTTGCCGACGAGCACGGCTTCGCGCAGGTTGTTGTTGCGCGCGCCCCCATCGACGTCGCCAACGGCAGGCACCATCTCAACGCCGCCACCATTGGCTTCCTCGATATCGGTCGGCGCCGGCGGCAGTGGCGCGACAGGGTCGCTGTAAAGCCACCAAATACCCGCAATTACGGCGGCGACTAAAAGAATGATAGCTGGAATGAGTTGGCGCTGCATGAATCCTCGGTCGACCGGCCGTGGTAGCCGAAGACGCTAGGATTATGCCGCAATTCGAGGCTATTCGGGCGATCCAGCCGCGTGCGCCCGCCAAAGTGCGATCGTTGCTAGCACAATGGCGTGGTCAATCCCCCCCTCGCGGATCAGGCCATCGAGTTCCTGCACCGGCACGTTGACGACTTCGATGTCTTCGCCCTGGTCCTGTTGCAACTCCCCCACCGGTCGGCAACCGGTCGCCAGGTAGACGAAGCAGCGATTGCTCATGATCGCGGGGTTGGGGTTGTTGTCGCCGAGCGACACCCATTGCGTGGCCTCGTGACCGGTCTCCTCGCGCAATTCGCGCATCGCAGCTTGCAGCGGATCGTCTTCGCCCGGATCGATCAGGCCGCCAGGAAGTTCCAACGAGACCCGTTCGCTACCATGTCGCCATTGGCGCACGAAGACGATCTCGCCATCCTCAGTGATCGGCAGGATGTTGACCCAATTGGCCGTGTCGATCAGGAAGAACGGAATCTCAGCGCCCGTGCGCGGCGAACGCTGACGCGAACGACGCACACGGAACACGAGGTGGCGAGCGAGGGTTTCGTCGCCGAGTTTGGTCCAGGGTTTCGGAGTCATTGCTGCAGGTTGAGGCCCTTCTTGCTCTGGCCAGCGATCGCGGTGGCCGCGACGTGTCGTGAGGGATCCGACACGAGAGAGAGCATGCCATTGCCAAACTGATTGGTCTCGATGACGAATACGCCGTTCGCGTCGGTCGTCGCCACGCCGGGCAACTGCAACACGGCGCCTTCGAGCACGCGACGGCCGGGCACTCCGGAAACACCGGTGACGTTGTCTGGGCGCCAGCGAACGGAGGCACCAGCGAGCGGCCAACCGTTCGTGCCCATGACGACACCTTCGAGTGCAGCGGTCGTGCCGTTGGCAACACGCGTCGCACGATCCGCCGGCCAAACGTCGTAGTCGGCGAACGCTGCGTTGGGCTCGACAAGCTCGGAGTAGCGAACGTAGCCTGGTGCTTGCACGATGAGTTTGCTCGCGATGTCGCCGGCGGCCTGCAACTCGAAAGTGCCGTCTGCGGCCGTCTTGGTGCTGATTGCAGCCCCTCCAGCAACTTGCCAGACGACCGTCGCCTCGGCGATTGCTGCGAGACCGGGGCGTGCACGAACGCGACCGCGCAAGGGCGTGCGCGTGAGCGGCGTGAGTTTGATTTGCAGGTCCTTGCTCGGTGAAGCAACCGGTCCGTGTGCAACGGGAGCATGCGTTCCGTGTCGCACCAACAGGGTCGCCGACCCGATCCGCAGCGGACCGATCGCGAACGTGCCGTCCGCCTGTGTGGTCGCTCGCAAGCCGAGAGGTTCACCGCCTTGCATCGTGAGTTCGGCTCCGGCCAGTGGACTGCCGGCCAAGTTGCTGACGCGCCCGCGAATCGAAGCACCGGCAGTCATGTTGACGACTTGCGCCGGCGGTTCCGAACCAGGAATCACCGCCACCTCGACGTTTGCGACCAACCCGTTCGTGGTCGCTGCTTCGAGCACGAAACTGCCAGGCACCGCGAAGCGAATCATGGGCGCGCGGCCAGTCAGTTGGTGAACGCGGTCTTCGCTATAGCTGCCGAGCTGCACTGCGACATCGCGACTGGCTGCGAGCGTCGCCAACGTCGTGTGCTCGGTCCAGGCGCGTTGCAGCACGGCATCGCCAGCTGGCACCGGAATGCGCGCACTCGGCGGCTTGCCAATCGGCTTCACCCGCACGAACACCTCGTTGACCACCTTGCCGTCGGGATCGACGAACGCAAACCGTCGACGCAGTGACCAGCGATCGGGCACCAAACGAATGACCTGAGGTTCGGCTTCACTCGAACCCAATTGCACCGGCGCCAACCGCAACAAGTAGCCGTCCATCACGACCGCCATCTGGGTTGGGGCAGCCAACGGCAAACTCGCCAGGCCACGTTCGTCGGTGAACGCGATGTCGGCGCCGTTGTGCCTGCTGCGCACAAACGCGCCGGCAATGACCTTCTCCGACAGGTGGTCGATGACGCGCAAACAGGCTGTCGCCTGGTCTGCGAGGCCTTCTGGATCGATGGTCTCAGGCTCGGTGCGGGTCGCGACCACACCGTCGGGTAGCTGCCTGATGCGCGGCACGTCGATGGGCGGCGTCGGCCCGCCGGTTGGGGACGGGTTGCCGCCATGTTCGATCGCACCGGTGCCACCGGGCGGCATCGGTAGATCTCCGCCCGCTCCCCACAAGAGGAACGCAACGGTGCCGACTACAAGTAAAAGCACGATGGCGAGCAAAGCACGCATGACAGGCGCGCAAGCATAGCGCGGTCTATGCTTCTGTCGCATGTCCTCGTCCGCCGCGAACCCGTCACCGACCAGAACCTCACCGCTGTGGTGGGCATTGTTACTGCTCGCTGCCGTCGCAACCGTCGCGTTCTTGTTCGCGGTCAGCCAGCGACTGCTCTATCCGCACGAACTCGAATGGATGGAAGGTGCGCTCGCCGACCATGCCTCGCGCGTCGCCGATGGGTTGCCGCTGTATTGCGAACCGCAGGCGGAACACGTGCCGTTTCTCTATGCGCCACTGCTGTTCTGGCTCGGTGGACTCGGCATGAAGTTGGGGCTCGACGGCGTGCTGGCGCTGCGCTTGGTCGCGGTGCTGTTTTCGATCGGCAGTGCCATGCTCATCGATCGTTGGGTGCGCAAAGAGACCAACCAGTCCGTGCCCGGATTGGTCGCTGCGGGGCTGTTCTTTGCCGGCTACGGGTGGTTGGCGTGGTGGTATGACCTGGCCCGCAACGACTCCTTGTTCGTGTTCTTGTGCCTCGCGACCTCCTACCAACTTCGCCATGGCGGCAAGCACAACTGGCTCTGGGCCGGCTTGCTAGCCGCGACGGCACTGTTGGCCAAGCAGTCGACACTGATGTGGCTACCGGCCGTTGGCGTCGGAGCACTGCTATGGAATTGGCGCGTGGCGATTCGCTTTGGCCTCGTCTCCGTCGCGGCAATGGGCGCGTCGATTGGTTTGCTACACCTGTTCTCCGACGGCTGGTCGACGCTGTATTTGTTCCAGATGCCGCAACATCACGGCTGGGTCGGGGACCGCAAGCTCGGTTTTTGGACCGAAGACATCGTGCCGATGACGCCGCTGGTCGCGCTCGGCTTGTTCGGCTTCTTGGCAGGCGTGCGCGCTGCAACCGGCAAATGGCTCTACTTGGCGGCCTTTGGCAGTGGCGGCATCGCGTGTTCGTGGCTGTCGCGCATGCACGTTGGCGGCTTCGACAACGTGATGATGTACGGCTTTGCCAGCGCCTGCGTGCTCGGCCCGATTGCCGCCGCGCATTCGTGCAAGGTGATGCGCATCGTGGGTCCCGTCGTGCTGATCGTGCAGTTCGCATGGCTCGGCTACGAAGCCTGGCAGCGCAGTCCGAGCGTGACCCTGTTGCCGTCCGCAGCGCACCGGAAGGCGCACGATGAACTTCGTGCCGTGGTGGAAGCCCAAGACGGCCCGGTCTGGATCCCTGCGCATGGCCACATTGCCTATCGCGCCGGCAAGGGCACCGGAGCCCACGGCCAGGCGATCTTCGATGTCATGCAGATGCTGCCGAAACTGCCGACCGGTTTGTTCGACCTCTCGGCATTGGCGGATCCGACCAAGCTCGCACACCTACCAGAACGTGGCCGCGAGGCGCTCGCCGCGCTGATCGCCAACCCGGTCCAGGCACTTGCCGAGAAGCGCTTCGCAGCGATCCTGGTCGACAAGGTCGGCGCTGAGGGGTTTGAAGTCCTGTTCGGTGCGGGTCTACCGGGCTACGTGCGGCAGCCTGGATTCGCAATCGGCGAACCAACTGGGATCAAGCCACTGCTCGGCCGCGCCGCGCATTCGCCCTACATGTATCAGCGGCGCAAGTAGCCAGGACCGGCCCGAACCAGGACCTGCCCGAATAGGCAGCCCCAACTCAGGCCGCCCCAATGCAGGCCGTCCGAATTCAGGCTGCCCTAACTCAAGTCACGCAGCGCCGCCTGCACCAACTTGCCGTCGGCGAGGCCCTTGTACTTGGACATCCACTCCTTCATGAAGCGGCCGGTGTCCTTGCCACCTTGGAAGTCGATCGCGTCGGCGACCTCCTTGACCTTGGCGTTGACCTCGTCGGCCGTCATCTGCTGCGGCAGGTAGGCCTTGACCCATTCGATCTCGACCTCCTCCTTGGCGACGATCTCGTCGCGGCCGGCGTCCTTGGCCTGCTGGATGGTGTCAGAACGCATCTTGACCGACCGCTGCAGGATCGCAGCCTCGGCGTCGTCGGAGAGGTCCCCACCGTCGGCTTCGGCCTTCTTCTTGATGTCGCTGATCAACATGCGCACGACGGTGAGCTTTTCTTTCTCACCGGCGCGCATCGCGGCCTTCATGTCGGCGGTCAACCTGGCCAGATAGGCACCCATTATTCTTGGCCTTCTGGCGTGCTGTCGGGGGTCGAATCGGGCCCATCGTCCGGAGTTGCGTCCGGGGCCGGCGGAGCGTCCGGCGCCGACGGGCCGTCACTCGGAGAATCATCGCTCGAGGAACCGTCACCGGAAGCCTCCGGCACATCCCCATCGGCACCCACCACAGGCTCTTCTTGCGGGATGCGCGCGACACTGACGAGCTTGTCTTCCTTGCGCAGCGAGATGCAGCGCACCCCTTGCGTGTTGCGGCCGATCACGCTGACGCCACTCACCGCGGTGCGAACAATCTGTCCGTCCTTGGTGATCATCATGACTTCGTCTTCGTCGGTGACCGACAACAGGTTGACGACCTTGCCGTTTCGCTCGGTGGCGCGGATATCGATGATGCCCTTGCCGCCACGAGTCTGCGAACGGTACTCCTCGACCTTGGTGCGCTTGCCGTAGCCGTTTTCACAGATCGTCATCAGCGTGCCAGTGCCGTCGGTGATGACCATGTCGCAGACTTCGTCGTCCGCATCGAGGCGGATGCCACGAACACCGACTGCGCTGCGACCCATCGCACGTGCACCCGACTGGTCGAAGCGAATCGACATACCGTTTTTGGTGCCGAGCACGATGCTGTCGTCGGCCTTGCAGATGTTGACGCCAACGAGCGAGTCCCCTTCGTCGAGACCGAGCGCGATGATGCCGCCAGCACGCGGACGGCTGTAGGCATTCAACGGCGTCTTCTTGACGAGACCCTTGATGGTCGCACTGATCAGGAAGCGGTCTTCGTCGAACTGGTCGACGCGCATGATCTTGGTGATGTTCTCGTCTTCTTGTGTCTCGACAACATTGACCAACGCACGTCCCTTGGCAGTTCGGCCGTAGCTAGGAAGCTCGTAGACCTTCTTCCAATAGACCCGCCCACGATCGGTGAAGAACAGTAGGTAGTCGTGCGTCGACGCGACGAACAGATTGATCAGGAAGTCGCCTTCCTTGAAGTCTGCGCCACTGACACCCTTGCCGCCGCGACCTTGTGTTCGGTACTGATCGAGCGCGGTGCGCTTGATGTAGCCCTGGTGCGTGACGGTCACGACCATCATCTCTTCCGGGATGAGGTCTTCGGCGATGAAGTTGCCGACCTCTTCGTCGCTGATGATCGTGCGGCGATCGTCGCCGTACTGCTCAACCATCTCGCGAAGGTCGTCGCGCATCAGGCCAAACAGCACATCGTCGTCGGCGAGGATCGTCTTGTAGTAGGTGATCTTGTCGGACACTTCCTTGTACTCAGCGTCCAGCTTTTCGATTTCGAGGCCAGTCAGCGCCGACAAGCGCATGCTGAGAATCGCACGCGATTGGATGTCTGAGAGCTCGAATCGGGCAATCAGGCGCTGTCGTGCTTCGTCGGAGTTGGCCGACGCACGGATGATCTTGATGACCTCATCGATGTTGCCTACCGCGAGGCGCAGACCATCGAGAATGTGCAACCGCTCTTCTGCCTTGCGCAGCAAGTAGCGCGTGCGACGCCTGATGACGTCGATGCGGTGGTCGCGGTGGCACTCCAGCATCGCCTTGAACGGCAGCGTGCGCGGCCGGCCATCGACGATTGCGAGGTTGATGATCGAGAACGTGCTCTGCAGCGGCGACAGCTTGAACAGCTGGTTGACCGTGACGATCTCGTCTTCGACAGCCTTCTTCAGTTCGACGACAAGACGCAAACCAACACGGTTGTTGGTCTCATCGTTGGCGTCCGAGATCGTGTCGATCTGGCCGTTCTTGACGAGGTATTTGATGCGATCAAGGATCGTCGTCGTCTTGACCTGGAACGGCACCTCGGTGAACACGAGTTGCTTTCGGCCCTTCTTCTCTTCGACGTGGTACTTGGCGCGGCAAGTAACCTGGCCGCGACCGCTCGCATACGCGTTGCGGATGCCGGAGCGCCCCATGACCGTGCCGCCCGTCGGGAAGTCCGGTCCCTGCACGATCGTCAGCAACTCATCGAGCGTGACGTCCGGATTGTCGTAGAGCTTCTCGAGTGCGCGCGCGACTTCCCGGAGGTTGTGTGGTGCGAGGCTGGCCGCCATGCCAACGGCGATGCCCGTCGAACCATTGCAGATCAGCGCAGGGAAACGCGCCGGCAACACGACCGGCTGCATGCGCGTGCCGTCGTAGTTTTCGGTGAGGTCGACGGTTTCCTTGTCGAGGTCTTCGAGCAAGTGCGTCGCCGGGTGACCCATGCGCGCTTCCGTGTATCGCATCGCGGCCGGCGGACTGCCGTCGATCGCGCCGAAGTTACCTTGGCTGTCGACCAACGGATAACGCGTCGAGAACGGTTGCGCCATGCCGACCAACGTCGGATAGACAACGGACTCACCGTGCGGGTGGTAGTTACCCGACGTGTCACCACAGATCTTGGCACACTTACGGTGCTTGCTGCGCGGCCCCAGGTTGAGGTCGTTCATCGCCACGAGCACGCGGCGCTGACTCGGCTTGAGGCCGTCGCGCGCATCGGGGAGGGCGCGACTCAGGATCACGCTCATCGAGTAGTTGAGGTAACTCTCGCGCATCTCCCGTTCGAGCAGGAGATCGGTGATGCGTCCGCCATCGGGCGGGATCGTGTCAGTCATGTGCGGGCGGTGGTCGGACTTGGAACGGACTCAGAAGGGACCATTCTTGCCCTCTTGGGCAGCCGCTTCAACATTGCTGACAAACCTATACAGTGGTCCGCTCAGCCAGGCCTGATTCGCACGACCAACCCACCCATCTGCACCCCCCGGAGTCCAACTTTTGTTCGATAAGAGCGTCATCATTCTGGTCGTTTCCCGCGAGATCCTCGAAGGCTCCGTCGTGGACCGCAACGCCGCCTTCATCGCCAACCGAATTGACGACATCGGCTACCGGGTCCGGACGATCCAGGTCGTCGACCGGGTTGAGGCCGAGATGGTTGCCACGCTCAAGTGGGCGATCGAGCAGAAGCCCACGTTTGTGCTGGTTACGGGCGGAATGGGGCCCAACTGGGACGACAACACCCGTGGCTGCCTCGCCAACGCCGCCGGGCTCAAGCTGGAGGAGAACAAAAAGGCGATGGAATACGTGGCAAACGCCTACCGGCGGCTGTTTGCCAAGCAGATCATTTCGAACCCCGATATGACCGAAGCGCGCCAAGGCATGGCCATGCTGCCAAAGGGCGCCACCTGCTACGAAAACACGGTTGGCACCTCGCCCGCAGTGCAGCTTGATCACGGCCCGACGACGATCTTCTTGCTGCCGGGTGTGCCGGCCGAGATGCAGCGATTCTTCACTTCGTTCGTGCTGCCGGTCATGGCCGCCGCCGGGCCGGACACGGTGCGCGGTGAGCGAGCCGTCGACTACCACGGCCACGATGAGTCCCAGATCAGCAGGGTGCTGGCTGACATTTCGGCCAAGCATCCAGACATCAGCCTGCGGACCCGCGTCCAGGGCACGATGATGGCCCGGACGATCCGCATCGTGCTGGTCGCCGAAAAGGACGACGCCGTAGCGCTCAACGAACTGCTCGAGCAAGCGGAGCAGGACCTACGCGATCGCCTCGGCCTTGAGCTCGACACCCCGCCGACCGACGCAGCCCGTCTCGGGGACTGATCGATTGGGCAACACGGCCGCCCGCCTGCTGGCCTGGTTTGACCGCGTGCAGCGTGACCTGCCATGGCGTCGCAACCGCGACCCGTGGGGCATTTGGGTCAGCGAGATCATGCTGCAGCAAACCCGCGTCGAGGCCGTTCGCGAACCGTACGCCCGGTTTATGGCCAAATATCCCGAGCCGCGCGAATTTGCGAAGGCGAACGATGACGAGGTCATGGTCGCGTGGCGCGGGCTCGGCTACTACCGCCGCGCCCGGCTGCTGCGCGACGGCGCCCGCCGCGTCGCCGACGAGCACCGCGGCACCGTGCCCAGTGACCTGGAGCAATTGTCGGCGCTGCCTGGTGTCGGGCCTTACACGCTCGGAGCCATCGCTTCGATCGCGTTCGGCCACCCCGAACCGGCCGTCGACGGCAATGTCGAACGGGTCGTGTCGCGCCATCGCGGCTTCGACGCCCCGATCGGCACCGGCCCCGCCCGCCGGGCCATTCGCGAGGTCGTGCTCGGCTGGATGTCGCAAGACCGGGCCGGCGACTTCAACCAGGCGCTGATGGAGCTCGGCGCGACCGTGTGCACGCCGACGTCGCCAAGCTGCGGCGAATGCCCGATCGCCAAGGATTGCGTCGCCAAGCGAGATGGACGGACCGAGCAATTGCCGGTCAAGAAGGCCCCGCGCAAGGCCGTCGAGGTCACTTCGCGAGCCGTCGTCGTGCACAAGGCCGGCAAGGCGCTCGGCTACCGGATCGCAGCGGACCAGCCAAACGCCGGCCAGATCGAGCTGCCGGGGCCCGGTGTGCTGCGTGATTGCGACCCGGATGACCTGAAAGCGGCAATTCTGAAGCACTTCGCAGCCTCGGTGACGGTTGGGGAGCAGCTGGCCAGTATTCGCCACGCCATCACCCACCACCGCATCACGATGCATGCGCACACAGCCACGGTCCGCAGAATCGGGCAGCTCCAGTGGTTCTCCCTGGATCAGGACACGCCCTGGACGACTCCTTCGCGCAAGGTCTTCCGACAGGTCTTCCCGCAGTCGCGCCCGCTCGAGGCGTGACCCAGACCCGCGGCGCGCTATCGTGGCCGCCCTACTTTTCGCACCCGCCGCTGAGACGAGGAACAGAACTATGGGCCTGATGACTGGAAAGAATGTCGTGATCTTCGGCGTCGCCAACAAGCGCTCGATCGCTTGGGGCATCGCACTTGCCCTGCATCGCGAAGGCGCGAAGTTGGCCTTTGCGTACCAAAACGATCGCATGGGCGATTCGGTCAAGAAACTCGCCGGCGAGTTTGAAGAGCCACCGTTCATGGCGCCGTGCGACGTCGCCGTCGATGGTGACATCGAACGCTTCTACGCAGCACTCGGCAAAGAGTGGGATGGCATCGACGGCATCGTGCACTCGATCGCATTCGCCAAGCGCGAAGAACTCGGCGGCAACTTCGTCGACACGTCGTGGGAAGGCTACGCGTTGGCTCAGCAAGTCAGTGCCTGGTCGCTGATCGGCTTGGTCAAGGGCGCGCTGCCGATGATGGCAGGCCGCGACGCGAGCGTCATCTGCCTCAGCTACTACGGCGCCGAAAAGGTCGTAACGAACTACAACGTCATGGGTGTTGCGAAGGCCGCGCTCGAAGCGAGCACGCGCTACCTCGCCAACGACGTCGGCCCCAAGGGTGTGCGCGTCAACGCGATCTCGGCCGGCCCGATCAAGACCGTGTCCGCAATGGGCGTCGGCGACTTCGGCACGCTGCTCGAGTCGATGGCCAAAAAGGCGCCACTGCGTCGCAACGTCGATCAAGCGGACGTCGGCAACACTGCCGCGTTCTTGCTGTCGCCGATGTCAGGTGGCATCACCGGTCAGGTGATCTACGTCGACGCTGGCTACAGCATCCTCGGGATCTAGTTCCGCGGGACTTGGGCGCTCGGGGTTCAGCACTCGGGGTCTGGGCGCTCGGGGTTTGGGCGCTCGGGGTTTGGGGCCTCGGGGTTTCGATGCCTCGAGGCTTCGATCCTCGCGAGCAGTCCCAATGCTTGCGGCGCGCGAGCCCAGGTGGGCTTTTGCCAACTAGCGGGATCGCCCGCAGACGGCAGCTATCCGCCAGATGCTGCCCGTTCGCCAGCAGCGCTCTTGCCAGCGCCGCTGCCAGCAGCGGCACCACTCTCAGCGGCACCACTCTTCTCAGCGGCACCACCCTTCGGCGCACCGCCCTCAACTGGCTTGCTGGACTCCCGCAACCAACGCCCAATGCGTTCGCGTTCCTTGTTGGTCAGATCAGCGGACCCACCGCCTGTGGCCATCACACGAATCATCAGCGAACGCGCGGCCTCGACTTCACCTTCGGCGATCATCAGGCCGGCCAGATTGAGCAAACTGCCGACGTGATTCGGATCGAGGTCGAGGGCCGTCAGGTATTGGTACGTCATGTACTCGGCACTCGGCTCGTCTTGAAGCGACGCGAGCACGCCAAGTCGGAAGTAGATCTCCGGGTTCTTCGGAAACGGAGTCACCAATTTCTGCAAGTAGTCACGTGCCTTTGCATACAGCTCATCGCGTTGTTGCTTGGCTTCGCTGCCTTGCAGGTTGGCGAGTTCGGCGGCGCGAATCCAAGCGGTCGCGACAGCCAGGCCGGCATCGACATCACCCGGTGCCAGCTGAAAGCACCGCTCGAACGCGACGGCTGCAGCTTCGGCTTCGGCTTGTGCAGTCGAGTACGGAGGCGGACTGCCCTGAGGTGTCTTCGCGATGCTGAGCAAACTCGAACCAAGTCGGAAGTGCGCGGCGGAATCGTCAGGCCGAAGCGCCACGTAGGATTCGAGGTGCGGCCGAGCCGCGCGCTCTTCGCCGAGTTCGTAGCGGTAGGTGCCCGCGGTGCCCAGTAGCGCGGCCCGCTCGCTCGGCAGCGCATCGACCGAACGCGCGAGAGCCTCTTCGGCGGCGGCGGCGGCGGCACTCATGTGACCTGACTCGGCCAAAAACACGGCGTGCATCCAACCGACGAACGCGCTGTTCGGGTCGAGTTGCTTGGCGAGTTCCATCTCGACCTCGCCGGCTCGCACCGAAAACCAATCGCTTGGTTGCTGAGTCGAGGCCATCTGGAGCTTGACCATGCCCAATACCGCCCGCGCCTTGGCAGACCGTGGGTTGATGGCAAGCACCCGGTTGGCAAGTGCTTGGGCCTGCTCGTAGCGCCGCCGGACGACCGCATCGACGGCCGAGCCTTCAAGCTTGGCGCAGCTCGCAACTTGCTCGTCATTCAGAACAACAACCGGCAAGTCCTCGATCGTGGCCTTCGACGGATCCGGGGACACAGCCGAGCACGCCACCAACCACGGCATCACCAACCAACAAGAGAATCTGCGCCCAACCGCCATCTGCACATCATCGTCTGGCCTGCCCCCGACTCCAAGCTACGCTTCGTTGATGGTGCGCATTGCTGCCGACATGACCTGGTTGATCGGACGAACTCCCCTGGTCGATCTTGCCCGAATCTCGCCGAAGGGCAGCCGAATCGTCGGCAAGCTCGATGCCTGGAACCCGTCGGGCAGCAACAAGGATCGCGCCGCGCTCGGCATGATCCGCCACGCTGCCGACAGCGGCTTCCTGAAGCCGGGAGGCACGATCGTCGAATGCAGTAGCGGCGACCTTGGCCTGGCGATCGCCATCATCGGCCGACGACTCGGATACCGGGTCGTGCTGACGATGCCCGAGAACATCGACCCCGATCGCCGGGACCTGCTCAAAGCAGTTGGGGCCGAGGTAGTAGCGACCGCAGCCGCTGACGGCATGCGCGGCGCCATGGCGCGCGCCGATGCACTGACCAAAGCGACCGACGGCGCCGTGTGCTTGCAGGCATTTACCAACCGGGCGAATGCGCGCACTCACGCCGAGACGACCGCGCGCGAGATCTGGGACGACACCGATGGTCAAGTCGAGGCCGTGATCGTGCCGGTTGGCACCGGCGGGACCGCAGCCGGCTGCGCCAGCTTCTTCGCACCTCGCGACATTCGCGTCATTGGCGTCGAACCCAAGGCAAGCCCGGTACTGAGTGGCGGCAAGGCGGGCTTGCATCACATTGCGGGGCTCGGGGCGGGGTTCATCCCCGACATCTTGTCGCCGGCGGATCTGAGTGAAGTGATCACCGTGAGCGACGAACAGGCTCGACAGACGACGCAAAGATTGATGCGAGAAGAGTCGTTGTTGCTCGGCCCCGCCAGCGGTGCCGTAACGTTCGCAGCCATCTCCTTGGCCAAACGAGCCGCGGAGGCCGGCAAGATGATCGTCGCCGTGCTGCCAGACGCAGCCGAACGCAACCTCGACCACTGGATGCATGAGACGCTGTGATGAGCAACACCAACGACGAAACGGACATCCAACAGCGAGCGCAGGCACTGCTCGAAAAGATCGGCGCGCTGCGCAGCCAGATTCACGAACAGATCATCGGCCAAGATCAACTGGTCGATGACTTGTTGGTCGCCCTGCTGGCGGGCGGCCACGTGCTGCTAGAAGGCCTTCCCGGGCTTGGCAAGACCATGCTGGTCAAGGCGCTCGCCAGCGGCTTGGGGCTCGATTACTCGCGGGTTCAGTTCACGCCCGACTTGATGCCGAGCGACGTCACCGGCACGCAGGTCATCGACGACGATGGCGGCAAGCGGCACTTCCGCTTCCAAAAGGGGCCGATCTTCGCCGGCCTGGTGTTAGCTGACGAGATCAACCGCGCCACGCCGAAGACCCAGTCGGCGTTGCTGGAGGCCATGCAGGAACGCTCGGTGACGATCGCCGGCACGACGCACGTGTTGCCGCAGCCGTTTCACGTCATCGCGACGCAGAACCCAATCGAACTTGAAGGCACGTTCCCGCTACCCGAGGCGCAGCTCGACCGCTTCATGTTTCGGCTGGATGTAAGCTCCCCGTCAGCAACGGATCTTGCTCGTATTCTGACGAGCACAACTGGCACTACGGTGACGAACACCACCGCGCGAGTTTCCGCGGCAGAACTCCACCAACTACAGATGCTTGTGCGGGAAGTGCTCTGTGGCAGCCACCTGACCCGGTTTGTCGCCGAACTCGTGGTGGCGACCCATCCGACGAATGCGGGCAACGACGAGCCGACCAAACGCTTCGTACGCTACGGCGCGAGCGCCCGCGCGGGCCAAGCCATCCTGCTTGGTGCGAAAGCGCGCGCTCTGCTCGCAGGCCGTCCAGCGGTCGTGCAAGAGGACATCGATGCGTGCCTGTTGCCGGCACTACGCCACCGTGTGCTGCTCGGATTCGAGGCCGACGCGGAACAAATCGGCGTCCAAGACCTGCTTCCCGACTGGCTAGTCCGCGCCCAACGTATGGCGCGCTGAAGCGTTTCATCGGATTCGAATCTTTTTAGAGTCCTGACACGCTTCGGACAACTGCAGCCAGAACCCGTCCAGTGCCAGAAAAAACTGAAGGCAAATGGAAAGTTCTGGCCGCTCGTTCGTCTACTAGCACTGCATGGGACGAGTGGTCCCGACTGCCCGGCACTGTTACCGCAGCGCTGAATCGAGAGGGCAAACTTGAGCAGTCGGGACCCTTCGTGGCCGGCGATCCTGGGAGAGGATCGC
>CAXBFC010000021.1:0-31637 GCA_963974725.1 uncultured bacterium | reverse complement strand
CATGCCGGGTACTAGTCGTTATGTTCTGCCATCTCCGTGTTTCGTTGCGCCGGATTGATTCTCACGGTGAGAACGCGCCTTGTAATCGACGTTTCGCGCAACGTTCGCACTTGTCCGCACCAGCAAGATTCCGCGGCCTGAGCTATCCTTCGGAGGCTCCCTCCCTCGGGACCTCGTTTCGTCGCCATGCATAGACTCATTATCAAGACCTCGGCAGTCGCATTCTTCGCCAGCATCGCTTTGGTGACCACGTCGTGTGAGAACCACTCGAACCCGCCGCCAGTTGTCGTTCCAGAGCCCGATCCCGATCCAGAACCCGTTCCCGATCCCGATCCGATTCCGGTCGTCAATCCTGGCGACCCGCGTGCGGATCTGACCACCGAGGAACTTGCCACGTTCAACCGCGGCCGGGCGATGTTTGTGAAGCGCTTCAAGCCAAGTGAGGGACTTGGCCCGCTCTACAACGCGACGTCTTGCTCTTCTTGTCACAGCAAGCCGGTGCCTGGCGGCGCATCCGAACTCTACCGGAACTTCTACGTCGCTTCGTGGGGCTTCCCGCCGTTCGTCTTCAACCTGCCCGGGCTGCCGAGTCCCGTGGTGCCGGCCTTCGGCTCGACAATCAACGCACCGTTCTCACTTCAGAATGGTCGCACCATCATTCCCGACATGATCGCTACGGTGCCGGTCGCATCCGACCAGCGCAACGGCATCCCGGTGTTCGGCACCGGCCTGTTCGAGCTGATCAGTGACGCGACGATCCTGGCGAACGCCGATCCGGACGACGCCGACGGCGATGGCATCAGCGGCCGTGCCAACAACGACGGTGCCGGCCTGGGACGTTTCGGTTCCAAGGCGCAAGCCAACAACATCGAACTGTTCACGCGGGCTCCGCTGTTCAACCAGATGGGCATCTCGAGTAACCCTGTGCAAGGCTCGGCCGGCACGGTGAGCTTCGGTCACGGAGCGTTGATGCAGGGCTCAGCGACGCCCAATGCACCAACCGCCGACAACGATGGCGTGCCCGACCCGGAGATTTCGACGCAGGATCTCAGTGACTTGATCGCGTTCTCGCGCTTCTTGGCGCAGCCACAGAAGAAGGTGTTCAACAACGCGGCGACGCGCGGCGAACAGACGTTCGCACAAATCGGCTGCACCGCTTGCCACATCCCGTCGCTCGAGTCCTCGAAGGGGCCGGTTGAGGCGTTCACCGATTTGCTGATTCACAACATGGGGTCGGAGCTCGCTGGTCAAGTCAGCTTCGGCACGCCCCAGGTGAGTTCGATCGATCCGGTGACGACCGAAGCGGAATGGCGCACGGCGCCGCTTTGGGGCGTTTCGAACATTGCCCCTTACCTGCATGACGGTCGCGCGCCGACGCTGCTCGATGCGATCCTGATGCATGGTGGCGAAGGTGAGGCGAGTCGCGTTGCGTTCCAGGCGCTGTCACCGGTCGAACAAGAAGACATTCTCGAGTTTTTGAGGCACCTCTAATGCAACTCTCTCATATCGCCTTGGGCGCGTTCGTGTTGACTGCCGTGCTGTTGCAGGGGCCTGGTGGCGAGGACCCGCAGTTTGATCGCGGCCGCGCATTGTTTGACAAGCCGTTCACGTTGGCTGAGGGCCTCGGTGCTCCGGAGATGAATGCGGATAGTTGTCGCGCTTGTCACCAAGACCCGGGAATCGGTGGTGCTGGTTCGCTCGAACTCAACGTCTCGCGCTTCGGCAACGACAATGGTGGCGCCGGTCCGTTCACGAATGTTCCGGGTGGCCAAGGGCTCAGCAAGCTGTTCCCGCCGTCGGTTCATGGTCGTGAGGAATACCCGACGGGCCTTCTTGGTGCCGATGTGTTCGAGCAGCGGCAGACGCCGTCGGCGATCGGTCACGGGTTGATTGACCAGATTCCTGCCGCAGTCATCACTGCCAACGAGGACGTCAACGACGCCGATGGTGATGGCGTCTTTGGGGTCGCGCGACGTCTCACTGTTGCTGGCAACCTGGAAATCGGTCGCTTCGGTTGGAAGGCCCAGATCCCGCGTTTGGCGGACTTCGTCAACGATGCGATGTTTGGCGAACTCGGGTTGACGACACCCGACAATGGTCGCGGCTTCGCAGGCCTCGCCGATGACGACAGTGTTCCGGATCCCGAAATCACCCAAGAGCAGGTTGATGACATCGCGCACTTCATGGCGATGCTGCCACCGCCGCCTCGTGGTGGTTCGACCGATCCCATGGTGGCCGAAGGCCTGAAGACGTTCCACTCGATCGGTTGCGCGAAATGCCACACGCCGAGCCTTCCCAGTCCGACTGGGCCGGTCCCGTTGTTCTCGAACTTGCTGCTGCACAACGTCATGCCGGTTGGCTACCGCGGCATGGCCGAACCCGGTGCGGAAGCAGGCTTCTTCAAGACGCCGCCTTTGTGGGGCATCAAGGACACCGCGCCCTACATGCACGACGGTCGCGCCGAAGATCTCCGGGGCGCCATCCTGGCGCACTTCAGTGAGGCCGAACAGGTTCGCGTCAACTACGAGAACTTGACGACTGCTGAGCAGGCCGCACTGATCCTGTTCCTCGAGGACCTGTAGGCGTATCACTGGCGTCTGTGAGTCGCCGTGATCTAAAGGTTCTGCTTGGTGCGCTAGTCGCGCTGAGCTGCACGTGCTGCGCGCCGGAGGTCCCGGCGGGCCCGTCAGTGCCCAGTGTTGGCCAACAGAATGTTGGCCAGCAGAGTGGTGCCCAGCAGAGTGGTGCCCGGCAGAGTGGCGATGCGCCCGGTGCAAACACACCCGCACAGCCGGTCTTGCCACACTTCACGATCCGTGGTCGATGGCCCGATCCGCAGCGGTTGACCTACCGCATTGAAGAGCGTGTTGGCCCGCTCGATGCCAACGAGTTCGGCGCTGCGGTGAGCAGGGCGTGTGCCGCGTGGTCGGCGACCGGCCTCGTAACGTTCGTCCCGGCTGAGCCCGAAACGAAGGCGGACGTGACCTTGGGCTGGCGGCGAGGTCACCACGGCGCGTGCGAACCGTTTAGTGCCGACTCGGCGGTTGCGCATTCGGGACCGGTGCGCCCTGGCACGTTCGTGCACTTCGATGCGGGTCGCAAGTGGGTGGCCGATGCAGAGCACGATCGCGATGGCTACTCGGTCTACGGCACCGCGCTGCACGAACTAGGTCATGTGCTAGGGCTGGGGCACAGTGTCGCAACGGACGCGGTAATGAGTACGGGATTCGTGCGGTCGGCGCCGCTGGCTGACTCGGACCTGTTTGCACTGCAGTCGTTGTATGGCGGTGGCGCCGACGAGATCGGAGACCTCAGGCTCGAAACCGACGGTGGCGACCTGCTCGGAACGCTGCGAGGAGTCGCTGCGCCAGGCCTCAGCGACTTCGCGGTGTTCGATGTCGACGGCAATGGCTGCGACGACGTGCTCGTGTGGCGAACGGATCGCGCGGCCAATGGCCAGTTGATGATCTACCACTTTTCTTCCGGGGCGAAGCTTGCGCGCACTACTGGACCGCTTGTTGGCGCGATGGCGGGTGCTGCCGACAACCTGCTGTTGCACACCGCGTCAGGCCATCGGGTGCTGCTCACGACCTACAAGAACGGGCGTCGCGTCGCGCGCCACTTTGACCAATACGGCGTGCTGCGGGGTTTCTCAGCGCACTTGATCGGCAAGGAAGTGCTGGCAGCGGCGAAGCAGCGTGGCAACGTTCGTCAGGGCGATCTCGATGGCGATGGCGTGCGCGAGCGGCTGGTTGCGGTCAAGTGAGCCGCCGGACGACGCTAAGCAGTCAGTAGTCCCAGTGCGATGATGCCCCGGCCAGTCCATGCCACTGTGCGGATCCAGTTGGTCGCGACCAATCGTTGGATCGTGGCGAGGTCCTTGCCGTGCTCTAGTCGGCGATGGCACGGCACCTGGAGTAGCGCGGTCGACAGCCAGGCAAGCAACAGCAACCCGAAACCAATGTAGCTGAGCACTGCGGTACCGGTGGCTGGCTGGATCGCCAGCCACGTCGCGGTCGCGCACTCGATCAGCATCAACGGCGCGACCACGAAGCCTGTGCGCCGCACGTGTTGCGCGGCGTAGCTGCGAAACGCGGCCTCATCGACGTGGGCGAATAACGGGTAGTGCACGACTTGCACGAACCAGATCAAGCCGACCATGGCGAGGGTGGTTGCCGCGTGAAGGTTCAGGATCCAGCTCTGCCAATCCATGCTCTTATCGCGCGCGCCATGCCAGCCAGAGAATGCGACCGAAGGCCGGCCACCAGATCAGGTCGTTGCTCAGGATCGTCCAGCCGAAGCGCCACGGTAGTTGCCCGGTCCAGGCGGCTTCGAGAAATCCGATGGGCCCAAACACCTTGCCCAGCAGACCGACCAGAACGATCGGCCAGTGTCGCAGTGGATTCCTTGCGGCGATGGCGTAGCCGATGCCATAGACGCCGACGATCATGCCGACGCATTGCCAGATCGACAGGTAGCGCGGTTGTTCCATCTGGGCCCATTCGAACAACGTGGCCGGTGAGAGCACGATGAACGCGCCCCAGGCCAGGTTGTAGATGGCAGCTGCGACGAGCCATCGCTTGGCCCAGGTTGGCGCGGACTGTTTCATCGCAGAGGTTTCGTTGGGGGAGTGAGGTTGGATGCAGGCGGTCACAATCCTGGACCTGGCTGCATCCAGCTTGCTGTTCCTGCGAAACAATCCATAGATGCAAGACCTTGCGACATGCGATCCTTTTGTCATTCTCGGTGCTACCGGCGCGACTGGGCAGCAACTCGCGCGCGATCTGCACGCGCGCGGCGCCACGTTGCGATTGCTCGCCCGCGACGAAGCCAAGCTCGCCGAGCTGGCTAGCAGTCTCGGCGCCGCCGCCACGGTGCTCGGCGGCGCCGATGCGGGCTCGATCCGCGACGCACTGCTCACAGCGTGCGCGGACGGGCCCGCAGCCGGGATTGCGCACTGCATTGGCTCCCTGCTGTTGAAGCCAGCCAAGCGAACCACGGTCGAAGAGTGGCAGAATGTGCTAGAGACCAATCTCTCGTCCGCGTTTGGTGTAACCATGGCAGCCGCCGATTGCATGAAGAATGGTGGCTCCGTGGTCTTCTGTAGTTCGGTCGCCGCCAGTCTGGGGCTGCCCAACCATGAAGCCATCGCTGCCGCCAAGGCCGGCTTGGTTGGCCTGGCGCGCGCTGCCGCCGCGAGCCACTTGCGGCGCAACATTCGCTTCCACTGTGTCGCGCCTGCGCTCGTCGATAGCCAGATGACCGAGCAGCTGCTGAGCCGCCAAGGCATGCGTGAGGCAGCCGCGAAGCAAAACCCGAGTGGTCGTATCGGCAAACCAGGTGATGTCGCTCGCGCGATTGCCTTCTTGCTGGATCCGCAGAACGACTGGATCGATGGCCAGGTGCTCGGGGTCGACGGTGGCTTCGGTTCGCTGCGTGGGCTCGGCTAGCGTCACGCAGGCGGCACAGCACACCGAACACTGCTACAAGTTCCCTATGGCTTCGCAAACAAGTTCCAACGCTAGCTCGGTCTGGATTGCCGCGGTCGCACTAGGGGTTGCGGTTCTGTCGCTGCTCTTGCAGTGGTTTCCGGCGGTCGCGACGGAAATGCCAACGGCGACGCCGCGGATCACGTCTGGCGAGTCTCGGCAGAATGACTCGCGCCCTATGAATCCAGCCTTCGCACCACCTGGCGACTGGTCGGTTCTCGTCGATCGCGTCGATCAACTTGAAGCCCGCAGCAAGGCATCGTCTGCGAGCAACGGTGCGAATCGCACGGAGGCGCCAGTTCGTGACGTGGCGCAACCGAATGCGGATTGGGTCGAACAAGTGCACGTGCTCGAAGTTCGCGTTGCGAATCTCGAGGCGCAGCAAACGCAAGCGCGCGAGGTTGCCAAAGGCCTCGTTGCGCCGGATGCAATTACGAGCACGCTCGCGGTGCTGTTGGCATCGCGCGGTGTCGTTACCAAGGTGGGTGACATCGAAGCGTTGCAGGCCAACATGGCAACGTTCGGCCAGATCGTCGCGGACCCGGCTGCTGGCGATTGGGATCGCATCGAGGCCTATCGTGGCATGCTCACGTTCGGCTTCGAATCCCCGGACCAGTGTGTCGCGGCAATGCCGCATCTGGCCTCGTTGCTGATGCGTTCGGACGATGAAAAGGCGCGCCGCAGCGCCGCCGGCATGTTGCAGACCTACAAGAATCCAAGCATCGCTGCGACGCTGATGGCGGCGTACCAGCGCGAACAAGTGGCGTCGGTTCGTGCTGCGATCGTGGGCTCCATGCTGCAGTTGCGCGATGACCCCGGTATACGCCAGACACTGGAATCGGCCATCGCTCGTGAAGACGACCAAGAATTGGTCAAGCGCATCCGTCGTGCGCTCGGCAACTGAGTTGCTGAGCCGGTCTCGTGCGCCGCTTCTGATGGAGTCACTAGCGGGTGACCTAGGGAGCTCGGCGCAAATGTCGCCGCCCTGAACGCCGCTCGCGGCGTTGCGACTCCTCGACAGCATGTCTGTAACATGCCTTCGTCGCCGCGCCTTGCGAGCAACGCTCATGACTCGCCGACCTATGCCACGTACTTCTTGAACACCCCACAAGAGGCTCTCCGATAAGCAGCGGGAATCGATGCGTTTGCTGCAAGTCGTAACGGCACCGGCGCGCTTTCGGTTACTGATGCTATTGGGGCAACTCTGATGTCAGGAACCAGCATTCGTCGTTTGCAGAACAGTCGTCTTGGCAACAGCCTCGGCCTGCTGTTGCTCATGTTGTCGACGGCGTGTAGCACCGCCTTGGACCCGATGCGATTCGATGGTGCCAGATATGGCATGTCCGAGTCCGATCTGGCGCTGCAGTTGGACGCGGTTAGCTCACCGGAGCTGCGCTTCTTTCCCGCCGAAGGCGTTGCGAGTGACGTGCGGGTGGCGTTGTTCCGAGGGCGGCATCCGCACCCAGACTACTACGTGGTCTATCGCGATCAGAAGCTGCACAGTGTGCTCACCGCAGGTCGCATGGGCGACCATGCGACGCAGAAGGCGGGCTGGTCACGCGCAGCACTCAAGGAGCTGTCCGTGCACCTTCGTGAGCAACGAGTACCGTTGGCTTGGTCGGAGCTCAAGGCGGTTGACGATGCCGAGTTGTTGACGACGCCCAATCCGACGACAGTGACGCTGGTGACGATTCTGGGTATGCCGATGGTTTGGCCTGCCCTCGTGCTGGTGCCAATCATGTGGCCCGTATCGAACTCGATGTTTGCCGCCCGGCAAGAACGCCGCCAGGCCCTATGGAATCTATTGCTCGGGTTGCCGGTACGCGCCGAAGCGGCCGAGGTCGTGGCCGCGCTCGGTGAGCCAACTCGCAAGCAAGCACATCCCGAGGATCCGGCGGTGGAGATCTGGCTGTACGCGGAGCGTCACGATGAGCACCTGACCCGCGGCATTCGTCTTGGCCTGGTCGCTGGCCGGGTGCTTTGGATTGAGTTCGAATACTGGGCCGTTCCGGCCAAGCCAGTGCCCCTGGCCGCGCAGTTGGAGTCGGGAGAGGCGGAATCGGGAACGCCGCGCTAGAACGCCAACTTGAGAGGGCCCGGTTGGAGCGCTCCGGACTCGCGAGCGATTCGTGGCGATCGCAGTTGCCAGGCGACGGATGCGGTCGATGTGATTGTCGTTTGCTAGAGTTTTGGACCACCGATGCACGATCGACCTAGCCGCCCACATGCGTTCGCATCCACTCGGTGGAGCCTGGTCGCCGGCGGTGCCGAGGTTGGCGAGCAAGGGCGGCGGGCCCTCGGCGAACTGTGTGCGATCTATTGGTTCCCGCTGTACGCGTATGTGCGTCGCCAGGGGATCGCGGCAGCAGATGCGGAGGACCTGGTCCAAGGCTGCTTGGGTTTGCTAATCGAGCGCAACGACCTGGCGACGCTCGATGCTTCGCGCGGTCGCTTTCGGGCCTTCTTGATCGCGGCGTTGCGCAACTTCGTCAACAACGAACGCGACCGTGAGCGCGCCGCCAAGCGCGGCGGGAACCGGGAGTTGGTCTCGATGGATGCGGACGATGGCGAGCGGCGCTACCTGGCGGAGTGTTCGGCCGCGGAGACGCCCGAGCGGGCCTATGAGCGAGGGTTCGCGTTGCAGCTGATCGCGCGCTGCATGCACGAGCTCGGTGACGAGTGGCGGCGTGCCGGTCGGGAAGACGACTACGCCAAGTTGTCGACCCTGCTGACTCCTGGAGGGGATGCGACCTATCGTGAGGTCGGGGAGTCTTTAGCGATGAGCGAGTCAGCGGTGAAGATGGCCGTGCATCGGCTTCGGCGTCGCATGTCCGAGCTGCTGCGAGGCGAGATCCGCGATGTGGTGCTCGAAGATGAAGATGTCGAAGTCGAGATCCAGCACTTGTTTGTAGTGCTTGGCTCGTCAGGCAAGGGATTTTCTGCGAGGACCGAGTGACCTTTGTTCGCATCTGCTTCTGAGGCTGACATGAACCAAGAAGCGACTTGTCCTCACTGTGGCGTGCATCGGCCGCTTGGCCAGGCCGGCACCTGTCCCGGATGCATCCTGCAATTGGGAATGCGTGGCGCGGTCCCGCCGCTGCCATCGCAGGGTGGTGGCCAGGGTTCGGTGCCATCTCGCGACGAACTGGTCGGCTACTTCCCAGACCTCGTGATCGGCAAGCTGCTTGGTCGAGGTGGCATGGGGGTCGTCTACGAAGCGCACGATCGCAAGCTCGACCGCCGCGTCGCGCTCAAGATCTTGCCGCCGGAGTCCGGCGCCGATCCGGGCTTTGCGACCAGGTTCTTGCGCGAGGCACGCTCGATGGCCCGTCTCGACCATGCGAACATCGTGCGCATCTACGGCTTTGGCGAGGTGCGCGGTCTCTATTTCATCACCATGGAGCTGGTCGACGGCGAGAACCTGCGCGAGCACATGGCGCGTCCCGACTACTCCGTGCGCAAGGCGCTGGCGTTGGTGCCGGGGATCTGCGACGCACTTGAGTATGCGCACGTCGCGGGCGTTGTGCACCGCGACATCAAGCCCGAGAACATCCTGGTCACGCGTGAAGGTGTGCCGAAGATCGCCGACTTCGGGTTGGCGAAACATAACATCGATGAGGTGCGGCTGACGCATGGCGAAGAGGTGCTCGGGACACTGCACTACATGGCGCCAGAACAGATGCGTGCCGCGCCCGATGCCGATCATCGTGCCGACATCTACTCGCTGGGCGTAGTGATCTACGAGCTGCTGACCGGCGAGCTGCCGATCGGTCGCTTCTCGCCGCCTTCGTCGCGTGCCGGTGTCGACCCACGTCTCGATTCGGTCGTGATGCGCAGCCTCGAGAGCGAGCCGGAGCGGCGCTACCAGCGAGCGGCGGATCTCGCCGAGGGAGTGAGCGACGCTGGAACGGGCAGTGGCGGATCGTTCTGGTCGCAGGTTCGGGGCGGCGTGCGCACGCGCATCCAGCAACTGGATCGTTGGGAGTATGGGAGGCTTGTGTGCTTCGCGCTGTTTGTCATCTGCCTGTTCCTGCCCTGGTTTGCCAATGTCATGGAGCCCCGTCCGTCAATGGTCGAACAGCTGCCGAACGGCATGACCCTTGCCAAGAGCTGGGGCATGCGAGGCCGGCTCGGCGGCTCCGGGTGGATGACGAAGCTCCACACGCTCGATGCCGTGAGAGTCGACAACGCGATGACGTTCTGGGCTCTCAGTATCGGTGTGGTTGCGCTGCTTTGGCCCGGCGCCGTAGCTGCGGCCACGCGCCGTCGATGGTGGTTGCTGGGTTCTGCCTACTGCTTCCTGCATGTGTTGGCGTTGATTATCGATTGCGCGGTCGAGCCAGGCTACGAACTGCGCATCGGCGCGTACCTGTCGTTGCTCGTGCTCACTGGGGCCTGCGCGCTCGGGTTGTGGCCGTCGGGCCTGAAGCCAGCAGACCTGAAGCCGGCAGGTCCTAAGCCGGCAGGCCCTAAGCCGTCGGGGGCGCGCACTGGGTGACGGCCGCGGCTAATCCGCGGGGCCGGCTACTCTTCGATCGCTTCGACCGCGAACGCCTTGTGGTGATCCTGAATCGGGGTCACTTCAAGCGGCTGCTTCATCCACATCTCCATGCCCTGGATCGTCGCCGACGCGGCGGCCAATGTCGTGATGCATGGAATGCGGTGGCTGGCGGCCGAGCTGCGGATCAGGCGGTCGTCGCTGCGTTCGCGGCGGCCACTTGGCGTGTTGATGATCAGGCGGCACTCGCGGTTGACGATCAAGTCGAGCACGTGCGGGCGACCTTCGTGGATCTTGAAGACCTTCTTGACGTTGATGCCGGCGTTCTTCAGGGCGCGCGCGGTGCCTGAGGTGGCGACGATTTCGTAGCCGAGGCCGGCCATACGGTCGATCAGCGGCAGGATCAGGCGCTTGTCTTCGTCACGAACCGACACGAACACCTTGCCATCGCGCGGCAGTGTGTTGCCAGCGCCGACCATTGCCTTGGCGAACGCCGAGCCGAAGCGTGCGTCGATGCCCATGACTTCGCCGGTCGACTTCATCTCCGGGCCGAGCACTGTGTCGACGCCTTGGAACTTGCCGAACGGGAACACCGGCGCCTTGACCGAGAAGAACGGCGGCTCGAGGCGTTCGATGACACCGACGTCCTTGATCGTCTCCCCGAGCATGATGCGCGCCGCCATCTTCGCGAGCGGTTGGCCGATCGCTTTGCTGACGAACGGCACGGTGCGGGAGGCGCGCGGGTTGGCTTCGATGATGAAGACCTTGGCGCCGCGCACGGCCCACTGCACGTTCATCAAGCCGACGACATTGAGCGCCTTCGCAAGTTGGCGGGTCTTCTCACAGATTTCCTTGATGATGCCATCGGACAGCGTGTAGGGCGGCAGTGAGCAGCTGGAGTCACCGGAGTGGATGCCGGCTTCTTCGATGTGCTCCATGACCCCGCCGATGATGACTTCGTTGCCGTCGCTGATCGCGTCGACATCAACTTCGATCGCCGAGTCCAAGAACTTGTCGACCAGCAGCGGGGCCTCCTTCGAGAAGTGCGGGTTGCGCTCCAGGTAGTCGGCCAGCGTCGTTTGGTCGTAGACGATCTCCATCGCGCGGCCACCCAGCACGAAGCTCGGCCGCACCAGTACCGGGTAGCCGATCGTTGCCGCGGCGGCGATTGCTTGTTCGGGCGTCGCGGCCAGGCCGTTTGGTGGCTGGTCGATGTCGATCTTGGTGATCAACTTGCTGAACAGGTCGCGGTCTTCGGCCGTCTCGATCGAGTCGACACTAGTGCCGACAAGTGGTGCGCCGTGGTCCTGCAGGCCGCGCGCCAGGTTGAGTGGCGTTTGCCCGCCGAACTGCACGATCACGCCGTGTGGCTCAATGCGGTCGATGACGTTCATGACGTCTTCGTGCGTCAGCGGCTCGAAGAACAGCATGTCCGAGGTGTCGAAGTCGGTCGACACGGTCTCGGGATTGCTGTTGACCATGACGGTCTCGTAGCCAAGTTCGCGCAGGGCTAGCGCGGCATGCACGCAGCAGTAGTCAAACTCGATGCCCTGACCGATGCGGTTCGGGCCGCCGCCGAGCACGACGACGCGCTTCTTGTTGTTGGCGTTGTTGGTTGGGGCGACGGCGCCCGCGGTCGGCGCAGTGTCGACTTCGTCTTCGGTGCCGGAGTAGGTCGAGTAGAGGTAGGGCGTTTGGCTCGGGTATTCACCGGCGCACGTGTCGACACGCTTGAACGCAGGCACGACACCGAGCGTCTTGCGGTGGACGCGCACATCCCATTCCGTTGTGCCTACGGGGCAAGCAGCGGCGATCTGGCGATCACTGAAACCGAGCTGCTTCGTTTGCCGCATCAGGGTTTCGTCGAAGCCGGCGACGCCGTTGGCCCCTGCGGCGATCAGCAGCTTCTCATGCTCGACCAGTTCTTCGAGTTGGTCGAGGAACCACGGGTCGATGTTCGTGTATTCGAAGATGTCTTCGACCGACATGCCGACCAGCATCGCGCTGCGGATCCAGTCGATGCGATCGGCGCGCGGCGTCGCGAGGTGGGGGCGGATCGACTCGACGTCGAAATCGTCATCGGAGCAGTTGGGTTTGCCCGGCACGTTGCCGTAGCCGTTGCGGCCGGTTTCGAGGCCGCGCAGAGCCTTCTGCATCGCCTCCTTGAACGTGCCGCCGATCGCCATGCACTCGCCGACCGACTTCATCTGCGTCGTCAATACCGAGTCGGCGGTCGGGAACTTCTCGAAGGCCCAGCGCGGGAACTTGACGACGCAGTAGTCGATCGACGGTTCGAAGCACGCCTTCGTGATCTTGGTTATGTCGTTGTCGAGCTCGTCCAGCGTGTAGCCGACCGCGAGCTTCGCCGCGATCTTGGCGATCGGAAACCCGGTAGCCTTGCTCGCGAGTGCGGAGCTGCGGCTGACCCGTGGGTTCATCTCGATGACGATCATGCGCCCGTCGCGCGGGTTGATCGCGAACTGCACGTTGCTGCCGCCGGTGTCGACGCCGATCTCGCGCAGCGTTGCCAGCGACGCGTCGCGCAGCAGTTGGTATTCGCGATCGCTGAGCGTCTGTGCCGGAGCCACCGTGATCGAGTCGCCGGTGTGTACGCCCATCGCATCGAAGTTCTCGATCGAGCAGACGATGATGCAGTTGTCGTTCTTGTCGCGAACAACTTCGAGTTCGTATTCCTTCCAGCCGACGATCGACTCCTCGATCAGCAGTTCGCTATTGAGCGACATCTGCAGGCCGCGCGTGCAGATGTCTTCGAACTCTTCGAGGTTGTAGGCGATGCCGCCGCCGCTACCGCCCATCGTGAAGCCGGGGCGAATGACGCATGGCAGGCCGATCTCATCGAGTGCCGTGCGCGCTTCGCTCATCGAGTAGGCGAGTTTCGACCGGCACGTGTTGAGGCCGATGTTATCCATCGCCTCGCGGAACTCCTGGCGACCCTCGGCCTTGATGATCGCCTCCGGCGTCGCTCCGATCATCTCGACGTCAAACTTGTCGAGCACACCCTGGTCGTGCAGCTGCATGGCGCAGTTGAGAGCCGTCTGGCCGCCGAGTGTCGGCAGGATTGCGTCCGGCCGTTCCTTGTCGATGATCTTGGCGACCACATCCGGCGTGATCGGTTCGATGTAGGTGCGATCCGCCATCTCCGGATCCGTCATGATCGTGGCCGGATTGCTATTGATCAGCACGATCCGGTAACCATCATCCCGCAGGGACTTACAGGCTTGCACCCCCGAATAGTCGAACTCACAGGCCTGACCGATGACAATTGGTCCAGAACCCAGGATGAGGATCGTCTTCAGGTCTTCGCGGCGTGGCATTTGCGCGACGGACTACAGCGGTTCTAGGTCCCTCACGCGAGCGGAAACTCAGTTGCTTTCCCCACACCCCAAACTGTGGACAACTCGTGGAATTGTGAAGATGTGCGTACGGTGCCAGGACCAGAAAGCACATCCTCGTTCCCCGCGTGCGGTCCGGCGCCAACCCCTCGCTGTAAGTCGCCCATATTCATGAACCCTTTGGCTCCCGGCAGCAGATGTCTCGGTCATGGACCTGTTAGACGAACGCACGCGCGGGGTGTCCGCCGTGCCTGACCTTCAGCCTCATGTCGAGATGCTGCGGCGCTACCTGTTTGTGCTGGGGGCGCGCGCGGATCGTCTCGACGACCTGGCTCAGGAAGTGTTCGCGGTAGCCCTCAAGAAGCAGCTCCAGGATCGCGGGCCTGCGGCGCTCGCGTCCTTCCTGCGCGGTGTGGCCAAGAACTTGCTGCTGCGCGACTGGCAGTCGGCGAAGAAGCGGCGCGAGGTCGAACTGGCGGATGAGGTCTGGCAGGACGAATGTGGCGACGGCGGCGAAGACCTGCGGCTCGATGCGTTGCGGCGTTGTCTGCATGGCCTGCCGAGCCGCAGCCGTTCGATGTTGCAGCGGGCGTATGTCGATCGTGTCGGGCGAGTCGCATTGGGCCGCGAGTTTGGGTTGGTCGTCAATGGGGTCAAGACCGCGTTGAGGCGCTTGCGAATTGGTCTGCGTTCGTGCGTCGAGCAGCGTGTCGGAGGTGAGTCATGAGTAGCGAAGCGATCAAGGAGTTGGCGCGCGAACGTCTGGCTGCGGCGGAGTTGGCGTGCACGTTGGGTGTGCCTGTCAGCAACGTTGAGGAACCCCCGGAGCAGCCCCGGCGCGCGCGATGGTTGGTTGCGGCGACGTTGTTGCTTGGGCTTGGCGTTGCAGGGGGCGCGGCTTGGATGCGTTCGGGAGAGGAAGGTGATGACACCGAGGCCCAGCAGCGGGGGCCGAACGATGTCGTCGATCCGTGGTGGCACAAGGACTTCTCGCGCTTCAACAACCGTCTGATCGTTTCCGATGGAGCCGCGCTCGCCAATGACGTGGATGCTGTGGAAGTGCGGCTGCCTGGCAAGGCTCAGTCGTGGTTGGTAGGGTTCTTGAAGAAGCCGCAGATCCGGTTTCTGACTCTACAGTGGCGCTCTGATAGTGCCCTGACGGCTGCCGATTGGCGGGCCATCGCGGCCATGCCCAATCTTGAATGCCTCTTTCTTGCTCCGGCGCCTGAGCTGCGTATCGAGCACCTGCGAGAGTTGCGTCACGCGCCGAAGTTGGAGTCGGTCTGGCTCGAACCCGTTTGGGGCGGCGCGCCGGCGTCTGCGTATGGCAAGAACGTGGTCGCAGCACTCGCTGAGCTGCCGCGGTTGCGCATGGTGTCGTTCTTCGGTTGCAAGGTCACGCGCGATGCGCTGATCGCCTTAGCAGGTCTACAGAATCTCGACGCGCTGATGCTGGATCGTGTGGCGGTTGAAAGTGATCTCTTCTATTTGTTGTCGGGACTGACTCAGTTGCGTTCGCTCTCGATTTCGAGCCCGACGCACGGGTGGGATCCGTTGGCGGACCACCTGCACGAGATCAAGAGGATTCCGCGACTCACTTCACTGGAATTGGCCGTCGCGGCGCTTCAGGACTCCGATCTCCGCAGCCTGCCGGAGCAACTGGAATCGTTGAGGATCTTTGACGCATCGAAGCTGACCGCGGCCGGGGTGTCGACCTTGGGGCAGCTGCCGAAGCTGCGTTCGCTGGCCTTCCGTTCCTCGATTCCTATCGCGTTGCACGAGGCAGTTGCGAGCGTGATCGAGACACGCGAACTAGAGAACTTCGAGTGTCTGGTCCAGTCCCCAACCCCAAGAATCTGGCAGGCCTTGCAGCGGTCGCCTCGCCTCGCCGGGCTCGCGATCTTCACCGTTCCCCACCAGCCTGAGTTTGCACAGCAACTGATTGAGTGCAGCAAGCTGCCGCATCTGCGTGATTTGGAACTGAAGCTCGCGATTCGCCCCGAACCAAGTGATTTGTCCGTTCTACGCAAACTCAAGAACTTGCGAGTCGTGCGTCTCACCAGGTTCTCGATCGCGCCCGGCTGGCCCAGCGCCGAGGAGCGCAAGGCTCTTGAGGCCTGCCTCGGTCCCGACGTTGATATCATCATCAGCGGGTAGAAGGGCGTACGGTGCCAGGACAAAAAAACACATCCTCGCGCCTTGGGCGCGAGGATGTGTTTTTTTGTCCTGGCACCGTACACACTTCCTCATGAGCGATGATCTTGTTGGGTTGGAGTCGAAGATTGCCGTGTTGGAACGCACCGTCGAGGCGCTGAGCGGTGAGATGCATGCGCAGGGGCGGTTGATCCAGGCGTTGACGGATCATGTCAAGACGCTGTCGGAGACCGTGAGTCGCAACAAGTCGGGCGATGATATTGAGCCGCACAATACCAAGCCGCCGCACTACGAGGGGTGATGCGCGCCGGGGCTCTGGCTACTTGCCGAGGATGCGCTGGCGGTAGAGTTCGTCGACGTCGATGTCCTGCGGCGGGACGGCCGTGCCGTCGATGATGATCGTGCAGGTTGTTTGCGCCAGGTGCTTCACAGGCTTGGCTCCGGTGTAGCGCAGGCTGGTTGCGTGAATGCTGCTGGCGCCGAACTCCGGCTTCTTGATGTAGGCCGCTAGCACGAAGTGCTCGACGTGGTCGACGGTCGTGTTCTCCAGGGTGATCG
Organism: uncultured bacterium; assembly: GCA_963974725.1. Classification (GTDB taxonomy): domain Bacteria; phylum Planctomycetota; class UBA1135; order UBA1135; family UBA2386. The sequence continues at coordinate 15,585 of CAXBFC010000021.1, read as the reverse complement.
ACGAACGGTCTTTGGAGGCGACGGCGATGGCGGCGGTCTTGATGTGGTTGCCTTGCGCGGTGACTGTTGACTTCTCGCCGATCGACAATGCCTTGTCGCCGATGTTGTCGAACGTGCAGCCGGTCACGGTGATTCTGGAACCGCTGACATCGATCGCGTCTTCGCCCGAGTTCAAGAACTGGCATGAGACGACGTCGCCATCGACGAAGTCGCCGTCGAACAAGTCGTGTGGGCCGCCATCGAATACGCATCGTTCGAAGTGGCAGCGCGCGGCGAACAGGTTGAAGGCGTCTTCGCAGGTCGCACCGCGGAAGGTGCAGTCGTAGCAGTCGACCGGGGCACGGTAGAAGGTGACGCCGCCGCTGCTCTGCCAACCACCGCGCTCGATTGCGGTGGCATGTTCGATTTGCACGAAGCGCATCGTGCTCTTGGCGCCGCCGCCGATGACTTGCAGGCCAGCGAAGCCGGTGGCGGGGTTCTTCGGCACCAATCGGATTGGCTTCTCCGCGGTGCCTTCGGCGACGATCGATGAGCACAAGATCACGGCACCCTTTGGCAGCACGAGCTCGGTGCCGGCAACCAAGTGCAGCGTCATCTTGTCCGGCGCGATGAGGTCGCCGTCGAGCTCGTGCCGACCAGGTTGCACTTGCAGCCGACCAAGCTGGAAGTCGTAGCTCAAGAACGGGTATCGCTGCAGCGCCTCGGCAAGGTCTGGCGATTTTGGTCGCCCCTCGGGATGGTCGGCGTTTGCCACCGATGGCCGCAGTCGCAGTGGCCGTTCGCGGTCCTTGGTTTCGGCGAGGGTGCGATACAGAACGTCGACTTCGATCGGCTTGTTGGTGTCGCGATTCGCCGGGTGGCGAATGGCGCGCTTGATTGCTTGTATTTGGGTGAGGCCCTCGAGACGGCGGTCCACCGGGAACCGGAAGCGAACCTGGCTGCCATCGCGCGGCAGCAGCACCGCGCCATCGCGCCAAACGTTGACGGAGCCCTCGGATTCTTCTTCTCCAGCCAGCCCGACCAGCGCGGAAGCGGCGCGCACAATGCGGCCGTTGCCGAAGCGGAATCCGGTGACCTGCGTCGATACCGACGTCATCGCACGCGCGTCGACTTCAATCGTTCGCGTTACTTGTTTGCTCGCGGTTGCGCTCGGTAGGTGTGCCTCAAACAGGTTGGCCGCGAAGCTGGCTGCGACGACGGGGCGGACGACCTTCTGCATCGCCGCCGCACGCTGCCGCAGGATTAGGTCCGGTGGCGGCAACTTGTCGAGGATGGGTAGCTTCAGATCCTTCTTGATCGCCTTGTCAATGCGGCGCAGTTGTGGGCCGAGGTCCGCCGACAGCTTTTCGGTCCACTCAGCCGTCGTCATGCGACCGAGTTGTTCGAATGCGGCTGCCATCACAATGTCGCTGGTTCGGAACCAGCGCGCATCGTCACACGTCAAGGCGAGTTCGGCGGGGTTGCTGAGGAAGGTCGCGCCGGTGTCGAATACGATCGGCTCAAGCCGGTCGAGAACCGGGTCGTGATAGAACCGATACTGGTGCCACGCCAAGCCATGCGTGCCGCCAAACAGCGTGTAGATCGCGAGCCACTTGCCGAGCTTGTCGACAACGAACAGGTCTTCGACGGTCTTGCCCTCGAGCATCGTGATCGCCTGCATGCGACTGAGCGGTCGCTCGGTCCATTCGTTGAGGGCGATACGCTGCAAGTCGCGCGCTTGGTCGAGGGCTCGCTGTAGACGCGCGTTGAGCGAGGAGTTCTTCAGCAGTGCGGCCTCGCCGAAGCCGTTGACGTCGGCGTATTGGAAGGAAGTCGCCGGCCACAGTTCGCGCGTTAGCTCGCCGGTCTTGTGGAAGCCATGCTGTAGCCAGGTGTCCCACATCGCAGACTCGTCGAATCGCACGATTGGGCCTTCGCGGCGGCTTTGCGACTCGAGCAGCTCCTTGCTGAAGTGCTCCTCAAGATAGAACACGCCCTTGTCGGTGCCGTTGATCTCGACCTGCACGTAGTCGCTGCGTGGCGACAACACGCCTTCTCGCAGGGCCGTCTGCGTGACCATCCACTCCATCACCAAACCGCGCGTTTTTGGGTGCTGGATCGAGAAGCGGCGCATGCCCCGAATCGGGTCCTTGAGTTCGAATCGCAGCGACCACTTGTCGGTGTCGATATGGTCCGTCCAGTCGCCCTTGAGGCGCGCCTGGCCGGTGGCGCTTTCGTTGCCGATGGTCAGGCCGACGGAGACGGTGTCTGCCTCATTCTGCACGATCATGCCAAGCTCCATGGCCTTGTTGCGTGCGTTGGTCAGCGTTTGCCAATCGGCTTCGCTGAACATGAGTTGCAGGGTTGCTAGCTCGCCCGTCTCGGTGTTGGTTTGCGGCGGCGGTTGCGTCTTTGACGGGTCGTCGATTGGGTTCGAAGGCTTGGCAGCGAACCAGCCGTTGACTTGCGGCGCAATCAGCGCGCCCATCAGCAACCCGATGCCGAGCGCCAGTACGAGTGCGGTCGTTCGCGACGGTGCGCGCGCATCGCTTTTGATCAGCATCGCTTGGATCTTACTCCATGCCGTCGCGTTCGATCACGCTTACGGACGAACCGGGTAGCGCCGTCTGCACGTCGGCGAGAAGGGCTTGCAGTTCGGTTACCGAAGCCAGCTCGATAAGCAGGGTCGCGTGGAATTCCTGGGCATCGCAGTCAACCCGGCGCAACTCGCAGCGAGTCGATTGCTCGGTGACACAGGGCATGAGTTTGGCCAGTGTGGCGGCCTGGTCTGCTTCGCCGCTAGTAGTGACCTGCAGCAGCGTGCGCAGTGGCGACTTGCCGCCGGGAAGATGGCTGCGCAAGGACATGGCGATCAGCACGACCGTGAACACCAGCGCGGTTTCCCAGGGTCGATTGGCGCCGAGGCCGACGCCGAGCGCGATCGCCAAGAACAGGTAGGCGAGTTCCTCCGGCTCCTTGATCGGGGTGCGAAAGCGAATGATCGATAACGCTCCGACCAGGCCGAGTGACAGGGCTAGCGAGGTCTTGACGACCGTGATGATCAGCAGCGTGGTCGTCGAGATATAGACCAGTACGCGCGCAAGCTTGCGCTTGTTGCTGAGCACTTGCGCGTAGCGCACGAAGTGCCAACCGAGCAGTTGGCTGAGAACCAGCACCACGGCCAAATTGAGCGCGAGCGCCTGGAGGCTGGTTGGTTCCGTGCTGGAGATGTCGATCTGTTGGCAAAGCATGGCCGGGTGGCAGGCTACATCGGGAAGCTCAGGGACGGAACGAAAAGGATCTGTTGCTACAGTCGAAGTATGCGCCGACTTCTGTGGACGTGCCTTGTGCTCCAAGCATGCACTACTTCGCGTGCCACGCCGGCCCCGTTACTACCGGAGTTTTCGCCGCCCAACCCGATCCACACAGGTGAACTGCCGCAACGGGCGGCGGGGGAGTCGTTCCGGTTCTTGATTGGCGGCCACCTTTATGGGGATGTCAGCGGCGCAGTCAGCCCCGCCGCGACGTTTGCGGCGGCATGTCCGTCGCTTGCCGCGGCCGATGTCGACCTGATGATCTGTTGCGGCGATACGTTTCGATTCAGCACGCAGGCTGCGTTTGATCAGGTCGCGGCCCAGCTTGAGCCGCTGCCGTTTCCGGTATTCAACGCGGTCGGCAATCACGATGTCGCGATCCGTTCGGTATACGAGGCGCGTTTCGGCAGGACATACGGAGCTTTCGTGCATGCTGGCTGCGCGTTCGTTTTGCTCGATACGGAGCTGCGGCCCTGGGAGATCGAAGGTGACCAGTTGGAGTTCTTGCGTCGCGCGCTCTCCGAAGCGGGCCACAACCCGGAGATTCGGGCGGTGTTTTGCTTCGGTCACAAGCTGGTGCATTGCCATCGGCAGCGCTACTTCGAAGTGCTCGTGGGTAGCAACGCACTCGATGGTCTGAGTGGGCCAAACCGGTTCGTGCGGGACGTCTTGCCGTTGCTGGCCGATGTCGCCAGATACAAACCTGTGTATTGGTGCGGCGGGGACATTGGCTTGCCGCACACGCTGCATGCGATGGTTGATCGCGACCCCGAAAGCGGGGTGACGTTCATGGCCACCGGAATTGGCGACTTGCCGCGCGATGCGTTGTTGCAGGTCGAGGTCGCGGGAGACACAGTCTCGGTGCGAATGCGTTCTCTCACTGGTGCGCCGATGTCCGATGTCACCGACAAAGGGTTGGCGAAATGGCGCGAACGGTTCTTTCCCGCCGGGCTGTCGCCACAGCTGCGTGCGTTGCGCGCAATCCTCCCAAAGTGAGGCGTGCTCTGTCGCTGTCCGAAACCACCTGACATGATCCGATGACCCACGTTGACGCAGCCCCCTCTAGCAACTGGTCTTCGCGCCCATGGTGGCCGTTCGCAGTGCTCGTCGGGTTGGTGCTGATTGCCGCGACAGCATCTGCATCGCGCTACATCTCGCCGATCAACCTTGCCGGGGAGAACAACCTCGCCGTGTGGTGGTCCGGTGGTCTCTACTTTCTGGCCGCGCTGCACGCCTATGCGGTAGCCATGCGCAGCGAGCGTGGCGACAAGGTTGCGTGGCTGTTGTTCGCGGCTGGGATGATGTTGATGTTGTGCACCGAGATTGGTTCGGTGCACGAGCGCGTCCCTCGTCACAGTGTGGCAGCGGTGGTCGCCGTGTTGCTGCTGGTTTCGTTTCTGCTCCTGCTCAAGACGCCCCGTTATCGTGGCAGTGCGATTCTGCTGGCGGCCGGCGTCATGATGAATGCGTCGGCGTTGGTGCAGGAGAAGATCGAGTTCTCGTTTGAGTGGACCGGCTGGATGGTTGGCGTGCGTGCCGCCGCAGAAGAGGGTTCAGAATTGGTCGCGTCGTTCTTGATGCTTGCTGGTGCATTGCGGGCGAATTGCAATGGTTGGCGAACGCCGATACGCGACGTCTTCGGTCGGCTCGAGGTCTCGCAGTCGCTGATTCGGCCGTTGTTGCTAACTGTCGTCGTGGGGGTTGGCGTGAGCTTGCTCACCGCAACGCTGACGGACTTGATCAATCGCGGCAACCCGTCGTCGCTATATCCCTTGATCCTGTATCTGTTGGCCGCCTGCATGACATTGCGCACGGCGCAGATTGGTTTTGTGCAGCAGGCTGGCTTCGGGCATCTCACGCTTGCGCTGATCCTGTTGTATTGCTCAGCCGACGCGATGTGTCTGTTCGTGTGGAACGCGCTGGTCTACTACCCGGATCCCGGGGCGGATCACACGGTTGCCGTTTGGGGGAGCTACCAGCCGATCGCCTACTTGAGTCATGCTGGCTTGTTGTCGCTGTGGTTGTTGGCGCGCGGCCGGTTGCTGACCAAAGCGAACGCATTGCTGTTGGCGGTGATCGTTGGGGGCGCAGTGTTTGCCATGGTCAGCGAATCGCTGCATGCGCAGTTGCTGTTGGCGCCGATCACGGCTGCTAGTCTGCTGTTGATGTTGCATCGCGCCGACGTCTGGCCGCGACAGGACTAGCTGCGTGGGCGCCTGGGGGGCTGGGGCGCCTGGGGGACAGGGCGGCTGGGGGACTGGGGCGCCTGGGGGACAGGGGCGCCTGGGGGACAGGGGCGCCTAGGGGACAGGGCAACTGGCCAGGTGCTCAGGTCGTTGCTCTCAGCCGCCAGCCAACTTGACCGTGTAGCCACGTCCTTCGAGTTCGCTGACCAGCAGATCGCGCTTGTCGCCTTGGATTTCGATTTGGCCAAGCTTTGCGGAGCCGCCGGTGCCGCATTTCTTCTTGAGGACCTTGGCAAGCGCGCGCAAGTCGGTCTCGGCAAGCGGCAATCCGAAGATGACCGTTGTTGGTTTGCCACGGCGTACTTCGCGGCGGATGCGCACGATGCCGTCGCCAGCATCCGGTTCGGATTGTTCGGGGCACTTGCAGCGCGAAACCGGGCGTTGGCACGTCGGGCAGGTGGTGCGGCCGAAGTCGGAGTCGTAGACGATGCGGTTCATGGTGGGCGGGCGTTACGATGGGTCTGCAGTCTACTTGCGATGGGTCAGTTGCACGACGTAGTGGTGGCCGTCGTCGGGCAACGTCACGGTATTGCCCGCGTTGCTCTGAAACACCAGTTGTAGGGCGGTGCCATCGTCAACGAATGACGCCAGCGGCACGTCGACGTTCAGCCACGAAGTACCTCGGAATGCCGCGCTTTGGCCTTCGAGGGGTGCCTCGGGGTGGTCGGAGACGTGCACTGATGTCGCGGCTTGCACCTTCGCCGAATCGAACGGAAACGACAGTCTGCGACCGCCGACTTGCCATTGCACGTTGCCGGCAAACGCGCCCTTGACCATGGCGCCGAGGGTCAAAGTCTCGCCGACAACGAACGCCATCAGGGTGTAGGTGACGCCTTGGTGCTCGTGTTGCAGCCTCAAGGTCTGGCCGACGAAACCCGCAGTGCCAACCCGTTCGTCGTCGCTGGCAAACACCGGGATCGCGGCCAGCGGGCCGGGCAGGGTCGCCGGTCCGTTTGCGGCACAACCGGCGAGCATCGTGGCGAGTGCCCATGGCAGGAATCGTTGGCGCTTCATGCTGGCAGCGTATCGCGTCGGGTGGCGCAATAAATCGAGTGGGCAAGTAGTGGCGGCTGCGTAGCCGCGCGCGCCGCGAATATTCCGTTGAATGCGCGGCAGCGGCGTCCCCGATGCGGTTCTAGCAAACGATGGATAGCCAGACCGGGTGCGCCCTCATCACGGTTGATCGAGACGCAAGATGACCGACATGATGCCCGCTACCAACCTTCGAAAGCCTTCGACCCGAACCTCCCTCGCCATTGGCAACTGCCATGGCCAACTGTGTGCGATCGCCGCGCGTTCCTATGCAGTGGGGGACGAAATCGTTCGCTTGTGCGGTGCGCTGGTCGAGAGGCCGACTCGCTTTTCCGTGCAGGTCGGGCCAAACGAACATGTGGATCCGCCCAGTGGTGCCGGCTTGGAAGAACTGATCGGTGAACACACCTGGCGCTACATGAACCACTCGTGCCAGCCGAATGCGGCGTTTCGCGGGCGCACACTGGTGGCAGTGCGAGTGATCGCGGCCGGTGATGAGGTGAGCTTTCACTACGCAGCGACGGAGTATGAGATGGCCGAGCCATTCGCGTGTCGTTGCGGTGCGAGCATGTGTGTCGGAACCCTGCAGGGGTATCGCTACTTGTCGGAGTTGCAGCGCCAGCACATTGCTTCGTTTGCGCAACCGCACGTATTGGCCGAGGCGGCGCGCGAAGATCGAAACAGTCAGGCGTAGCCCGTGTCGGGCGGCGGTAAGGTGACGCGCGCTTCCGTTCTTCCGGTCCCACCTACTCGCTGCGTGCCCGCCCTGCTACATCAACTGTTCGAACGCACTGCCGCGCGTCATGCCCAACGCGTAGCGATCGAGCTGCCGCCAGCTGCCATTCGGCATGGCGACGCCGCAGTGGATGCGGAGTTGGTGTCGCTGACCTACGGCGACGTGCTGGCCCGCGCGCACGCGCTGCGTTCGCAGCTCGCACCGTTCGTTGCTGGAGAGTGTGTGGTAGGCATCGTGTTGCCAAAGAACTCGCCGCATCTACACGCGGCCCAGCTCGCCGTGCTGCAGGCCGGTGCCGCGTTTGTGTGTCTCGACCTGGCATTCCCGGACGAACACATCCAGTTTGTGCTCGACGACGCGCAGGCGGTGGCGGTGGTGGTGGATGGGCAGTGCTCTGATCGTGTCTCGGCGATGGCGGGTGGGTTCGCGTTGGTGCGCGTCGAGGAGTCGGTCGCCGAGATGCGCGCATCGGCGGGGTCATCTGATGCATCGCCAGTTCCTGATTGGCCAGTTCCCGATTGGCTAGGCCCTCGGTCCCTGGCCTATGTCATCTACACCTCCGGCACCACGGGTCGACCCAAGGGTGTGATGGTCGAGCACGGCAGCGTCGTGCACCTGATCGAAGCGGAACAAGAAGCGTTGCCGTTGCGTGTCAGCGACCGTTGCGTGCAGGTGTCGTCGAATGCCTACGACTCCTCGATTCAGGAGTGTTGGTGGCCGTTTTCAGCGGGTGCGACGGTGGTCGTTGCGGACGATGAAGTGACCCGACTTGGGCCAGACCTTGTCCCGTGGTTGCGGGAGCATCGCATCAGTGTGCTGATGCCGACTCCGACGATGTTGCGTGGCACCGGCTGCGACGATCCGGCGGTGCAGCTGCCCGAATTGCGGTTTGTCTACACCGGTGGCGAAGCCATTAGCGAGGATCTCGTCGATCGCTGGGGGAACGGCTTGCAGCTGGTGAATGGCTACGGCCCGACGGAGTGCACGATCACGGTGACTCGCGCGCACTTGGTGCCTGGCGTGACGATCACCATTGGCAAAGTGATCGGTGCGAGCCGCGCGCATGTGCTCGACGAGCAGCTGCACCCGGTGGCCGTCGGCGTCGCCGGCGAACTGTGCTTCTCCGGCCCGTGCCTGGCGCGTGGCTACCTGAGGCGAGCCGAGTTGACCGAAGAGCGCTTTCCGGAGCACGCGCAGTTTGGGCGGATCTACCGAAGCGGCGATTTGGCCAAGCAGGAGGAAAATGGCGATCTGCATTTCCTCGGTCGCATCGACACGCAAGTCAAGGTGCGTGGCTACCGCATCGAACTCGCGGCGATCGAAGCGCAGTTGCAAGCACAGCCGCAAGTGCGCGAGGCGTTGTGCAAAGTGCAAGGTGAGGTCGGTCGCGAGTTGATCGCCGCGCACGTCGTCGCGACCGAACCTGGCAGCCTCGACTTCGCTGCGCTCGCAGCCGCACTGCGCAAAGCGATGCCGGAGTACATGGTTCCGTCGCGGTTCGCTGAGCTAGCCCGGTTGCCGACGTTGGTTAGCGGCAAGGTGAACCGGCGCGCATTGCCGGATATCGCTGCCCCGACGCAGGTATCTACCAAACGCGGACCGTTGCCGCGCACAGCGCTCGAACGCCTGGTGGCGGATCGTTTCGCCGCGACGCTCGGAGTCACGAACGTGTCGGTGGATGTCGACTTCTTTGACCTGGGCGGCAATTCGCTGCGAGCCGCCGAACTGATCACCAGCTTGCGGCGCGAACCGACAGCAGCAGAGTTGACCGTTCGGGATGTCTACGAGCTGCGCACGGTTGCCGCGTTGTGTGCACGTGCGGAGACTTGCTCAGCGCCTGTCGATCCGCCGCGACCGGTTGCCCGCGCCATGCACGGCCGGCCGCTGCTCGTAACGGCCCTGCAAACGCTGTGGCTTGCCGCGATGCTCAGTGCTGCGAGCGCAGTCCTCTACGCGGCCATCTACCTGCTGTTGCCGTGGCTGATGCAGCAAGTGGGGCTTTGGCCTCTCGTGCTGTTGTCACCCATCGTGATGACCGTTGGGTTCGTGCTCTACACGCCGATCGCCGTGCTGTTCGTTGCCGCAATCAAGCGTGTCTTGATCGGTCGCTACCGCGAGCAGCGCGCCCCGGTTTGGGGGAGTCTCTACCTGCGCAACTGGATTGTGCAGCGCTGCATGCGCCTCGTGCCGTGGGGCGCGCTGCAGGGCACCGAGTTCTTCAACCAGGGTTTGCGCATGTTGGGGGCCCGCATCGGCAAGCGGGTGCACGTGCATCGCGGGGTCGATCTGCTGAGCGGCGGCTGGGATCTGCTGACGCTCGGCGATGACGTGACCTTGTCACAGGACGCGATCGTTGGGCTGGTCGAATACGATGATGGCGACCTTGTGTTTGGCAGGGTGACGATGGCGGCGGGCAGCACGCTTGATATTCGCGCCGGCATGCAAGGCGGCAGTTCTCTTGGCCGAGGCGCACACGTCCGCGCGCTATCCAACGTCGCGTCCGCGACCCAAGTCGGGGACGGAGAACTGTGGGATGGCGTGCCGGCAGTGAGCATTGGCGATGCCGAGCAGCTGCCGGAACCAGCGCCGACGACGAGCGCGCCCATGTCCGCGGTTGCCTATGGCTTGTGGCTGCTGTTCTGCAACGCGATGCTCGGTTGGGTGCTGGTCGCCCCGATGCTGGTGGTTGCAGCATGGCTGCTCGTGACCGCCGACGTCCGTTCGAATGAAGCCATTGCCTGGCTCTGGAACCCGACGTCCAACGGTTGGCTGCTGGTGCTGATCGCCGCCTTCGCTGCGATCGGCGTGATCTCGCGCCTTTTTATGTCGGCGCTGCTGTTGCGATTCACCAAGCCTGTGGCCGCCGGCAGCTACTACACGCGATCGTTTGACTACCTGCGAATCTGGCTGCGAACGGGTCTGTTGGATCGAGCCGGGAACTGGCTGTCCGGCAGCCTCTATTGGCGTTGGTGGCTGCGCTTCGCGGGCATGCGCCTCGGCCGGAACTGCGAGATCAGCACGATCCTCGATGTCTTGCCGGAGCAGGTCTCGATTGGCGCCGAGACATTCTTCGCAGATGGCATCTACCTGGCGGGCCCTCGGATCCGTTCGGGTGTCGCGTTCGTGGCGCCGACGACGCTTGCGAACGACAGCTTCGTCGGGAACCACGCCGTCGTGCATGCCGGCACCGAGTTGCCGCCAAACATCCTGATCGGGGTATCGACCGTCGCGGATGCATCCCAGATCCGTGCCGGCAGTTCGTGGTTTGGCCAGCCGCCGATGGAGTTGCCGCAGCGCGAAGTCGTCGACCTCGATCGCACCTTGACCCACGACCCGACCGCCTGGCTCTACCTGCATCGGTTGCTATGGGAGACGTTGCGATTCCTGCTGCCAGTCGTGACAGCATTCGTCGCCCTATTGTGGCTGGACGCTGCGACGCGCCTGCACCCTGTGTGGCTACCAGTGCTGTCACTGGCCGCGGGCGGCATGTTGGCCGCAATGGTGTTGCTCGCCAAATGGTTGCTACTAGGCCGGGTCAAGCCAGGAACCCACGGGCTGTGGTCCGCGTGGTGCTGTCGCTGGGACTTCCTCTACATGGCGTGGGGCATGCTCGCACACGGCCCGCTATCACCGTTCTCCGGCACGCTGTGGTTGCCGATCTACCTGCGCGCGATGGGCATGCGCATCGGCAAGCGCGTCGTGCTCGCCGGATCGTTTGCGCAAGTCGTCGACCCCGACATGTTGACCGTCGAATCCGGAGCGACCATCGACCCGATGTTCCAAGCCCACACGTTCGAAGACCGCGTGCTCAAGATCGGCCCCGTGCACATCGGCGAGAACGCCACCGTCGGCCGCGCCACCGTCCTGTTCTACGGAACAAAAATCGGCCCCCGCACAACCGTCGCCCCAAACAGCGTCGTCATGAAGAACGAGACACTGACCGCCGGCCGCCGCTACGCCGGTGTACCAACGCGACCCTGCTAGTGCGTACGGTGCCAGGACAAAAAAGCACATCCTCGCGCCAGGGGCGCGAGGATGTGCTTTTTTGTCCTGGCACCGTACGCACTTCTTAGTTGTCTCGTAGGCGGTAGCCGACGCCGTGAACGGTTAGTAGCCACTCGGGTTGTTTGGGGTCGTGTTCTAGCTTCTTGCGGAGTTGGAAGATGTGGGTGTCGACGGTGCGGGTGGTGGGGGTGGCGTCGTAGCCCCAGACGGCGCGCAGCAGGTCGTCGCGGGTGCAGGCTTGGCCGCGGTGGCGGAGGAGGTGGCCTAGGAGTTCGGACTCTTTTGGGAGGAGGCGATGTTGTAGGTCATCGATTTGGAGGGTGTGGCCGGAGAGGTCGATGGTGGCGTGGCCGACTTGCACGGTGGTCGCCGGTTGCTCGACGCGGCGCTGGATCGCTTGGATGCGGGCGTCTAGTTCGTGCACGCTGAACGGTTTGACGACGTAGTCGTCGGCGCCGGCTTGCAGGCCGAGCACTCGTTGGTCGGTTTCGCCGTGGGCGGTCAGAACGATGACGGGGGTCTTGTCGCCGCTTCGACGCATGCGGCGCAGGACGTCAAGGCCGCTGCCATCGGGCAGACGAAGGTCGAGCAGGACCATGTGGAAGTTGTGGCCGCGCAGCGCGTGTTCGGCACTCGCGATGTCTTCACAGGCGGTGACCAGCCACTCCCGACCCGTGAAGAAGTCGTCGAGGCTCTCGCGAATACTTGGGTCGTCTTCTACTACGAGTAGCTGGTTCACGAAGCGCTCTCCTTGGCGATCGGCAATTGTAGAGTGAAGACGGTGCCGCCACCTTCGCGGTCGCGCACGTCGATGGAGCCACCGTGCGCCTTTGCCGCCGCCGATACTAGCGCCAAGCCAAGGCCACTGCCTTGGATGCCGGGTGTTGCGCTGCTGGCGCGCACGAACGGCTGGAAGATGGCTTGGCGTTCGTCGTGGGCGACGCCGGGGCCGGTGTCCGCGACTTCCACGGAGACGGTGCTGCCGTCGGTAAACGCGCGCAGTGCGACGGTCGATCCTGGCGGCGCGTACTTGGCGGCGTTTTCCAGCAGGTTGCGCAGGGCGCGGGCGAGCACGTCGACATCGCCGTCGAGCAGTGGCAGGTTGCGCGGCGCTGTGACCGTGACGTTCTGCTTGACAAGGCGCAGCGCGGGCATGCCGGCACGAAGTCCCTTGGCCAGCACGCTGCGGGTCGGCACGATTTCGCGGTGCAGGGCGGCGCCGCGTTCGAGTCGGCCGAAGTCGAGAATGCGTTCGACCTGATCGGTGAGCCGGTGCACATCACGGTTCAGCGTTTGCAGGTAGTGCGGTTGGCGATTCGCCGGCACGTCGCCGCTTGCCAGCATCTCTGCCTTCAGCGACAACGCGGTCAGCGGAGTGCGCAGTTCGTGGGAGACGACGTCGACGAAGTCGCGGCGCATGCGAACCAGGGCCAGTTCTCGGCGTGATAGCCGCCAAAGCAGCAGGTTGCCAAGTAGCAGGGTAGCGATGGCGAGTGCCAGGCAGGTGCGCGCGACGTAGGTCAACAGCGTGCTCGTCGGCATCGTCAGGCGGGCAACGCTCCAGGTGTCGCGATGCACGTTCGGTAGCGTCACGGTCAGGTCGGGGTGTTGTTCGGTTGCGTAGTGTGCCGCTTCACTGAGCAGGGCCGTAACGGTTTGGGCTGGCAGCGCGACAACACTGGCAACGGCGTCGAACAGTGCGAATGGGAACGCATCGTGCGGCAGGACCACCGTGCCATCTGCAAGCGTCAATGGGTAGGTCGTCGCCGGGGTCGTCGTCAGTTGCAAGAACGCGGACGCCGCGGCGCGCAGCATGGCAATGCGTGAGTCGTCAGAGAGGCTCGGGCGTGCGTCGACCAGTTCGGCAAGCACGGCCGGGATGGCGGCTGCATCCACTTGTTGTGCTGTCAGCAGTGCCGTATCGAGATGGTGTTCTGTATCCAGGTCGTAGCGAACTCGATGTAGCGCTAGCAACAACGAGAACGGCAGCGAACCGCACCATGTATCGGCGAACGTGCCCTCAGCGGCCGCGAGCACGTCGGCTGCAACGCTGCGCTCCTCCGGGCGCAACAGCGTCGCATAGATCAGGGATCCTTCGGCTGTCAGTTGCCCCTGCGTGTAGGCGTGCGCAAAGAACTCGGCCGCGCGTTGCTTGTCACCGCTCGCCAGCGCCGATTTCGCAGTTGCCTCGGCGAGTCCCGCGGTCGGAGGTTCTGCTTGTGTCGCTGGTCTGCCGAGGAACGGGCCGCGCACGAAGCCAGCTTCGTCGATCTGCAGCGCGATGCCATGCTTCGATGCCGCTCGGAGTGCCTTGCCGAAATGCTGCGTGACGGTGTCGCGGCAGCGCACTTCGTCCGCCAGTTCGTTGCTGACAGCGTTTTCGATCGGCCCACCGTGCACCAGCCACGCCCAAGCAGACGTGAAGGCTGCAGGCACCAGCAGCGCTAGCAGCAGGGCTATGCCAATACGCGAGGATGTGATCACGAGTCCCTATCCTATGGCGAGAATGTTGGCCGAAGTCATGGGGTTGTCAAACGTGCATGGGCGGCTCGGATTCGACGCCCTGTTTCACATGCCCATGACACACTAGGCCGCGACAAACCCGTCAATGACCACATGAGAAACAACCACAGAACGTGTTCGTTCGTGCTGGCCGTTGGGCTGGCCAACATCGCCGGCGCTTCGGCAGTTGCGCAAGACAACAGCGCGCACACCATCGCTGCGGCGAAGATCCTTGAGATCAAGGGAGACGTCGCGGGTGCGGTGCGGGTGTTGCGGCAGGCCATGGTTGGCGCCCCGGCGGAATCCCAGCCGGTGCTCAATGCGCAGCTGTCGCGGTTGGTTGGCGACGAGGCTGCTTCCGGAATCGCGAATGCTCGTCCGACGATCCAGTCACAGGGCACAGCGCAAGATCCCGTCGATCGCCTGATTCGCGTGCTCAACACCGGGGACCAGACGCCGGAAACGCGTTCGGCGATTCAGCAGTTGCGCATGCTTGGCAACCTCGTTGTGCCGCACCTGATCCGTGCGTTTCCGGAGCTTGGACCGTTTGGGGTGATGAATGCCTTGGAGGTCATGCGCAGTACGAGGGACCCGCGAGTCGGAGAGTTCCTGGCGGGGCAGGTCAAGACCGCGGCTCCGGAGGTCGTGACTGCCATCGTTTGGGCGTTGGACGAGCTTCCTGAGGCGACGGCGCTGAGAGTCGCGGCCGAGATCGTTGGTGGCGACTTCTCGGAGTCGCATGAGTTGGGCGCGCTGCGCGTGTTTTTTGAGCACCAACCGGAGTCCAAGGCGTGCGTCGCATTGAAGCAGAAGTTGCTCAGCAGCAAGGACGCCCAAACGCGGACCTCGGCGGCGATGCGGGCGATCAGCGCACGCCAGATGACCGAAGCGGAAGCCATCGCAGTCGTGAAGACACTGTCCCCAAAGCAAGTGCGGCAGGTCGCTGTCTACGCGCATGACCATTCGTGGGTGAAGTTTGGCGTGTTGTGCTTCCCGCCCGCCGGCAAGCGTCACGACATCGGCTCCTACGTCAACCAGTTCTCATGGTGGCGCGCACCGGAGGAGGCGGCGCCGCTTCTGCTCGACGTGACCGCGGCCAGCAATCAAGTGAAGGCGGCGCTCCGTTCGATGATCGATCACGGGTGGCGGGTTCCCGCAGCCCTGGATGATGCATTTCACAAGTTTGCAGCACCACTGCATCGAGATGGATGGGCGCTGTTCCTTGATGCCCTGCCTGCTGATGGAGAAGACCGCGCAATTCGTGCATGGCAGAAAAACGAGCGCAGTCGCCATCATCTAATGGAAGCGATGCATCATACTGATAGGTCCTGGGTGCGCTTGGCTGTGCGGGACTTAGTGGCAGCGACTAGCCTCAGGCCCTACGGCCGGCGGTCATTCCAGTTCGACTGGAATGAGGCGCCGAAGGTAGCGATTGCAGGGCTGGTTCAGTTTGCGCAAAAATGGCCGGAAGTCTCGCCGGGAGAATCCAGTGCCTGGGCGGACGGGCTGGTGGAGGCGTATGAGTCCTGGTCGGCGTTGCCGGTCGATGTTGTGAAGCCGTTGTTCGCGTCCGGCTACCAGCCTGCGTGGGTTGCTGTGCAGAAGCGCCACCCAGAATTGCTACTGAGTTTGGTGCGCGATCTGAAGAGGCTGCCGGTGGGCTTGGTTGCCTACCCTGCGGCTCAATTCCGTCGGCATGGCACCGAAGCGGATGTGCCGACCGCGATTCGCATCCTACGCATGCCGGTGCCTGGCGGCTACCACGCTCAGG
>CAXBFC010000020.1:0-32150 GCA_963974725.1 uncultured bacterium | reverse complement strand
CGCGGCGGTAATGGCTTCGGCAGCTTGTTGGTAGGCCGCCTGCGGGAACGCGAGCCATGCCGCCGCATTGGGGAACCACGACGGGTAGCGGGTGCTGTTGGGGTGATCGGCGCCGGTCTCGTGGCCGATGAACAGAGCGTTGGGGCTGTGCGCAAACAGCGCGTTGCCGAGCGTCAGCATGTTCGCTTGGAACCCAACCGGGTTGCCCATGAAGTTGGTCGTCTCAAGCGTCGCGCCTTCGACGACCATGGCCTTCCAGGTTTGGCCGGCTGACAACGACGACGTGATCAGGCCGATCTGGTTGACGTAGTTGGTCGTGCTCTGGTTGCCGAGGATCCACGTAACCACGTTTGGGGTTGGCTGCCCGGTCTGTGCGACCAGATCTTCGAAGAACCCAACGGTCGGGCCGTTGATGATGCTGTTGCCGTAGATCAGGATGTTGTCCTGGGCGACGGTTGGACGAGCCGTCAAGCTCAAGGCGGCGAGGATGCCGGCGACGGCGAGTTGGCGGTACGCAGGGAGGAGCTGGTGCATGGATCTCGTGACGGAGTTCTTGAAGCCGGACCCCAGGCGATGTTGCGTTGGGGGGCCGGTCTCTGCCTAGGCGCCGCAGCTAGCGACGCGTCACGAGGAAAATCTGTCGGCGGTCAGATTCGCCGCAGCGGCGGCGAAACCTGGCACTGCCACGGAGCTTACGGCAGCGTCTCCCACAAGAACGCGTACGCCAGCGCCGACATGAACGCGGCCTGCTTGTTGTCCGCGGCACCACCGTGGCCACCTTCGATGTTCTCGTAGTAGAGCACGTCGTGACCCAGTTCGAGCATGCGCGCCATCATCTTGCGGGCGTGACCGGGATGCACGCGATCGTCGCGCGTCGACGTGGTGAACAGCACCTTCGGGTAGGTCGCGTCTTTGGCGACGTTGTGGTACGGCGAGTAACGACGCAGCCATTCCGCTTCGACCGGTTGCTCGGGGTCGCCGTATTCGCCAACCCACGACGCGCCGGCCAGCAGCTTGTGGTAGCGCAGCATGTCAAGTAGCGGCACCTGGCAGACGACCGAACGGAACAGGTCCGGATACATCGTCGTCATGTTGCCCATCAACAAGCCGCCGTTGCTGCCGCCTTGGATGCCGAGGTGGCGCGGCGACGTGATCTGCGAGTCGATCAAGTGGCGTGCGACGGCGGCGAAGTCCTCGTAGCTCTTGTTGCGGTTCTGCTTCAGCGCGGCCTGGTGCCAACGCGGCCCAAACTCACCGCCACCGCGAATGTTGGCGACGACGAACACGCCGCCCTGTTCGAGCCAACTCGCGCCGACCGTGGCGCTGTAGCTCGGAGTCAGCGAAATCTCGAAACCGCCATAGCCGTAGAGCAACGTCGGGTTCTTGCCGTCGCGGGTCGCGGACTCGCGCATCACCAAGAAGTAGGGGATGCGCGTGCCGTCCTTCGACGTCGCTTCACGCTGTTCGACCACCAGGCCGTCCGCGTCGAAGAACGCCGGCAGGCTCTTGAGCTTCTTGCCGGGGCCGTCACCGATCGAACCCATCCACAGGCTGGTCGGCGTCAGGTAATCGGTGATCGTCAACCAATACGCGTCGCCTTCTTCTTCATCGACCGGTGACGCGTGGATGGTGCCAAACTTGGGCAGGCCGGGTAGCGACTCGAGTTGCCACTTACCATCCGTGTGCGTTGCGACTTGCACGACGTTGCGCACGTTGTCGAGCACGTTGATCAGCAGGTGGTTCTTGGTGCCGGTCCAACCAGCGAGCGAGCTGCGCTCGGTCGGGGCGAACAACGTGTCGAACTTGCGGTCGCCGGCGAGGAACTTCTCGAACTCGATCACGAGCAAGGATCCGGCCGTGTGTTGTTGGCCACTGATCAGCCAGTCCTCGCGCAACTCAATCAGCAACCACTGGCGATGGGTCGCCGCGTTGGCGCTGTCTGGCTTGTCGATCTTGATCTTCTTGCCATCGCGCAGCAGGAACAATTCGTTCGTGTAGAACGTCATGCCGCGGAACAGGAAATCGTGTTCGAAGCCCTTGGTCTGGTCGCGCGAGACCGACGTGTAGATGTCTTCCTTGCTACCTTCGGCGACGGTCTTGGCTTCGCTGAGCTTGGTGCCACGATGCCACTCCTTGGCGATGCGCGGGTAGCCGGAGTCGGTCATCGAGCCTTCGCCAAAGTCGGTGCCGACATACAGCGTGTCACGATCCTTCCACGCGGCTTGGGTCTTGGCCTCGGGCAGCACAAAGCCGTCCTCGACGAACGACTTGCTGGGAATATCAAACTCGCGCACCACCGAGGCGTCGGCGCCGCCGCGCGACAACGCCAGCAGGCAGCGGTCGCGATCGGGCACCAGCCACGTCGAGCCCTTCCAGACCCAGTTTTCACCTTCTTCTTTGCCGAGTGCATCGAGGTCGAGCACCGTTTCCCACTTGGGTTCGTCGAGCTGGTATTGCTCGAGCGTCGTGCGCCGCCACAGGCCGCGCGGGTTGTCGGCGTCTTGCCAGAGGTTGTAGTAAAACTCGCCGCGCTTGGCGACGTAGGCAATCTTGTCGGTCGAATCGAGGATCGACAGCGTGCGCGCCTGCATCTTCTTGAAGCGTTCACTGTCGGTCAGCGCCTTCTGGCTCTCGGCATTGCGGGCGCGAACCCAATCGAGTGGCTTGTCACCAAGAACCTCTTCGAGCCAGAGGTAGGGGTCGGCTGCGGGATCGTTCGAGTTCGGCATCGGTTCCTGTGCAATTCCGACCGCTGTCATGCAGAGCGCTGCAAGCGGTGCAAAGAACGCATTCGTGGTTGTCGTCATGGCGTGCATGGCAACGTAGCCGCCATAGGCGCTTGCGGCTACGTTCGGCCTGCGACTACCTCGATTGTCACTACGTGCCACCGGGCAACGAGTTGCAGGCGTTGCCCGCAGATTCCTCGGAGCGACGGTCTCAAGTCGGGACCGGTTGCTGTCGAAGACTTGCACAGTCGCTCGCAGCCAGCGCGCGATCGGCCCGGTTGCTGGAGGTGTTCCGCTCATGATGACGCGTTCAAACTGTGTGTGTTCTATTTGGGTGTGTCTGTTGGCACTCTCCGCATGCCAGGCGGCCGCCCCTTCCGAGGATGCCCGCGGCATTCGCGAAGCTTCGTTCGTGCGCGAACCGGTAGCCCCCGCAGCTCCCTGTCGCATGATCGATGATGTCGCTGCAGAACTGTTGCTTGCTGCGGCTTCCGTGCAAACGGCTGAGCAACGGGTGCATTGTGAGAACATCGCCAACGTGGAAACCATTGGCTACAAGCGGCGCGTGGTCATCGCGGACACCCAGCAAACGGCGGCGCAGGATGCGAGTCCGTTCACGGTTCCGAAAGTGGTCTCCGTAGTGCCTGTATTCACGACGGGGCGCCTGGAAGCGACCGAACGCAGTCTCGACATTGCAATTGACGGCAATGGGTTCTTTTCCGTGCTCTCAGCCGATGGCCAGACTGGCTACACCCGCAACGGCCGCTTGACCATCAATCAAGATGGCAAGCTGTTGGTTGGCGTGTCAGGTGACATCTACTCATACAGCCATATTCTGATCCCGGAGATTACGATCCCTAGCGGCACCTTGGAGATCTCCATTGCGCCGAACGGGCGTGTGTCTGGGCGCACGGCCAGCAATCCCGATGCAGCTACGCAGTTCGGGCAGCTGTATCTCCATCGCTTCCTCAACCCAGCTGGGTTGTTGCGACGCAGTTGGCTGTCGGGCGTTACCGAGCGTTCCGGGCAACCAACGACTGGAAATCCCGGCAGCAACGGCTTGGGCCTCTTGAAGCAGGGCTTCTTGGAACGTTCGAACGTCAATCTCGCAGCGGAGTTGATGGCGCTGCAGGTGCTCGAAAGCAAGCGCTCGGCGTTGCTCGCCGTGATGCGCACCTACGGCATCGAATTGCCGTAGCGATTCGCGACTCCAGCGTGACTACAGATGCGGGCCTACAGGCTGAAGCGCTCGATGTTGCCGTTCGACGTGCGTAGCAAGCCGAGGCCTGCATCGAACGTGCCGGCTTGTGAGTAGATCGGAATCCCGAATACCGGTGCCAACACGCCCGTCGGCACCGGGAACGAGAATTGTCCCGCACCGTCGAGCGTGCCGAAGACCAGGCCAGCGGTTTGTATGTCGACAAGCAGCGGTCCGATCTGGGCCGCAACACTTGGCAACACGTAGTCGGGAGTGAAGCCGAACAGGAAGAAGAACGGTGCGTGGGCGACGAGTCCGTGGTAGGTGACCGTCACCGGAAGCGCTGCGTTTAGAGCGCCGTTTGGCAGCGCGGAGCCAGTCTGTTCAATCCACGGAAACTCGGGTTCGCCGAGTGTTACGGGGCCGTTGGTGGTTAGGTTGTTGCCTAAGGATGGCAGCACGTTGACCGGTCCATGAACGGAAATGGTACCGGCAACCCCGAGGTGTGGCGCGGCATACAATGTGGCGCCCTCGCCACCCTGGCAGGTATTGCTCGCGGTTCCCGAGATGCGCGTGGTTCCTGCCCAGCAATGAATGGCATGGCCGTTCCAGACGACAGGGCCCGACCCGCCGTAGACGTTGCAGCGCGACAGCACGGCATCGCTTTCGCCGACCGAGAGCCCAATGCCCGCCAACGTGATGTTCGCACCCGGTCCAATGGTGAAGCCATCGCCACCTTGGAACGTGCATCGCTCCGCGCTGAGGAAACTGTCGCGCAAGAACGCGCCGGCGCCACCTGTGCTGCTAAGGATGCTCAACGTTGCACTGGGCGAACCAGTAAACGTGCAGCGGCTGGCGTGCACCCTCGAGAAGTCTGCGCGCAACGCCGGAATGCCGATGATGGGGCTACCGTGAACCTCACAATCGAGCAGGGTGAGGTTGCCGTAGTTGACGACGACGCCGGCGTAGATCGCCGAGGGACCGCCTCGACACTCGAACCCGGCGAGCAAGAACGTCTGACCAGCTGCAGACTGGGTGATCTCGACTGCGGCGGTGGTGCCGACGATTGTCGTCACGCCGGCGCCGGCGCCGATTATCCGCAGCGTCTTGCTCGTGGTGAACCCGGCATACGTGCCCGCTCGCACCAGAATCGTGTCGCCGCTCGTAGCAACCGCCACTGCCGGAGGGATATCGGTGAAGTTGCTGCCGGGGCCGCTCGATGCGTCGACAACGTGCGTGGTTTGCAGCAGAGGAAGGACGAGGATGGCGAGGTTGAGCATGGAGTAGGGGCGTGGCTTGATACGTGTCGGCAGCGGATCATTGCTGGCGACCGCCTCTCGGCTACCCGGCCAGGCTATCGCGAATCGCGTTCGAGGTGGCCGTTCGATGTCCGTAGCTAGCTCCGAGACGATGTTCTTGCCGGACGGCGCTCCCGGGCGAAGGCGGCGACGATCACCCCGTTGCGCTGGCTCGCTGGCGACGGTTTGTCCATTTGAGTGTAAGGCGATGCGGGGTGCTGGGTCCGTGTTGCATGAACCCATTTGGCATCGTGATGTTGGTGGCTAGCGCCACCTTGCTCTCGGCACAAGAAGTCCACCGCGAAGTTGCGCCGGGGCGCGAGTTCCGAGATTCGAAGGTGCTGACTCCCGGCCAGATCGACGTGTGGCACATCGACGCGAAGGCCGACGAGGTGCTGCGCTGCCGCTGCACCGCGAAGGACCTCGATCCGGTTCTCGATCTGGTCGATGCGGATGGCAACGTACTGCTCAGCGATGACGGGAAAGGCTCGCAGAGCTATGTGCGGTATCGCATGCCCAAGGCGGGCAAGGTCTCGTTTCGCGTGCGCGGCTTCCAAGGTGCGGGCGGTGGTCGCTATGAAGTGGTCGTGACGCGCTACGTCGCGCCGCGGATTGCGGTCGGCGGCGAAGCGACCGGCAAGTTCGGCCGCGAGCAGTGGTCGCACGTGCGCCTGCATCTCGACAAGGGGGAGCGCTTCTTGCCGATCGTTACCGGCGGCAGGGTGACGCTGGTGCAGCGCTTCGACAACGACCAATCGTTGCGGGCGACCTTGAGCGCGTACACCGCGCCGGAGTCCGGCGAATACCACGTGCGCATCGAGGGCCGCCACCAGGACGCGTTTCGGCTGGCGACGCACGGGCCGACCTATCGCAGCGTGACATTGGGACAGCAGGTGGAGGTCGAACTGCGACCTTGGGGCCTCGATATCGTGCGCGTGGATCTGCCGGCGGATACAGCGGTGACTTTCGATGTTCTCATGCCTGGCACGCAGTTGAAGCAGTGGCATCGCCTGCTTGGCGAGAAGCCTGCATGGCGCCAACTCATCACCCAGAGCAAGGGCGGCAAGTCGCGGCAGATGTTCTGGTCCAAGCGAGGCCTGTCTCTCGAGCTGTGGTTACACAACGAGTCAGGCAATCCGGCGAGTTATGCGTTCACGCCACGTTTCGCCGATGCGCCGGTGCCGACTGCCGATGGCGGCGGCAACCTGCCGCTCGGTGGCTTGTGTTGCCACACGTTGCGGGTCAAGGTTGGTGAGGTCGTGTCGCTGCAACTCTCGTCGCAGAGCTTCGATCCGAGCATGCGCGTCTGCGACCCGAGCGGCAAGAGCATCGGGGACGTCGATGACCGCGGCCCGCTCGACCGCACCGCCAGCATGACCTTTCACGCGCAGCAGGCTGGCAACTATCGCGTGCTGGTCTTTGCGGGTGGCGGTGTCGGCAGCGGCGACTACGACCTGCAGGTCGTGCGCCATGAAGTGCCGACGCTGGCCCTTGGTGGCCACCTCGATTTGCCATGTGATCCAAGCGCGAACGCGTATGCCCACCTCAAACTCGCTGCTGGTCAGGAGGTGTGGCTATCGGTGAAAAGTACCAAGGTCGATGCCGCGCTGACGTTGATCGACGACCAGGGCAAGAACCACGTCACCTGGGAGCGCGGCGGCGTCGGCGGCGACGTTCTCGGAGCCTTCCGCGCCAACCGTGCCTGCACCTTGTCGCTGTTCGTGCATTCACGATCCGGCAGCGGTTCCTGCAGGTTGCGTGCGTTGGCAGTCGAATGATCGACGCAGTCGTGCTAAGGTCCGTCCCGGCGGTAAGGCATGCTACGGATACCGGTCAAGTCCAGAGCGAGCCGTGCAACTTCGGCGTGGGTCGAAGTTGATCTCGGCGCAATTGCACACAATGTTCGGGTCTGGCGATCTGCATTGCCCGAGACCAGCCGTTTGCTCGCCGTCGTCAAGTCAGACGGCTATGGCCACGGCATGTTGCGCGTCGCGCGCACGGCCCTGCACGCCGGCGCCGACGAACTGGTGGTCGCCAGTGTGCTGGAAGGCGCTGCCTTGCGTGCCGCCGGCATCACCGCACCGATTCTGATTGCCGGGCCCGTCGGTCCGGACGAAGTGGATTCCGTCGTGCAGCACGGCTTGGTTGCGAGCCTCGGCAGTCTTGAGTTGGCCTTGGCGCTATCTCGCGCGACCAGGCGCTACCTGCCGGTCAACATTGAAGTCGACACAGGCATGACTCGGCACGGGGTCGCGCCTGCGGAGCTCGCTAGGTTCGTGCACACCCTGGAAGACCGCGGTCGCCTCGCGATCGCTGGGGTGTTCTCGCACTTCTCTGGACTCGGTTGCCACGACGAGCCCTTGATGCGGCGTCAGTTCGAGTTGTTCTCCGACGCCGTCGCGTCGGTGCCCAGCTTGCGCGGCGTCCGCCGCCATATCTGCAACAGCCTCGGGGCGATGTTGCTGCCCGACGCGTGCCTCGATGCGGTCCGTATCGGGGGGGGGATGTATGGTTTCGACCCGCGCCGCAAGCCGTGTGGTGCGTTGGCGGCAATGGGGACCGGCGCAGACAAGCTGCCGCCGACCATTGTTGCGGGGTCGCTGTTGCCAGCACTGGAGCTAAAGGCAAACGTCGTTGGGTTGCGCGATGCCGAGGTCGGTGACCACGTTGGCTACGGCGGTTCGTTCACGTGCCAACGAAAGACGCGCCTGGCGTTGTTGCCGATCGGCTACGGCGATGGCTTGTCGCGCGAACTGTGGCGCGGTGCTGACGTGCTGGTGCGCGGTCGTCGTGCGCCGATCGTCGGCGAGATCAGCATGAACCAAACGGTCGTCGATGTGACCGACCTGCCACAGATCGTGTTTGGCGAAGAAGTCACGCTAATCGGCGCGATGGGTGATCAACGGATCTGGGTAGAAGAACGGGTGCCTGCCGGTGGCTGTGCTTACGAAGTGACGTCGCTGCTACAGGCGCGATTGCCCCGATTGTATGGCCTTGCGAATGAGCCTGAAGGCGCACGCGAAGGTCGTGTGCATGCGCCGGAGGTGGGGGAGTCTTCACGTCGGCGTGAGTCGGAACGCCAGGCGGTAAGAAGTCAAGCAGCCCGAAACCCGGAAGCCCGCAACCAAGCAGCCCGCAACCAAGCAGCCCGCAACCAAGCAGCACAGTAGCTAGCGATACGCGATGGCAAAGGATCCAGACTGGGATGGGCTTGCCGGAGAGTTGGCGAGAACTGCCGGTCGAGGTGGCAAACGCGGTGCGGAGTTGTTGCGTCAGCGCGTGCCGCGTTTGCACGCAGAGATTGCGTGTCTGCGGGAGAGTGATTGGCCGATCGCATGTTGGGGGCAGAGCTACAACTTCGACGAGATCGTGCAACAACGCATCGTCGAGCCGCAGGTGCTGCGCACCATCGGCAACATCGCCGGCGTCACACTGCCGAGTTCGAGTTGCCACTCGGGGTTGCTGCACACGTATGGCTACCTGCTGAGCGTCATCGATACTCCATACGGCAAGAAGCGCGATCGCTGGCTTCGCCCGACGTTGGCGCAGGGGTTTGGCTTCGGCGCGCGGGTGCTGCGTGTGATGCCAGACCAAGGCACCTTGCTGCACAACGTGACCTGGTTGTTGGCGCGTATCGCGTTTCGTGATGATCCGAAGTGGCTGCGACGATTGCGCAAGTCGTGCGGCCATGTCAGCGACCTCGTAATCGACTACAGCTATCGCAAGCTCAAGATCACGCGCATCCAGGAGTCCGTGCGCTTGGCGGATCGACGTTTGGTAGAGCTATGCACCGAGCTCGTTCCGTTTCCCTGCAAGCGGTCCAAGGCGAATCACGCCTTGTTGATCTACTGGTGCCGTACTACGCGCACGGGCAAGCGACTGCTGACCGCATTCCCGGTGTCGCAGGCGTGGATGGCAGAGCGTGTGGCGCTTGCAAGGCAACCGAACGTGGCTGCGCGGGTGCGCTTCAATGGGCAGATCGATGGCTTTGCCACCGAACGACCAGCTCGCAGTTCGACGTCTACAGGAACTGGATGAGCACCAGGTAGGCGAACCCAAACGGGGCGCCGAGCGTCAGCATGCGAATGCTGCGCGCGACGCGACCATACTTGGCGGATGAGATGTGGCTATCGATCAGCAAGCCCGCCAGCACTTGACGTTCGAACCCGGCGACGCCACTGGTCTGGCAATCGTTGATGAATCGTTCGACTTCATCATCCTTGTAGGCCACCGAAATCGCGGCTGGATGGAAGTGCTGGCAGTGATTGAGCGCAGGGTGCTTGCCCTTGCGGCGCAGGGGCAGAACGCACCACACGGCAAAGGCGCCAGAGAGCAGCATCAGCAACGCCCAGATCGCGAAGCACCCTAGCGCCGCGTAGTAGAGCCCCACCGCGTCGGGCTTGTCCACGAGCGTGGTCAGCGTCGGAATCAAGACGCTGGCCAGAGCACCGACGACCGTCAACACGACCGCTGCCTTGGCATCCGCGAATCGAATCCACTCGCCAATCGCTGAGTAGGCTTCGAGGTAGTTCTCGGTGCGTTCGGCCGGAGAATCGGGATCGATGGTTGGCGTCATGGGGTTTGCTCTCGGGCGCCATCGTGCCGGATCCCTCGGCTCGAGCCAAGTGAGATGGCAGCCCCAATAGGTGGCCCAATCAGAGATGGGGCGGGGAGCCGCGCCTAGAGAACCTCGACTCAGGTCTGCCCGCCGGGCAAGCAAACTGAGGAGGAAAAGTTTCACACGGCCCGCGAAGGTGGAACCCACCAGGCACCCCGGGCACAAGAAGCCGCACGCTTATGGCTGCTTCCTTCCGGACCTGACCAGGTTCGCGTCGCTCCCTTGCTCGGGACCCGACAGGCCCCACCTTCACGAGCCGTGTGAAGAATGGCGGAGAGGGGGGGATTCGAACCCCCGGAAGGCTTTTGGCCCTCACTCGCTTTCCAAGCGAGCTCCTTAAGCCGCTCGGTCACCCCTCCACACGATTGCCCCGCTTGCTCACCTGGAAAGGTGCCTGGGCGGGAATGGGGACGAGCACGGTAGCGGCGGTTTGCGCGCTCTGCAATGGTGCTTCGAGAGTAGTCGTCGGCCTGGTTGTTACTTTCTGGGTAGGTCCAGGCTATTGGCCGCGCCG
This sequence comes from uncultured bacterium, assembly GCA_963974725.1. Lineage (GTDB taxonomy): Bacteria > Planctomycetota > UBA1135 > UBA1135 > UBA2386. The sequence goes on along the minus strand of CAXBFC010000020.1, from coordinate 21,796 downwards.
GGAGGGGAGCGCCGTGCTTCTCGCCGCTGCTGAGGAACGTCCGACGAGCCAATCCATGCCGACGCAAATGAGCTGTTTCCCCCGCCTCTGGTCCCGCGTTACGGCCTGCTTGATGGCCAGCCTGATAGCCAGCGCACTGGCTGCTCAGTGCCAGCTCGACTGGCAGCCGGGAGTTGCTCTTTCAGGCCCGAGCGGGCGCGTGATTGCTGCTGCAAACCTGCCCAACGGCGATCTGGTCGTCGGTGGCTGGTTCCTTGAGGCTGGGGCCACGACCGCCAACAGGCTGGCCCGCTGGGATGGTGCTGCGTGGCATGCATTCGGGGCCGGCCTCGACGACAACGTCTACGACATCGTGGTGGCGACCAACGGCGACTTGATCGTCGGGGGCAAATTTGAACACGCGGGCGGCGCGCCGGCGAATCGTGTGGCGCGTTGGGACGGCTCGGCCTGGTCACCGTTGGGCGTGGGTCTCAACGGCATCGTCAACTGCCTGGAACTACTGCCGAACGGCAAACTGATTGCCGCTGGAGTATTCAGCGCATCAGGCGCGACCAGCACCCAGCTTGTCGCTGAATGGAATGGCACGAGTTGGTCCCAACTGGGCGGTGGCTTGGTGGGCGGTGAGATCACTTCGATGACGCGAATGGCCAATGGCGACCTCGTCGTAGCCGGGGCACTTACCAGTGCCGGCGGCAACGCCGTCAATGGTGCGGCACTTTGGGATGGAACTAGCTGGTCGGGCCTCCCGTTTCAGCCAATATTTGTTTCGTCGGTCGCAGCTGCGCCGAATGGCGACCTCGCGCTCTCTGGTTTGCTGGACGTTGCTCCCGTTACCACGATCGCGATCTGGGATGGCGTCTCGCTGAACTCGGTTGCAGGCCCTGGGAGTCCAGGCAAGCTGTTCTACGACACGAATGGGGACCTGCTGTCGATCCAATCGAATCTCGGTACCGGCATCGTTCCGATCATGCGCTGGGATGGCACCACGTGGTCCCAGCTCGGCGGCTTGCCAGACATCGTGCCGATCACCCTGCACCGCACCTCGACGGGTGAATTGCTAGCCGGCGGTGGCAACAACCTCAGCCTCACGCCTTTTGCGCAGACGCTCAGTACGTTTGATGGCACGGGCTGGAACGCGTGGGGATCGTTGCCAGCCAACATGGCCGCGTTCGCAACGTCCGAGAACGGCGATCTCTATGGGGGCAGCTACAGCGGTGGCTTCAGCGCCTCGGCGGTAAGTCGCTGGAACGGCACCCAGTGGGTTTCGGTTGGCCCGGCCATCGTTGGTGCCGCTGCCGACCTGGTTGCACTACAAGACGGTGGGTTGTTCGCTGTCGGCCATTTCGAGACCGGGCCAAATCCAGCCGAGGTGATGCTTTGGGATGGGGTGACCTGGACGGCGATCAACGCCGACCTTGGTAGCTTCCCAATCGCCGCGGCAGAAGGGCCCGACGGCACGCTATACCTTTCTGGCCACGGGCTTGCTGGTCAGTCGTCCGTGGTGCAGTTCGATGGCGCTGGGTGGGTTCCGGTTGGCGGCGGGCTCCCAGGCGTCGTCTTCGACATGACGTTCTTGTCGAATGGGGATCTGTTGGTTGCTCAGACCCTTGGCTTCGGCGCCCTCGCAACGGGACAGTGCATGCGTTGGGATGGCACCAGCTGGACGCCGTACGGGCCTGCATTGCACGGCCGGATTCGCAGTGTGTTGACCGAAGTCGATGGCACGGTGCGCGTCGCCGGCGAACAGTTGTTGCCGACGTCTGGATCGCACGTGCTCGCTGGTGATGGTACGACGTGGAGTGCGCTCGGTGGCGGGTTTGACGGCTACGTCAGCGGCCTGCAATTCATGCCGAACGGCGACCTGCTCGCCAACGGTCGGTTCACCATGGCGGGCTCGGCTACTGTGGGCGGACTTGCCCGCTGGGATAGCTCGAGTTGGACTGGCGTCGGTGCCGACGCAACTGGTGCGATCGAAAGGGTCGGCTTGACCCGCGACGGCGATGTGTTCGTCGCCGGCGCGTTCACGCGACTCGCAGGCGCGCCTTCGGCTGCCTTCGGGCGTGCAATCACGAACTGTCCGGCGCTGGTGCAGAGCTACGGAAGCGGCTGCATCGGTCCCAACGGCCCTCTAGTGTTGGCGCCGCTGAGCTCCCCGTGGAGCGGCAGCGAGTATCGAACCCGAGTCTACGGAACGCCCAGCTCGTCCTTTGTGGTGAACGCAATCGGGGCTACGTCGGTGTCGGTGTCGTTGCCGTCGCTGCTCCCGCAAAGCTTCAGCGGTTGCTCGTTGCTGGTCAGTGGCGACGTCCTCGATCTGGTCTTGCCAAGCAATGGCGTGGCGGAGCCGCGCATCCAGATCCCGGGCACGCCGGCACTGGTCGGCGCCGCGTTCTACCAGCAGGTGTTGGCCTTCCAGGTAGACCAGAGCTTCAACCTGCTGAGCGTCAGCAGCTCGAACGGGTTGGCGGCGACGATCGGCTTCTTCTAGCGGACGTTGCCGGCGCTGGTCTTCCCCTGCCCGCGGCGATCCGGCATGCTTTTGGCATGACGGGCATGGATGCAGCACCGAGCGACGGCGACCCGAAAGAACGCGAGGCGTACCAAGTCGTCGCGCGCCGTTTTCGGCCACAAACCTTCAGCGAACTGGTTGGCCAGGATGAGGTCCTGCGCTCGTTGCGTTCGGCGCTAGAGCAGGATCGGGTGCCGCACTCGTTTGTCTTCTCCGGCAGTCGCGGGGTCGGCAAGACGACCTCCGCCCGCATCCTGGCGCGCTGCCTGAACTGCGACAAGGGCCCGACCCCCGAGCCGTGCGGCACGTGCAATTCCTGCGTGTCGATTCTCGCCGGCAACAATCCCGATGTCATCGAAGTCGATGCCGCGTCGAACAACGGCGTCGATGATGTGCGGCGACTGCGCGAGAGCGTGTCGTTCGCGACGATGCAATCGCGCTACCGCGTCGTGATCCTCGACGAGGCGCACATGATGTCGAAAGCGGCCTTCAACGCGTTCTTGAAGACGCTCGAAGAACCGCCACCAAAGGTCGTGTTCGTGCTGGCGACGACCGAACTGCACCGTCTGCCCGATACGATCCGTTCGCGCTGCCAGGTGCTGTTGTTCAAGCGCGTCGGCGAAGAAGACCTGCAGAAGCGACTGCGCATGATCGCCGATCAAGACGGCGTCAAGGTGCCCGACGAGGTGCTGGCCGAGATTGCCGCATCGGTTCGTGGTGGCGTGCGCGATGCCGAGACCGCCCTCGAGCGCGTGCTGCCGTTGGCGCGTGATCTTGGCGACAAGTTTGACCTCGCCGCCTACCGCACGCTGACGTCGCGTCTCGGCACCAATGCGGTGGTCGATGTGGTCGCAGCGCTGATGTCCGGGGACGCCAAGCGCGGGCTGCACTTCGCCAACGACTTGCAGAAGCACGGCACCGACGAGCGTGAGGCGCTCGGCGAAATCGTCGACATGCTGCGGTGGGTGATGTTGCTCAAGGTCGACGGCGAGGACTCCGTACTCGTGCCGCTGACCGGTGCAATGCGCGAGCAAGTCGCCGGACTGGCCAAGGATGCCGATACCGCCCGCCTCGATGCGATGATCGGTGCCGGCCTGCTCGGCCGCGATCGCCTGCGCCGCCTCGAAGATCGCAGTGCGGTGTTCGAAGTCGCGTTGGTGCGCATGGCTGGAGCCGGCGCGATGCCGACCTTGTCCGACTTGCTAGCCGAAGTTCGATCTGGTCAGTTTGTGCCGCAAGCAGCGCCGCAACAGGCTGGGGGCCGACCGGCTCCGCCGCAGGGCCGACCGCAGGCTGGGCGGCCGCAAGCGGCAGGTGGTGCCTCGCGAGGTGCGGCACTGTCGACGCCAAAGGCGGTCGTTGCCAGGCCGACCGGACCCGTTGCCAATGCCAAGGAGCTGAAGTCGCGGGCGATGGTGCTGCTCGAGAGCCGTAAGATGCTGCAAGCGACGTTGGAACTGTGTCGGGTCGAAGGGCCTAGCGAGCAAGGCAGCGTCGTGGTCACGCTCGAAACCGAGCGCAAGATGCACATCGACCGCTTGAAGTCCAAGGTCATCGAGCAGGAGATGAAGCAGGTGATTCACGACGCCGCGGGTCGCGAAGTCACGGTCGAGATCCGCATCGGTGGCGCGGATGGCAGCAGCACTTCTGTTTCCGGCGATGACAAGACGCCAGCACCACCGAAGGCGAAGCCGGGCGAGAAGGCGCAAGCCGTGATGAAGAAGTTCGGCGGCCGTGTCGTGCAGGTGAACCCACCCGATCGCATCCAAAAGCCGGCACCTTCGGCACCGGAAGAAGAGATCCTCGATCCCGGTGATCTGCCGGAAGACCCGTGATCTGCCGAAAGAGTAGTGATCTGCCGGAAGAGTCGTCCTTCGCCTGCGGCAGTCAGTCGCGCGTGACGACCATGGTGTTGCTCGCTGCGGTGACCTTGGTCAGTAAATCGTTGAGCGCGTAAAACCTGATGAACATCGGGGTGCCAGGGCCCGCTGCGTGCGGCACCATCACCGTCGCCGTTGTGCTGGTGGTCGTGATCGGCGTCAGCTTCAAGCCGAACATCTCCACGCCGATGGGGGACGAAGGCAGAGGCTTCGTTGAGGTCGCGAGCAGCATGATGCGGGCTGGCGGTAGTTGCGTGCACTGCACCGTCAACGAAGCTGCCTTGTTGGCGACTTCCGTGGGGTCGATGACGATGCTTGGCGATGGTCCTGTTGCTGGCGCGATGGCATCGTTGCCCTCGAATATGTCGGGCCACGTCGCGGTCAGTTCGACGGTGGCCGTCGTCGGACCCTTGGCAATGTGTAGGCGCGCCTGTCCGCGTCGAGTGGCGCGCACGGTTCCATCGGCGGCGATCTGCACGCTTTCGCTCGGAATGGCAGTGATGCGCGTGCCGAATCCTGCACCTGAAAGATCGTGCGGCTGTTGGGTCTGATCGAACCCGATCACGGTGATCCGGGTTTTGGTCAGAGGCGATGTGATTTCGATGCTCTTTGGCTCGATTTGCAGTCGCGCGATTTGCACGTTGGCCAGATCGATCGGCTGCCGGATTGCTGCGGCGACGTGCTCGGTAACGATAGCGTGGCCTGATGCGCCGAAGTGGCAGCAGGTGTCGGTGTACAGTGGCTCCCGATGATCGGCGAAGACGTTCGTCAGGTCGTGGAACCAGATGCCTTCGGCGCGCAGTTCGGCGCCCGCCGCCCGTAGTTGCGGATAGCCCTGCAAGACAGCGTTCTGCCAGTGTTGCTGGACGTTGACCGCGACGCTGGCCTCAAGCTTGCCGATTGGCTTGCTGCCTGGGACGTATTGGTTGGGCTGCAGGAAGTGGAAGTAGTGGATGCCGTTCTGTTTGCAGATCGAATGCATCTGGCGCGATGCGCGTTGCCACAGTTTGACCATGTCGCTGCAGGCTTCCGAGTTCGTGCGGCCGTCGGTGCCTGGACCGGTGATCGCGGGATTGTCGGTTGGCTTGCTGCGCTCCGCCTGCTGTCGGAGTTCGGCAATCTGCAGCGCCGAGTCGCGGTCCCGCCATTGCCACAAGAATTGCGCCAGCGGCGACCACCAGAAGGTGTCGGCAGCTTCCGCTTGTTGTTGTCGTTGCTCGTGCAGGAAGGCGATGTGGCCGATGCGGCGCAGTTGTTCGGAGGATGGTGCGCCGTCGAGCAAGCGGGCCCAACTGCGTGGAAACCAAGCTGGCACGCCAAGCGGCACGTTCTCACGAACCAGCGCCACTTCGTTGAACCCGTCCAGGTTGACGACGCAGTCGAACTCGCCGCCAAGCACGAGCATCAGTTGCAACGCCATCAATTGTTGCGGTTGCTTGTAGCCACCCAGTCCGAGGTTCACGATTTCGATGGTGCGATCGGCTAGCTTCGGGCTCCGCTTGAGGGCTTCGCGCAGGCGTTGCTGGCCGTAGAGTCCGAACTGCATGGCGACCGAGCCACCGAAGATGCCGACAATGAAGCGGTCCTTGCTGCGCTTCTTGATCGGGACGTCGCCGTGGAAGCCGAATCTTGAGATCGGCAGATCGGGATTCGATTGCTTCGGTCGATCGTGCACGTAGCCGAGATACGGATGCACGATCGCGCTGTGGGCGGCGGTCCGCTGCACGGCATCCGCTTTGCCGTCGGCAGCGGCCACGCCATCATCGCCGTCGCGGACCTGCTCGCGCGCGGTCGCCGCACGCCCCCACGTGAACAGTTCTCCGGTGCTTGCCCACCAGGCGATTGCGCCGCCGAGTTCGGCGATCACATACACGAACCCAAGAGCGATCGCGACGAAGAGCCGGTGGCGGCGTTTGCGCCGGGTCGTTTGGCTGTTCGCGTGCATGCCTAGAGCATTGCGAGTCCAGGTGGATTGAGCAATGGTGCCCACTTCCTGGCGTCGCCATCGTTTCGCAACCGATCAACGCGGCAACAGCAGGGTGTGTTGATCTACCGCTACTGCGGCTTGCATTGCCGCGCCGTGAACTGCCCCGCCGCTACTGCGGCGTAAACTGCCCCGCCGCTACTGCGGCGTAAACTGCACGTGCCCGCAATCCGCAACACTCTTCTGGAAGTGCGACTCCGTACCCCACTCGCCAGTCCAGCCGGTTTGCTTCATGCCTTCGAGTTCGTCCTTCCATGGCCAGCTTTGGCCGAAGGCGGGGCGTAGGTCGTCGAGCCAACGTGCGGTTTCGTCGTACTTCGCAAAGAAGATCTGACCAGCCCATTCCGGGTTGCGGCCTTGGATGAACTTCAGCACGAAGACCTTCTCACCCTGGATGTCCGCGATGCCGTCGATCAACACCTTGCCGGGCGTCGCCGACATCGATGGACCGCGGACGGTGCGCGACAATCCAGAGACGCGCTTGTAGGCACTCGTGAAGATCTCGAACGCGCGCGCGAGCGGCACTTCGAAGTAGTGGCGCGGGCCGGTGTCGCGCTCGACGAACATGTAGTAGGGGATCGCGCCAAGGGTCTCTTGGTGCTTCCACATGCTCGCCCAGACATCGGCGTGGTCGTTGACGTGGCGAATCAGCGGTGCCTGGCAACGAATCGTCGCGCCGGCATTGCGCAGGCGAGCGATCGCGGCTTGGCCAGCCTTGGTCGACAGTTCGACCGGGTGGCTGTAGTGCGCCATGATCGCCATGTTGCGACCGGCAGTGTTCACCTCGTCGATCAACTGCATCAAGTCGTCGCTGTCGTCATCGCTGACGAAGCGCTGCGGCCAGTAAGCGAGCGCCTTGGTGCCGATGCGGATGCTGACGATGTGATCGAGTTCTTTCTGCAGCAGCGGTTCGATGTAGCGGCGCAGCACCTTGGTCTTCATGACCATCGGGTCGCCACCGGTCAGCAGCACGCTGTTTACTTCGGGATGCTTCTTCAGGTAGGCGACCATGCCGTCGGCTTCCTTGGCGGCGAACTTCATGTCGTCGAGGCCGACGAACTGCGGCCAGCGGAAGCAATACGTGCAGTAGGTGTGGCAGACCTGGCCGGGCGATGGGAAGAACAGCACCGTCTCGCGGTACTTGTGCTGCATGCCGGCGACCTTGACCCCATCGAGATGGGGCACGTTCATGTCCTTCTGGCCGGCCGGATGTGGATTCAGGCTGAGCTGAATACGGCGGGCTTCCGACTTGATGCGGTCGCGATCCGCGCCTTTCTTGAGCAGGGACATCATCTGGTCCAATTCGCGCTCCTGCAGCATGCCTGCTTGCGGGAACGTCAGTTGGAACATGGGGTCGTCGGGCACGCGATTCCAATCGATCAACTCATCGATCACGTAGTCGTTGACCCGAAACGGCAGGACCTGTGCAACGGCCTTCATGGCCAGCACTTGGTCCGCGCTGAAGCGGTCGAGCTGCGGGATCTTCTCGATGTTCTTCTCGGTGTAGACCGTGAATTTCCGGGGATCGATTTGGATGGTTTTAGGCATAACTGTTCGGGTCGTGTCTCCGCCGGGGCCTAGTGTTAGGTTGGCTGGAAGTCGGCCTCTCGGACCAGCATGTTGCGGTCAACGGAGGGTCCAACATCATAGCGCTAATGAGCACAAAAGCCTAGTCTGTGCGGGTCGTAATGCGTTTACGCCGTGCTTAGACTAGAGTTACGTCAGTGTGAGGGCCTTGATTCGGACCGCGCCGTGGCGGCCTGATGGGCGAAGAATGACGATGCGTTGCAGCGGAGGTAAGACATATGGCATCTGGATTTGGCGACATGCAGAGCCTGCTCAAGCAGGCACAGGACATGCAACGACGCATGCAAGAGACGACGCGCGCCTTGAGCGAGCGCGTCCTTGAGGGGTCGTCTGGTGGCGGTGCCGTTAAGGCCTACGTCAACGGCAATCAAGAGCTGCAGTCGGTCAAGATCGACAAGGCGGCCGTGGATCCTGACGATGTTGAGACGTTGGAGGACCTGGTCACGACCGCGGTTCGGCAGGCGCTTGCGGCTGCGAAGGAGTTGCGGGACGCGGAGACCAGTAAGGTCACTGGAGGGATGAACTTGCCCGGACTGGGCTTCTAGGAAGCCTGAGTCTAGCACTGACGAGGCGAGCCGTTTTCTTCTATGGCAACACGCGATCGCACCATCGAGAACCTGATCGAACGGCTTAACCGACTCCCGGGAGTCGGGCCGAAGACGGCGGAGCGCTTGGCGTTTCACTTGTTGCGCGTCGATCAGCAGGAAGCGTTGGAGCTTGCTGCTGCGATCGAAGAGGTGCGCAAAGCCGTCAAGAACTGCTCGGTGTGCTTCCAACTCGATGCGTCGAACCCGTGCAGTGTTTGCGCCGATGAATCGCGCGAACGCAACATGATGCTGGTCGTCGAAGATCCACGTGAGGTCTCGCGCTTCGAAGACATCGGCTACCGCGGCGTCTACCACGTGCTGCAAGGGCGCTTGTCACAAGTCGAAGGCATTCGACCGGAAGACCTGACGATTGCGCAGCTGCTGAAGCGGGTCGAAGCCGGAGACTTTGTCGAGGTGTGCTTGGCGACCAACCCGGACCTCGAGGGGGAAGGCACGGCGCGAATGCTGGCCGAGAAGCTGCAGAAGTCCGGCGCCAGGTTGACGCGCTTGGCGCGCGGCTTGCCGGCGGGATCGTCGATTGCGCAAGTGAGTTCGTCGATCCTCTCCGATGCGATCGAGGGCCGGCGACCGCTGTCGTGATGCCTACACGATGAGCCCCCCAACATGACCGTCGAACCGCTTCCGATCGACGAGTCGTTACCCGACGTGCTCGCGGCACTGGCACGATCGAAGACCGTGCTGTTGATGGCGCCGCCCGGCTCGGGCAAGACTACCCGTGTGCCGCCGGCGTTGCTGGGCGTGCTGCAAGATGGTGGTGAGGTGGTCGTACTGGAGCCGCGTCGACTGGCGGCGCGGGCAGCGGCACAGCGGGTGGCCCAAGAACTCGGCTGCGAACTTGGCGGATTGGTTGGCTACCAGGTGCGCGGCGATTCGCGCATCAGCAAGGCAACGCGCCTACGTTTCGTGACCGAAGGCGTGTTGGTGCGGCAGATGGTCCAGGACCCGTTTTTGGAAGGTGTTGCTGCGGTTTGCCTCGATGAGTTTCACGAGCGACATCTCGAAGGCGACCTGGCGCTGGCGATGCTCAACGAAACGCGCACGACCGTTCGCGAAGACCTGTTGTTGTGCGTGATGTCGGCGACGCTCGATCCGCTGCCGTTGCAGAACTACTTGCAGGGAGCCGAAGTGATCGAGGCCGACGGACGATTGCATCCGGTGGACGTGCAGCACCTGGCACGGGCATCGAGTGAGGACCTCGAAGTCTTGGTGCGCAGTGCGGTCGAACAAGCACTCGCGGAAACCGATGGCGACGTGCTGGTGTTCCTGCCTGGCGTGGGCGAAATCTCACGCGCGCAGGGGGCGTTAGCCAATCTGCGCAACCGCCTGGGGGTCGACGTGTTGCCGCTGCACGGCCGCCTTGACCTGAAGGAGCAGAATCGCGCGATCCAACCGGGTGCTGGTCGCAAGGTCGTGTTGTCGACCAACGTCGCAGAGAGTTCGTTGACGATCGCGGGCGTTACGGCGGTGATCGATTCCGGACTCGCGCGCGAGTTGCGCTTTGATCGCGGTCGGGGCGTCGACGTGTTGGAGAAGACGCGCATCAGCCTTGCGTCGGCAACGCAACGCGCTGGGCGTGCCGGTCGCACTGGCCCAGGCCGTTGTTATCGCTTGTGGACCGCCGCCGAAGAACGGGGGATGCGACCGCATTCGCTGCCGGACGTGCAGCGCGTCGACCTGTGTGGGCCGGCGTTGTCGGTACGCGCGTTCGCCGGCCGCGATCCGGTCGAGTTTGGATGGTTTGAAGCGCCGCCGCTCGATGCGTTGCACGGTGCCGATCAATTGCTTGAGCGGCTCGGTGCGATCGATGCGCACAAGGGCACCCTGACCAAGTTCGGCTCGCAGTTGCTGCAGATGCCGCTGCATCCGCGCCTCGGGGCAGTCGTGCTCGAGGGGCGTGCGCTTGGCTGTGGGTATGCTGCGGCAACTGCGGCGACGCTGTTGAGCGACGCGGAACAACTGGGGCGCGGTGGTGGCCAGCGGGGCGAGCGCGGCTTCGGACGCGGCGCCGAGCGCGGTGCCGACCTGCACGAAGCCGTCGAGGCGTTCTTGTTGGCGGAGCAGCGCAGCTTCCCCGAAGGTCTGTGTCGCGAGTTCGGCTCGCATCCGGGGGCCGCGCGTGGCTTGCAGCAAAACCGCAACCGCTTGCTTGGGCGCGGCGATCGCAAGGACGAGCGTTCGCGTGACACCGAGGACCTCAATCGTTGTCTGTTGCGCGGCTTCCCCGACCGTGTCGTCAAGCGTTCCCCGCCCTTGTCCGGCAACGAGGTGCGCACCGGCACCATGGTTGGCGGTCGCGGCGTGCTGTTGCCTACTGCGGCGGACGGCGAAGAACTGATCCTCGCCTTGCGCCTGCACGAGAGTGGTCGGCAACAGCGCTCGCAAGCGGTATTGACGGCTGCGTTGACGATGGCAGATCTAGAGGCGGTTGCAGGCGATGCGTTGCAGACTGTGGTCGATGCGCAACTCGATGAGCAAGCCGGGCGCGTCATTGCCGTTCGTCAGCATCGCTACCTCGACCTGCCGTTGCGGTCGGCGCGCGGTGGCGAAGTGACTGGCGAACGCGCGCGCGAGTTGCTGCTGCCGGTGTTGGCCAGCGATCCATGGCGGTGGCTTGGCGAGCAGAAAGACCTGCGGCGCTTGATCGCGCGCCTGCAGTGGCTGGTCGAACGCATGCCCGAAGTCGAGTGGCCGACGATCGACGATCAGGTGGTGGCGACTGCGTCGATCGACATGCTGTCGGGAACGGATTTGAAGTCGCTCCGCGATGCACGGGTCAAGGAACTGGTGTTGGCGCAGTTGACCCAGGAGCAGCAGCGCACCCTCAAGCACGCGGCACCAGATCGGATCGAATTGCCAACGGGCCGCGCCGCCGTGGTTGATTACTCGGCCGAAGCGGGGCCCACGGTCGCAGCCAGGCTGCAGGAGTTCTTCGGCTTGCCCGAGGTCGCGCGTTTGGCCGGCGGTCGGGTGCCGGTGGTCCTGCAGCTGCTCGCTCCGAACAGTCGGCCGGTTCAGGTAACGACCGACCTCGCGAGCTTCTGGAAGAACGTCTATCCCCAGGTGCGCAAAGAACTGAGCCGCCGCTACCCGCGCCACAGTTGGCCCGAAGATCCGTTGGCGGCCAATCCCGAATCGCGTCCGAAGCCGCGTCGCCGTCGCAACTAGACGCCACGCATTAGGCCCGGATCGAAGCCCTTCCGGAGCGACCGAATTGCGTTGCGATCGGCACATCGTCGCCAGTGCCGCATTCCTGGACGGTCCTCGCCAAGTGCTCAAGATTTAGGCGGTTGTGGTCGAAATCAGGGGTGGACTTCGACCTATGAGCCTCGACCTGAAACTCGGCCAACGACAAGAGCAACGCCTGGCGCTGCTGCCGCAGATGCTGCAGTCGATCGAGGTTCTGCAACTGGCTACGATTGAGCTGGTTACGTTCGTGGAAGCCGAGATCCAGCAGAATGAGACGCTCGAGCTTCACCGCACCGAAGTCGAGGCACCGGACGCACCGGAGATGCCAAGCTCGGAGCGAGAGGACTCCGGCTGGGAAGAATGGCAGCGCCCGAGCGACGGTGGTGAGGACAAGAAGATGGGCTTCTTGGCCAACGTGCCGGCGCGCTCCGGATCGTTGTATGACTTCGTGCGGGAACAGTTGGCATTCCGCGACGTGTCTGGGTTGCTAACCGAAGTCGTCATGCTGTTGGTCGAGCGCCTCGATGAGCGTGGCTTGTTGACGACCAGCAATGACGAGCTGGCTCACGAACTCGATCTCGAGCCCGAGCTGATCGAAGAGTCCCGCAGCGTCTTGCAGTCGCTCGAGCCGAGCGGCATTGGTGCGCACGATGCGATCGAGGCGATGTTGGTGCAGGCCGCGAAGGACCCGGACTTGCAGCTGATCGAACGACTCCTGCGCGAGCACCTCGAAGAACTTGGTCGCAACAAGTTGCCGGACGTCGCCCGTTCGTTGCAGTTGTCGGTCGACGAGTTGCAGGATTTGATGCAACGAGTGCGCACGTTGAACCCACGCCCAGCGGCTGGTTTCCATGATGCCGAAAACCTGCCGGTGCAGCCCGACGCGTTTGTCTGGTTGCAGGATGGTGTCGTGCGCGTGGCACTCGACGACGAATCCTTGCCAGACCTGCACGTCAACGCCGAATACGCGGCGCTCGCCGGTGACCGCCGGACCGAGCGCGAAGTGCGTGACTACCTGCGTCCGAAACTGCGTTCCGCGAAGGATCTGATCGACGCGCTCAACCAGCGCAAGGCGACGCTGACGCGCGTTGTGACTGCGGTGATGCAGCAGCAGATGGCGTTCATGGAATCTGGGCGCACGGGCATTCGGCCGCTGCGCATGAGCCAGATTGCAGACGAGCTGGCGATGCACACGTCGACGGTCAGTCGCACGATTGCCGGCAAGTTCATCCAGACGGATCGCGGGGTGTTTGCCTTGCGTGACTTCTTTGATGGCGGACGCATCGATGCGGCGCCGACCGCGGGCCAAGGCCGCATGGCCGTCGGCCAGCAGATCGCGGATCTGGTCGCCGCAGAAGACAAACAGAGTCCGATGTCGGACGACGACTTGGTTAGTGCGTTGGCAGAGCGAGGCGTGCAGGTGGCGCGCCGAACGGTTGCCAAATACCGCCGCGAACTGACCATTCCATCGAGTTACTTGCGCAGGGAGTTTTAGGGACCCGTCATGACACGATATGACCCATTTGTCTATGGCGAGGTTCGCCTCGATGCCAACCAGAAAAAGTCGAGCAGTGGTGCGCCACCCGATTCCGATGACTTGTTGTTCGCCGATACAGAGGCTGTGAAGCAGGCACCTCCGGCGGACGCGAGCTGGTCGTTGCTGGATGAAGACGTCGACGGTTTGCTGCCGGGCGCTGCGCCAGATAGCGAGGAAGCGGTTGCCTTCGGCGCCGACATCCTCGGTGAAGGCGCGCCGAACGAGATGTCGTTTGAAGAGTTGTTTTCCGCGACTGCCTCGGCAGAGAACTCGCAAGCTGGAGATGGGGAGAACAACCTCAGCGATCTCGACGATGCGTCGCCGGGCATGCAGCCGCAGCCGGACATGATGGGGGATGAGGTGCCGGCCGGCACGGTGGATTACCTGGCCGAACAACCTGCGCCCGAACTGGACGTCTTCGACGAGTCGCCAGCAATGCAGCAACCCTCGGTTGCCGATGCGATGCCCGCAGTTGCGGCGCCGATGCCGTCCCCGGAGGTTAGATCCACCGATCCGGCCGCGCCGCCGCGCAAGCGTCGCGAAGTGCGCCGCCGCCGCATCGAGGTGCCCGAAGCACAAGTCGACGAGACCCCCGTGTTGCCAGCCACAGCCCGAGCAAGAGCCAAGGCGAAGGCCAAAGCCAAGACCAAGACCAAGGCCAACGCCAACTCGCGCATGGGCAGGCGGCGCATGCCGGCGCTCGCGGCGTTGGCGCCGTTGCTCTTGTGCGTCGTCGGTGGCACCGCAGCTTCGTGGTTCTGGGTGATGCAGGCCAACCCGGTCATGGCGGGCATCCTCGGTGCCGGGACGCTGGTCAGTGCATTGTTCAGCTGGCTGTTCTTGCGCGGCTAACCGTCATATGGTCGGCACCTTGCCGACCTACTTGCTGACGATCGCCTACGACGGCACCCACTACCACGGCTGGCAACAGCAGGTGGGCGTGCGCACGATCCAAGAAGAGCTAGAGAAGGCGTGCGCGCGTATCGGTTGCGCCGGGGTGCATGTTGAAGGTGCTGGCCGCACCGATACCGGGGTTCACGCGTTTGCGCAGGGCGCACACTTGGTGCTGCCGCGCAGTTTTCCGGGTCATCGGTTGCAGATCGCGCTCAACTCGAATTTGCCCGAAGACATCTCGGTCCGCGCGGTGCGGCTGGCACCTGTTGGGTTCCATGCGCGTTTCCATTCACGCGGCAAGCGCTACCTGTATCGCGTGGTCTGCAGCCGCGTGAAGCCAGCGGTTGGTCGTTCGTATTACCACTGGGTGCGCCAAGATGTCGACGTCGCAGCGGTGCGGCAGGCGGCACAATGTCTGGTTGGTAGGCATGACTTCGCCTCGTTCGCGACCAATCCCGGCTATTCGCGTTCACGCGGCACGGTGCGCACGCTGCAACGAGTGCACGTGATCGAACGCCGCGATGGCTTCGACTTCGTCGTGCAAGGCAGCGGCTTCCTCTACAACATGGTGCGCAACCTCGTTGGCACCCTGTTGCAGGTTGGCTACGGCAACCGGCCGCCCGAATGGGTTGCGGAAGTTCTCGAAGGGCGCGACCGACGCTTGGCCGGGGCAACGGCTCCGGCGCGCGGCTTGTATCTCGTGCGCGCGTTGTATGCGCGCGACTTGTCGCCAGCCGGGGAAGAGCCGGGCCAGGAGTTGCGTGACCAGAGGCTAGCCGAACAAGAGCGGCGCGAACTCCCCGCGAGCAAGACTGCGAGCGACCCTCGCAGCGAGACCTGATCGCCCGCTTGTAGCGGGCCTTGTCGGATGCGCTAGCATTCGTTTCGTGACGGACAACCAATTGTTGTGGCAGCGCTTGGCCGCCTTCTCTCTCGACGAAGCGGGTGTCGCGTTGTCCTTCTCGCAACGGTTGGCGCGCGAGAATGGTTGGTCACACAGTTACGCCCTGCTGGCGATCGAGGAGTATCGACGCTTCGTGTTCCTGGCGATGGTTGCCGGCCACCACGTCACTCCGTCCGACGCAGTCGATCAGGTCTGGCACCTGCACCTTTGCTACACGCGTTCGTATTGGGAGGGCCTCTGCGGCGAAGTGCTCGGCCGGCCGCTGCATCACGGGCCGACTCGCGGGGGCGCAGAGGAAGGTCGCAAGTATGGCGACTGGTATGCCAAGACGCTGGACAGCTACCGACGTCACTTCGGCGAGAAGCCACCGGCACAGTTCTGGCCAGCGGTGGCGGTTCGGTTTGCTCGCTGCGATTGGCGCCGGATCGACGTCGCAGACGCGTTGCTCGTTTCTCGGCGCGCCGTCAAGCGGCACGTGGTCGCGGCAGCGACTGTGGGGGTGTTGCTGACGGTCGCAGGCTGTCGGTCGTTGATCGGCGACAACGTCGGCGCGCTGATCAGCATCTTCGCCGTCATCGGGGTCGGCATGTTGGTGTGGCATCTCTGTCGCTCTGGTGGCGGCGGTCACGGTGGCGGTGGCGACCCCGGCAACTTCGGTGGCGGCGCTAGCTGTGGCGCCAGTCACACGCACCATGACGCCGATGGCGATGGCGGCGGCGGTGCTGGTTGCGGTGGTGCTGGCTGTGGCGGCGGTGGCTGCGGCGGCGATTGAGTCGACCTGGTGCCGCTGCAGGGACTCGTGCCGCTGCAAAGAACTGCACTCGCACCGACGGACTGAGTCACAGCTTGGCCACTGGAGCCCGACGCTTCCGCCCTACCGTCGCGGTGTGGCAAAACACCGCGTTGGCGAATGCCGAATATGTCCTGACGGTGGCCGTTGGTCAGCCTTTCCCAAGAACCGCATCCAGCGATCCACTCAATCCGCCGAGTTAGTCCATACGCCATGCTCCTTCGCTCCATCACCGTTGCTGCACTGACCTCCGTCGTTGCCGCTCAATCCGCCCAGATCCATCCACGAACGGTCGACGACCTGCTGCCGCGCTCAACGTATGCGGCCTTGCGCTTCGGCGGCCTCGACGCTTGCCGCGAAGCCACCGGGCAACTGCCGCTCGTGCAACTTGTTAAGGCCTTCGTTGACGAAGTGCCGGCACACATGCGCGAGGAGTTCTTCGATGGCCGCATGGACATGGCGGTCGATCACGTTCGCGACTTGCTCAAGCAGCAGGGTCTCAACCCATCGGACTTGCGCGCGTTGCTTGGCCAGCCGATGACGTGGGCGATTGGTCGCCTCTCGATCGAAGGCATGGGGCCCTCGCTTTGCCTCGTAATCGAGGAAGGCAACGAGCGGCAAGCGATCAACCGCTGCGTGCGCGTCGGCTTGAACTTGCTGCGTCGCTTCGCTGGCGACGTATCGGTCGAGAAGATCGAGATCGCGGGCTCGCCGTTCTACCACGCGACGCTTTCGGGCGCGCCGATCTTCGCGGGCTCGATCGCCGGCAACTACTGCATCAGCAACAGCCGTGGCTACCTGAAGGAAATCGCCGCGATCGCCGCCGGCAAGCAGCAGGGGTTGACCGCGACGGCCAACATCGTCGGCCTGCGCCAGCAACTGCCGGCGCCGCCGTTGGCTGCCTACACCATCAACGCCCGTTCGTTGATGGACATGTTTGAGCCGCACCTTCCGTATGAAGCGGCCGACCTGTCCGATGCACTGGGCCTCGGTCGCCTCGACCTGATCTACGGCGCGTGGACGGCCGACCAGCACGGCGGCACCGACATGTTGCACGTCGGCATCGGTGGCAGCGAGAAGGGGCTGGTCAAGAGCTTGGTCGCGGCGCCCGCCGAATTGGACTTCGCCAAGGCGTGCTCAAAGAACACCGTCGTGTTTGGCGCTGGCAGCTTTGACGTGCCCGCCGTCATCGATGCGTTCCATCGCCTGACGAAGTTCTTGCCGAAGGAAGCGCAGCGCGAGATCTACCGCGAAATGGGGCAAGAGATGGGACGCGAGTTCCGCCAGGCCGGCACCTCGCCAGCCGAAGTCAACGCGTTGCTGCGTTCGTTCGGCAACCAGGTTGGCTTTGCGATCACCCTCGAGAAGGGAGCGATGCCGAAGCCGGAATTGCTGGTCCGATTGTCGGTCAAGAACGCGGAGCCGATTGCCGGACTGCTGCGGCGGATCGAGGGCATGAGTTCGCACGAAGCTGGTCTCGAATGGCGCAGCCGCAAGGCCGGCGACCTCGACGTTCGCTTCTGCAATGTGCAGATCGAAAACCAGTTGCAGATCTCGCCGTGCTACGCGCTGACCGCGGATGGCCTGTGGCTCGGCTCGGATGTCGCTGGTCTGGTCCGCGCCCTGCGCCGCATGGACAAGCCCGAGAGCAACCTGACGTCGGCCGAGGACTTCCAGAAGCTGGCCAAGGAATCGGCCGGGGCCAGTGGCGTCGTGCACATCCGTTCGTTCCGCGGCGTTCAGATCGGTTGGCGCACGGTCGAGACGATGCTCTACCCGATGATCGATGCCCAGAGTGAAGAACTCGGCTTCGACAGCGACGCGTTGCCCGACAGCGAAACGCTGGCCGAAGCACTCGGCACGACGTCGCTGATCTACCGCGTTGATGACGAAGGGGTCACGATGAAGAGCGAAGGCCCGATGACGATGGGCGCGTTGCTCGCCGTATTCGGCGCCGCCGCCGACGAGGTGCTCAGTCGCGCCACCGGCCAGGTCTTTTAGAGGCCATATCTCACCATCCACTGGGCAAGCGCCCGAATGCCACGCGACGCTGGTGAGATCTGCTGGCTAGCCGGTCGGGCTGCTCGCTGCCCATCGCCGGCTGTTGGCGGCCAAGAACGTTGCTGGCTCGGCGTTCTTTTGAGGCCGCCCGGCTTGCGTCGCGCGGTCCGTCGGGCAAGCTTTCCTGTCCGATGACCAAACAGGACGAAGTCCGCCGTAAGAACCTCCGCCGCTTGCTCAAAGATGGCGCGGGGAAACTGACCGTTGCCGCCGAGGACCTTCGCTGGTTGCTCGACGAGACGTCGCGATTGCAACAGAGTAACGATCGCTTGCGCGGGCAGAACCGTCGCATGCGGATCAAAGCCGGTGGTGAGGGCGAGGCCCTTCCGGATGAGGCTGTCGACTAGTGGCTGGCGACGTCGTCCTCGTGCATTGGCACGAACACGAGTGCGCCGAGCGGGCTGAGAAACTGCGGGCACTCGGCTACGACGTCTTTGCGCATTGGCAGCACGAGTCGGGGTCGGTATTGACCCGACACTTGAAGAAGAGCAGGCCGGCTGCCGTGGTGCTGGACCTCGGTCGATTGCCATCGCACGGCCGTTCGGTCGCAACCTGGTTGCGCTCGTCCAAGAGCCTGTGCCACATCCCGATCGTGTTCGTGCCGGGCGACAAGGACAAGACGCAGCGCATCCGCGAGACGTTTGCCGATGCGGCGTTTGCGACCTGGGGGCGCATGCGCACCGCCTTGCCAAGGGCGATCGCCAAGCCCGTCAAGGCACCGATCGTGCCGAGCACGCCCGACTACTCGGGCACACCGTTGGCCAAGAAACTGGGCCTGAAAGAAGGCTCGGTGCTCGCAGTTGTGCGGCCGCCACATGATTGGCAGCAGACCTTGGGCGACTTGCCGGTCGGCGCGACTAGCAAGCAGGGCTTGCGTGGCGAACGAAATGTCGTGGTGTTGTTTTGTCGCGCCCTCAGCGAACTGCGTGCCGATTGGCCGGCGGCAGCGAAGTGCCTGGCGGATGCTGGCGGTCTGTGGATCGCGTGGCCGAAGAAGTCTTCAGGGCAGGTGACCGACCTGTCGGATGGCGTGGTGCGCGCGTTCGGCCTCGACCAAGGGTTGGTCGACACCAAGGTCTGCGCCATCGATGCGATCTGGTCGGGCTTGCGTTTTTCCCGGCGAAAGGCGGCGAAGCGTTAGTCCGGGACCGTGATTGTGGCCATGGTTCGTCGAGCTGTTTGCCGCTTCTGCATGCCTTGCGGTATCGTTGGCGGTGAACCTTTGGACAAGCCGATGCGATCAATCAAGACCCTGCTGTTGTTGCTCTCCCTACTCGTGGCCGCGTCCACGACGTTCTCCGCGGACCTTGCCGCGCAGGGCCCACGCCTGAAGCACCCGGAGAGGACGGAGCGCACGACGGCCCCCGACGAGAACGGGCTGCACCAGTGGACCGAGTGGAAGGGCCAGAAGTGCCCTCTGTGCAAGGGCGTCGGCAAGTCAAAGTGCGTCACCTGTGAGCGCTTTGGCAAAGACGCGGAGAGTTGCCCCGAATGCCAGCGCAAGGACAAGGACAAGTTCCTCACGACGTGCCGCATCTGCATTGGCGAAGGCACGATTCCAGATCCGCTAAAAGTCGTGCCGTGTGCTGGTTGCGTCGGCGCGGGCATGTGGGTGTGCACAGTTTGCAGCGGCGGCGGCAGGCTTAAAGTCGGTGCCGCCAAGCGTTGGAGTGGTTGCCCTGCATGCCGCGGCAAGGGCGGCTTCCCATGCACCGGGTGCGACGGCAAGCGCGCGATGGGGCCGTTGCAGACCAAGCCGCCACTCGATGAGGCACCGCCGGAGAAGATCCAGAAGACGATCAAGTCGATCGATGCGACCATCGAGAAGTTCGCCGCGTTCCAGCCGATCGGCGGCACCAAGGCGCGCAAGGCGGTCAAAAGCCTGACGTCGGCGTTCGACTCGTTCAAGAAGGTCAACCCGGCCTTCAAGGATCTCAGCAAGCAGGCGAAGTCCTACATGGGCAAGATCTTCGCTGGCGCGAACTTCCAGGGCCACGAGGAGAACGAGGCCAACACCTTGAAGATGATCAAGGAGAACGCCGAGTACTACCTGAAGCACCAGAAGCGCATGCTGGAGCTTGCGCTCAAGCGCGCAGAGCTGAACGCGGCCAAAGCTGGCAAGTAAGAACGGCACAGGGGACGTTTGCCGGGGACCTTTGCCGGTTGGGCCTTTGCCGGTTGGGTCTACTGGGCGGTAGGCTGCGCGGATATGCGTCCGCATCTGTTCCTGCTCTCGCTGCTGAGCCTCGCAGCCAATTCCGCTTACGCCCAAGGTGTCGTCAACAAATCCTTGTTGGCCGCGCCTAGTGAGCGCGCGGTGCCGACCTGGACGACGCAGACCTTCGAGAAGGTGCAGGCGTCGGTTGTGTTCGTGGTCATCGAAGTCGATGGCGAACGCGACAAGTTCCAGATCAAGCGGCCGAGCACGGGCATCGTCGTCGATGCTTCGGGCCTCGTGTTGACGTTCCACCATCTGGTCAAGGAGATGGAAGGTGCCACGGACAAGCGATTGTTCGTGCAGCTAAACGACGCCGCCAACACCCAACTCGATGCCAAGATCGTGGCCCACGATGCCGCATCGGGGTTGGTGTTGCTGGGTGTTACCCCGCCGGCGGATGGCCTGCAGGCTGCAACGCTTGGCAGCGTTCGTCCCGACGTCGGCGAGCCGGTGCTGGTGGTCTCGCGACCCGAGGGCGAAGACATGCTGGCGTTCGTTGGTGTCGCCAGCAACGCGCTGTCGGAGGTCACTCTCGGCGGCAAACCGTTCGCCAACAACGAGGTGTTCCTGACCGACTCGCGCAACGATGCACGCTGCGAAGGTGGTGGAGTCTTCGGGGCCGACGGCAGCTTCCTTGGGATCTACAGCGCGGAACATGTCCGGCGCGAAGTGCGCGATGCCAAGCTCAAGGACGTGCAGAAGCCGAGCTTCGGCGTGGTTGTATCGGCTGGTCGTATTCGCACCGCGCTGGGGCAGCCGTTCGCCAACGCCAGCAACAAGAGTCTGCAGAAGGCGCCGCCGCGCGTGCCGCATCGTTTCGCGACAGCCGTCGCGAAGGTGGCGCCGTCGGTCGTTGGGGTTTGCAGCGAGAAGAATGGTTGGCCAAAACGCAGCGCAAAGGACCCAGGTTGCGTGCAGCGCCATCAACATCTTGGTTCCGGCGTTGTGCTGACCAAGAGCGGCCTGGTGGTCGCGAATGCACATGCCTGTGTCGGCGACGGCGACCTGCAAGTTCGTATCGGCGGCCAGACGTTCCAGGCGAAGGTGCTCAAGCAGCACCGCGCCAGCAACCTGGCGTTGCTGCAGGTCGACTTCAAGGGTAAGCAGTTGCAACCAGCGGAGTGCGCGCCGGACGGCGAAATCGATCTCGGGGAGGCAATGCTCGCCGTTGGCCGCCCGCTCGGGACCGAAGCGGTCGTTTCTGGCGGCGTGATCTCCGCGCTGCGCGGCCGGCAAGGCTTGCGCATCCAAGGCGACGCGAACCTGGGGAACGCCAACGGTGGTGGCGCGGTGATCGATGCTGCTGGTCGCGTCATCGGCATAGGCGATGCGGGGCGCGTGGACCGCCTTGCGGAGGCCTTTGGTCGCGAAGATGACAAGCCAGGTAGCGGCGCGACGACCGAGACGAACTTGTCGACGTTCCTCAGCATTCGGCAGGTGCGCAAAGCGTTCCGGGGGCTGATCGAGGAAGAGGCGGAGGCGACGGAGACGATCATGGCGCCGGTTGCGGCGTCGGATGCGCAGCAACAGGCGCGCCAGGCAGCCTTGCGCGAGATGGTCAAGAAGACCAGTGGCGCGATGCTCAACATCTACGTCGCTCGCAACCTTGCCGTGGCCGATCCCGATGACCCGTTCCCG
>CAXBFC010000019.1:0-32315 GCA_963974725.1 uncultured bacterium | reverse complement strand
CACGCCGGTTCGATTGCAATCGAGGCGCCAGACCGCGATCGTGCTCGCAATCCAATCATGACCGATCCTGCTGATTCCAAAAACTCTGACGGGACCTCGCCTGAGGCCACCACCGACTTCATCCGAGACCGCATTCGTGCGGATCTCAAGGAAGGCAAGGTGCAGCAGATCCAGACGCGCTTCCCACCGGAACCGAACGGCTACCTGCACATCGGCCATGCCAAGGCAATCACGCTGTCATTCTCGGTAGCCAAGGAGTTCGGCGGCAAGTGCAATTTGCGCATGGACGACACCAACCCTGAGAAGGAGGCGCAGGAGTATGTCGACGCCATCCAGGAGGACGTGCGCTGGCTCGGCTTCGAATGGCACAACATGGTCTACGCGTCCGACTACTTCGGGCAGCTGTTCGCCTGGGCCGAGCAACTGATCGAAAAGGGCTTGGCCTACGTCGACGACCAGACCGCCGAACAAATGGCCCAAGGCCGTGGCACAGCGCATTCCGCGGGCACCAACAGCCCGTTCCGCGACCGTTCTGTCGAAGACAACCTCGACCTGTTCCGCCGCATGAAAGCCGGTGAGTTCGCCGACGGCGCGAAGGTGCTGCGCGCCAAGATCGACATGGCGCACCCCAACCTCAACCTGCGCGATCCGGCGATGTATCGGGTCCGCAACCTGCACCACCAGCGCACCGGCGACGAGTGGTGCATCTACCCGATGTATGACTGGGCGCACGGCCAGAGCGATTCGATCGAAGGCGTGACGCACTCGCTGTGCACCCTCGAGTTCGAGCACCATCGGCCGCTCTATGACTGGTACTGCGAGCAGCTCGGCATTCACCATCCACAGCAGATCGAGTTCGCCCGCCTCAACGTCGAATACATGCTGACCAGCAAGCGCAAGCTGCTGCGCCTGGTCGAAGAGAAGCACGTCGATGGCTGGGACGATCCGCGAATGCCGACAATTCGCGGCCTGCGTCGTCGCGGCGTGCCCGCCGAGGCACTGGTCGCGTTCTGCAAGCACGTCGGCGTCGCCAAGGTCAACGGCACCCACGAATTGAGCTTGCTCGACTTCTTCACGCGGGACTACCTCAACACGCGCACGTGGCGGCGCATGGCCGTGCTCGACCCGATCAAACTGGTCATCGAAAACTGGCCCGCCGGCGAAGTCGTTTGGAAGGACATCCAGAACGACCCTTCCGACGAGAGCGCCGGAACGCGCAAGGTGCCGTTCACCGGTGAGGCCTGGATCGATCGCTCGGACTTCATGGAGGAGCCGCCGAAGAAGTTCTTCCGCCTCGGACCGGATCGCGAGGTGCGGCTGCGCTTTGGCTTCGCGGTCAAGTGCACCGGCTACGACAAGGACCAGGACGGCAACGTCACGACCGTTCGCTGCACGTATGACCCGGAAAGCGCCAATGGCAAGACCTCCGATGGCCGCAAGGTCAAGGGCGTCATCCACTGGGTTTCCGCCGAACATGCCGTCGAGGCCGACGCGCACCTGTTTGAGCCGCTATTCAGCGATCCAGACCCAGCGAGCACCGATGGCGACGAGTTCGTCAAGATCCTGCGTCCCGATAGCCGCGTCATCCAGAAGGCGATGTGCGAGCCGAGCCTCAAGGAGGCCAACGGCGGCGATACGTTCCAGTTCGAACGTGTCGGCTACTTCTACTGCGATCCGAAGACCAGCCAACCGGGCAAGCCGGTTTTCCACCGCACGGTGGGTCTGAAGGACAGCTGGAAGAAGGAACAGAAGAAGGGCTAGCGCCCGGCTTCGTGCCGTTTCGATCCGGCGAGGCTCGACGGCGGGCGAGGCTCGACTGCGGCCCAGGTTCGACGGCGGCCCAGGCTCGACTGCGGCTGGCGTGATCGCCTCCTGGGAACAACCCTCGACATCGGAGTCGCACGGCTTGCGGCCGCAGGCGGCGCGCTCCGCCGCTGACAGCCCCCACGGCGAACACTACAACCGCGAATCGCCTGGCCGCGAATCGCCTAGCCGCGAATCGTCTGCTCTGTCGGTTGCGTCAGCGAGAACTGCTGTTGCGCGTCGAGCACCATCGCCTGCCCGAAGAACGACACGCCAAGCAACGACGCCATGTTCGGCACGTGCAACTCCAGGTAGCCGCGGTCGTCGTTGGTGATCTGGAATGACGGCATCAAGGCGTCGACCGGCACCCAGTGGTTGCCAAGCGGCGTCCAGATCGGCGTCGGATAGGTCGACTGAGAGAACCACGGGACTGCAACCGAACCGTTCTGTGCATGCACGCACACGGTGACCGAAGCGCCGATCGTCTTGTTCGAAACCGAACTCGTTTGCAGCGACGGCGACGCTTCATTGGCGTACACGTAGCGGCCCAGTTCGTCGGCACCGAAGCCGCCGGCGTCGTTGGTCAGGTACCACAGGTTGCCGTCAGGGCCGGTCGTCACCGCGTAGCCAGAGCCAGGCAGCTGATCGAACACGGCTTGATTGAGCACGGTCGAACCCGAAGCGTCGAGCCACACTGCGCGCAGCTCGTTGACGTTGTAGCTGGTGAAGAACCAGACGTTCTTGAAGATCGCCGGGTAGTGCTCGCCCGAGTAGAAGCAGCAACCAGTCGGCGCGGTCGTCGGTTGGTAGTAGGCCAGCGGATCGATCAGCGAGGGATCCGGAATCGTCTCCTGGCCTTCCACGATGGGCCAACCGTAGTTGCCACCCGGCAGGATGTGGTTGATCTCGTCCATCCAGCCACCGCCGTTTTCGGTCTGGTAGAGGTCACCGGTAACCGGATGAATCGCCAGGCCGAATTGGTTGCGATGGCCCATCGAGTAGACCATGTTGCCCGGCGTCGGGTTGTCACCAGGAACGGTGAAGTTGGGCATCTCAAAGCGCAGGATCTTGCCGCGCCAATCCGCCGGGTTCTGCGCGTGCGCCGCGCCGAGGGCGTCGCCGGTCCCGACGTAGAGCGTGCCATCCTGACCGAAGATCATGGTGCCCGCGTTGTGGTAGAGCTGCGCCGGAATCGAGCCGCCCGGCGTCATTACCGTGAAGCCAGTGCCCTGACCGTTGACGTCCTGCAAGCGCGCAATCTGGTTCTCCGAGCCACCTGGCGCGGTGAAGAACACGTAGACGTGCCCGTTGCTTGCAAATAGCGGGTCGACCGCAATGCCGAGCAAACCTGCCTCTGCCCACGATCCACCGCTGTGAACTGCGACCGTCGCCCATGGGTTCGGATCGAGTTGGCCGTTCGCAAACAAACGGATGTTGCCGGTCTCACGTTCGGTGATCAGCAAGCGCCCGTCCGGCAAGAAGGCCATCGCCGTCGCGCTTTGTAGCGGCCCATCAACCAAGGTCTCGTAGGTGAAGCCAGGAGGCGGGCTCTGTGCGTCGACAGACGCACACGGCAGCAAGGCGACAGCTAGAAGGGCGGCGGATCCAAGGAGCGTACGGAACAAGGACATGGAGTGAAGGGCGAGGCTGTGCCCGAAATCAGGTTTGGGTTCGGACGGCGAGAGCAAGAAGCAGCGGACCGCTTCCAATGCGGCGCTCTACGCAAGGGTGACGTGCAATGGCTACTAGGAATGAACAATTGCAATACAGCACGACACATGACGGATTGGTCTGCGCAGCACCGCATCAGATTGGGCTCATCGGTCGATGTGTCTGGCCATCTGAACCTTGTGCGCAACTCCCAACACGGCTGGCGGTACACCGAATACCCGGCGCCCGTGACGCGCCAAATGGGCTGCCGCAGACCGCAACGATCCACGCGACCGAGCTTGGGCAAGGCAGGCCAGCGAGCACTCCTAAGACGGCACCTTGCACGAACGAATTCGCCAACGGCTTGCCAGCAGCTCAGCACATTCGAGATGTGCTCCTGGGAACGCAGGCGAACTGCACGGCACGAGCATCAAACCCCACCCACGTGAGCTCGAAGGGTTCTTTGCGGAGGGCTAGTGCGGTGCCCTCGCGAGACGAGTTAGAACGGAATGTCGCCGTAGTCGACTTCGCCTCCACCACCGGCAGCACCTTCTTGCGCCGGACGGCCACCGCCGCGACGCTCGCCGCCACCAGCCGCACCACCACCGGCGCCACCTTCACGATTGCCGCCACCCATGAACTGGAAGTTCTCGACGACGACTTCGAGCTTGCTCCGCTTGCCGCCGCCGTCCTTGGCTTCCCACGTCGAGAACTCCAGGCGCCCGTCAACGAACAGCGGGCTACCCTTGCGGACATATTGGCTCAGCAGCTCGGCGGACTTGCCAAATGCCGTGCAATCGACGAAGCACGTCGTTTCCTTGGCTTCGCCGCTCTGCGACGACGTCTTGCGATTGATCGCCATGCCAAATTTGGCAATGGCCATGCCGCCCTGCGTGTGACGCAGTTCGATGTCGCGGGTCAGGTTGCCCATCAGAATGACTTTGTTGAAGTTGGCCACGGGTGAAGTCTCTTATTCGTCTGTCGTCTAGGGGGGTCCACCGGCCGGTGGAACAGGAAGCGGGGCATCTTAGACGCGAACCGTCTCGGGTTCCATCACAGCCCTCCGCTGGCGCCCAAACCATGTCTTGGCTACATTTTGTCCAGTGACAAAGCCGACACCGCAGTCAGAACGCCGGCGCGCCCTGCGCGCAGCCGCCTCGTTTCCGGTCAACCTGTCGTCCGACACGCTCGCCGAGCCGGGCGCGCTACGCGACATTTCCGAGATCGGGATGGCGTGCATCGCGCCAGCGCCGATTGACGAAATGACGTTGGTCGGCATCGACTTCGCGCTACCGGGCCAGACCGATCGCCATCAAGTCACGGGCGCCGTGGTGCGCTGCGACCGCATGGAAGCGACCGAAGGCAAGCCGCAGTGGGACATCGCGATCTACTTCACGGAGATCACGCCAGTGACGAAGGCCTCGCTCAAGGGCTACGTCAGCAAGGGCACGATCGTCTAGCAGAGATCGCGGCCGTTCCAGGACGCGGCAACGCGGAACAGACTGCGCCGAACACACTGCGCCGGAACACACTGCGCCGAACACACTGCGCCGGAACAGACTGCGCGGCAACTGCAGCCAGCGCATCTACACGCGCTGCGCGAGCACAAAGCGCGCGTGACCCGACAGGTCCTTACGCAGCTCGACGTTGTGCAAGAACGGCAGCGCCGCAAACACATCACGCGAAGCAGTGTCTGCGCCGACACCCGTCTCGGCGAGGAACCAACCACCCGGCCGCAAATGCTGTTCGAGGCCGGCGGCTAGCTCGCGGTAGCACGATGCAACATCGCCCGGCGCCGAAAACAAGGCCAACGGCGGCTCGAACCGCCGCACGTTGTCTTCGAGCCCATCGAATGCTTTCGGGTCGATGTAGGGCGGATTGCTGATGACCAGGTCGAACACCTGCTCGTCGGGCACTGGCTGCCACCACGAACCGTGTACGAACTGCACGCGCTCGGTGACGTTGTTGGCGCTCGCGTTGTTGCGTGCCACGGCGAGTGCGTTCTGGCTCGCGTCGGTCGCGAGCACCTGCAGGTCGGCTTGCTCGACGGCGAGGGCAATCGCAATCGCACCACTGCCGGTGCCGAGATCAATCGCGCGTTTGCCAGCACCACTTCCGCTACCCAGTTTCTCGATCGCAAGGTCGACCAGTTCTTCGGTCTCCGGGCGAGGGATCAACACCGACGGCCCGACTTCGAGTTCGTGGCCGCGGAAGCTCCAGCTACCAAGCAGGTGCGCAACCGGCTCGCCGTCGCCGCGGCGAACCATCAGCTCGCGCATCGCGTTGCGTTCTTGCTCGTTGAGCGGACGGTCGTGCTCGAGGTAGAGCTCGAGGCGATCCATGCGCAGGACCTTGCCGAGCAATAACTCGGCCGATCGCTTGGGCGCTTCGATGGTGCGCTTGGTAAGCCAACCCTCCGCGCCGCGCAGCACACTCATGACGGTGTGCGTCGCGCCATCGGTGCCAGTGTTATGAGAGCCAGTGGCGTGAGTGCCACCGGGCTTCTGGGTGCCCGGATTCTGGGGGCCCAGATTCTGGGTGCCGAGCTTCTGAGTGCCGGGCATGGAATCGCCCGGACGTGGGTCAGCCGCCCCGTCGCTCACTTGCGACGGCGTTCCGCTGCCTTCATCTGCTTCTGCTTGGTGGCGTTCTTGTTTTGCTTGGCACCACCAACGACGCCCATGATGAATCCGGCTTCGGCGATCAATGCACCGAGGAAGATCATCACGTTGCCCGGGCCCATCAGGCGCCAGAAGCCTTCGACGCGCGCCGGAGCATCCTTCTTCTTCGCGAGCGAAGAACCGATGTCCGAGAACAGGTCACTCCACGTTTGCGAGAACGGAATGTCCGTCGCCAGGTAGCCGAGGCTGCGAGCGGACTCGTGGGCGACAACCGGATCGAACACGATCATGGTCCACGCACCGCCGATCAGCGGGAACATCGAGAACAGCAGCCACTTCAGGCCGGTTGGACGGTTGTTGGCAATCGACGCCCACCACGACCAGATCATCGCGATGGCAATCAACATGTAGAAGCCACCAGCAAGCGTCTGGTAGCCGGCGCGACCGATCTCGGCGGAGAACGGCATGATGCAACCGACCATCATGATCACGCCAGCGAACAAGAAGCGGTAAAACGTCTTGTCGCCGCAGTACATGTTGAACGCGGGAGCCGCGAGGCCCGCGCGCTGGTGGGCCATCGGGTCCTGCTGTACTTGGGGCTGTGCTTCGAGTGGTTCGAGAGGCTCGAGGGACGCGAGGTCGGCAGGGGTTCCGGTATCGGTCATCAGTTCTGGATCCGTGGAGTCGTGCGGGAGAGGGGTTTCGGGCCGAGATCGTGGCGGATTCGGGACCGTCAGTCACGAAAGAAAACGCGCCGAAGCAATCCGCCAAGAAGAGCGCAGGCTGGGATCGCTGGCACGTGGAAAGTGGTCGTCCGGTTCACTTTGCACCGCGGAATCCGGTCGGCGCCCAGGTTGACCGTGCAACCGAGCATGCGCCCAAGCCTACAGCCCGGCCTTATAGCTCGGCCTTATAGCTCCGCGATGCGACGCTCGCGCTGGTCCTGCTGCAGGCCGTCGATGATCGGGTCGAGCTTGCCCTCCATCACCTGGGCCAGCGCAAAGTTCTTGTTCAGCCGGTGGTCGGTCAGGCGGTCTTGCGGGAAGTTGTAGGTCCGCACCCGGTCGGAGCGGTCGCCTGAACCGACCTGCTCCTTGCGCTCGGCGGCGCGCGCCGCGGCGAGCGCACGCTGCTGCGACTCGTAGATGCGGGATCGTAGCAACGACATCGCCTTATTGCGGTTCTTCAGCTGGCTGCGCTCTTCCTGGCAGGCAACGACGGTGCCGGTCGGAATATGGGTGATGCGCACCGCGGAATCGGTCTTGTTGACGTGCTGGCCACCCGCCCCACTGGCGCGGAAGGTATCCATCTTCAGGTCCTTCTCGTCGATCTTGATCTCTACGTCCTCGACCTCGGCCAGAACCGCAACCGTCGCCGCCGACGTGTGTACACGCCCCTTGGCCTCGGTTTCCGGCACGCGCTGCACGCGGTGGCCACCGGACTCGAATTGCAGGTAGTGGAAGACGCTGCGGCCGCGCACCGTGAAGGTCGCTTCCTTGAAGCCCCCCGTCTCGGTCGGCACTGACGACATCGGCTCGATCGTCCAGCCCATCTTGGCGCTGTAGCGCTGATAAAGTGCGATCAGATCGCGCACGAACAGGGCCGCTTCATCGCCGCCCGTGCCGGCACGGATTTCGACGATGCAGTTGCGGCGGTCGTCGCCGGAGTCGGCGAGCATCAAGTCGAGCAGTGCTTCGGCCTCCTGCTTCAACTCCGCCTCCATCTGCGGAACCTCCTCTCGCGCGAGATCCGCAAGTTCCTTGTCGTCCCCCTCGAGCAGCTCGAGGTTGTCGCGCAGATTCTGGGTGTTCTTCTGGAACTCCTGGTAGCGCTGCACGACCGGCGTCAAGGCACCGAGCTCACGATGAATCGCCGACAGCTTGTCGTGTTGCTCGAGAAACTCGGGCGCCGCCGACTGGGCGGTCAACTCTTGGGCGCGGGCAACCATGCCGTCGAGGCGTTGCTGGACCTTGGGATGCAACTCGGTCATCAGATCAACTCCATAAGGCCTTCGAACGAATCAGGCCGCAAAACCAAAGGCGCCTCGCCCATCGAGCGAGGCAGTTGCACGGCAACGGTGGTCGGCATGCGACCTCCCTGAACCGTCCA
Organism: uncultured bacterium; assembly: GCA_963974725.1. Taxonomy (GTDB): domain Bacteria; phylum Planctomycetota; class UBA1135; order UBA1135; family UBA2386. Next base: position 24,132 of record CAXBFC010000019.1, on the reverse strand, counting down.
GCGCCGAGTGATCGACACCCAACGGGTCCAGGTCATAGCTAGCTGAGGGAACCTGCTCCCTGAACCACTGGCTCGTGAACCACTGGCTCGTGAACCACTGGCTTCGGAACCACTGGCTTCGGAACCACTGGCTTCGGAACCACTGGCTTCGGAACCACCGGTTCCCTGAAACACTCTCCCTGAAAGACTGGCAGCGAAAGCACCAGGTCGCTGATGCTGATCCAGCTAATCCGTCTTCTTCGCTACGGCTTCGGCTTCTTCCTGGCCCTTCGCCGCGGGAATCATCGACTTGCCATAGCGCTTGCGGAACTTGTCCACGCGACCCGCCGTGTCGACGAACTTTTGTGCGCCCGTGTAGAACGGGTGGCACTCGGAGCAGATGTCCGTCTTGACTACCGGCTTGACAGACTTGGTCGTGAACGTGTGACCGCAGGCGCAACTGGCCTTGCACTCAACGTAGTTGGGGTGGATTTCCTTGTTCATGGCACACCACGGGCGCCGTTTTGGCGCAATCGGGAGGCGAGGAGTGTAGGCCGGATTCCGAGGACGTCAACAGTTCCTCGCCGCCGCGAGGGCTACGGAACCCAACTGAGCAGCCGTCGCACCGCATCCGGGCGCAGCTGCAAGTCGTTGGACAGCAGTTTGGTCGGTAGCACGGGCCGGTCGCTCAACCAGAGCTGTAGCAGTCCAATTAGCGCGGCCCGGGCTGCCGGCGACAGCAAATCGAGATTCCGCACAGGCAGGATCACCGCGGCACCGTGACCCTGGCTGGACAGAGGCGCTGTCTGACCCGGGCCGGATGCGACCGCCATTGGCCGGCGCAAAACAACTTCACCGGAGACCAGGATTTCGACCACGGGGGCGATGTCTGGTGGCAACGACGACTCGCGGAACGCCAGCGCGATCGTGCCTGGCGTCGCCCGCAGGCGGAATCCGAGGGCGCGGGCAAGCGTCGCCGGGGCGGACGGTGACCGCTTGGACAGTTGCTGCGTCGCGGTTTGCAGGGACGCACTGGGATCGCTCGCACCAGCACCTGGTGCGTTGGATGCGGCGGGCTCAGCACCAGTCTCGGCGATCGCCGGGCGAGCTCGTTTGGTCGCCTTGGGCGGCGTATCGATGTGCTCTACCAGCGTGGCCAACACCCCAATCGCCGTCACCGAGCAGGCGAAGGCAATCGCGAGCCGCCAACCGAGAGAGCGCGGCCACCAGCTCATGCGCGCTCCTTGGCAGCCTTCAGTAATCGCCTCACCGCCGCGACGTGCAGCCCCACCACCGTGTCGAACGAACCGGAAACCAACTTCAAGAAGTCTTGGGCCGGATCCTGAATGCCGTAGGCGCCAGCCTTGCCGTGCCATTGCTCACTGTCCAGGTAGCCCTGGACTTGCGCACGAGTCGGGCGATCGCACGAGACCTGCGACGAAGCGGTCTCTTCGAACCGCTCGCCAGTGGCTGGCAGGTACAGGCAGTGTGCCGTGTGCACCTGATGGGTATGGCCAGCCAGCCTGGTCAGGAAGGTTTCCGCCGCATCGCGATCGACCGCCTTGCCGAGCTCGTTGCCAGCGAGATCGACAACCGTATCAACCGCGAGCACGGGCACATGTTCGCCAGCAGCGGCAACGGCGACGCCGAGTGCCTTGCGGCGAGCGCGAGCTGCCGCGAGCAAGATCGGCTCGCCAAGCTCGCTGTCGTGCTCGGTCGCGCCGGCCTCGTATTCGGCGCCAGGTTCGCACAACGCAAAGCGCAAGCCTGCCTGCGCCAGCAGCTCACGCCGCCGGGGCGACTTCGAAGCAAGGTAGAGGTCGAAGGAGGCGGCCACAAAACCATCGTCGCGTGCGGCCGATGGACCGCAAGAGATAGTCGGCTTTGGCTGGCACGGACGAAGCCCACCGGAGCCGATCCGGGTCGACGGCAACCTTCCGCAATCCGGTGCGCTGCCCGAGGTGCGCGGAGCGGGGAGGGGAGGGGGCACGGCGCACGGCACGGCGCACTTGTGCGGGGGGCCACTTTGCGCGGCCGGAACCAGCTCTACGGCGAGCCTCATGGCGCTGAAACACCGCTAGACACGCAACCGCCTGCTTAGCGGCGCTTTGGCTTAACGGCGCTTTGGCTTTACGTACGGGGCCAGACGAGTCAGGATGCAAGCCGGCGACAGCGTGTGCTTGAGGTTCGGCTTGCCGTTGCTGCCTTCCGGACCAATCGAGACTGGCACGTGGCCATAGGGCTTCAGGCAGGCGCGCAGTTCATCGACGAACTTGGCAACCGCCGGACTCTTCGGGTCGAGGCCGATGCGTTGCTGCGCCCGCGCCGTCGACTTCTCGGAGAAGCAAATCTCTTCGATCGCCAGCAAGTGGGTCAGGAACACCATTACGTGGTGTTGCACTGCCGGCACGCGCTGGAAGAAGTTGTTGCGATCACTGATGCCCGCATCGCGCAGGAACGTCAGGTGCACGCCATTCTGGTCGTTGTAGACCTGCGCGATCGACTCGCGCACCGCCAGGCAGCGGTCAAACAAGTTGGGGATATCGAGATCGCTGAGCATCTCCTCGACCTCAAAGGCCTCGGTGACACGGAACTCATTGCGATCGACAAAGTTCGCCTCAATGCGCCGGCGGACTTCCTGGCCGTAACCGCACGGCAGGCCCTCGGCGAAGTAGATGTGCAGCAACGCGTCGATGTAGTCGAGCTTCGGCAACCGCACGATTGGCTCCTTCGGCTTGGCGGGCTTGCTTTCCGCAGGCTTTTCGGCCGACGTGCCATCGGCACCGTCGGATGCGTCGTCGCTGGCATCCTCACCCTTGGCAGCAGCCCCCCCCTTGCCGGTAGCGGGCGGTGCCTCAGGCTCCGGCTCCGGCTCCTCGATGATCGGATCCGGGAACGGAATATCCGCCAGCACAACCTTCAGTTGCTTGAGAGCTGCGGCCAGGTTTGCCGGAGTCGGCTCGATCGGCGCGCGCGGATCGGGTGGTGCATCGCTTGCGGCGGCAGCTGCTTTGGACTTCTTCTTCGTCGGCACGTTGGGCGTCCGGGATCGGCTATCGAGCTTGGGCGGTTGGCGTCGCCCAAACCAAGCAAGGAAACACGTACAAGTAGCACGCCCACTGAACGGTCGAACCGATCAGAACGCAGGCGCGCTGGTCAGGCCGACTACTTCTTCTTGCTGTCGGCGGCTTCGCGCGCGGCCTTCTCGGCGCGCTTCTGCGCCTTGGGCTTACGCACCTTCTTCTTCGGCGGCTTGAACGCGGCCGGCTTGCCCTTGCTCTTCGCGCGCTCCGGCTTCTTGGGCTGCGGGATCGCGACGCCGGAGCGTTCGATCATCGAAGCAACCGTCTCAGACGGCTTGGCGCCGACCGAGAGCCAGTAGGCAACTCGTTCCGTGTTGAGCTTCAACTGCTCCTGCTCACGTGGCATGAGCGGGAGGTAGTAGCCGAGGGACTCAATAATACGACCGTCTCGCGGGAAGCGAGGGTCTGTCGCGACCACCCGGTACGTCGGGTGGTTAAGGCGACCAAATCGTTTCAGACGTAGCGTGACTGCCAATGGAAATTGTCTCCGTGTCGTCGGGGGTGCCGCGAAAGGGGCGAACAATGAAGCAGAACCCCCCCATCGTTGCCAGTTGTTTCTGGCCAGTAAACCCAGCGATCTAGCGTCGCCGGCCGCCTGGGAAGCCGCCGCGGCCCTTCCCTTTGCCCTTGCCCTTGCCGCCACCGAGGCCCGGGAAGCCTCCCATGCCCCCCATCCCGCCGAGGCCGCCCATGCCACCGAGGCCGCCGCCGCCCATGCCGCCCATTCCGCCCATTCCGCCCATGCCGCCCATGCCGCCGGGGCCACCGGGGCCACCACCGCCGAGCATGCCGGCCAGGCCGCCCATGCCGCCCTTGCCAAGCTTCTTCATCATGTCCTGCATGCCCTTGAACTGCTTGATCAGGCCGTGAACGGCGTCTAGCGGGTTGCCAGAGCCCTGCGCAATCCGCCGGCGCCGCGGCAGGTCAATGATGGCTGGATGACGACGTTCACGGACGGTCATCGACTTGATCATCGCCTCGAGCCGCTTGAAGTGATTGTCGTCGAGATCGACGTTCTTCAGGGCCGCCCCGACACCCGGCAGCATGCCGAGCACCTTCTTGAGCGGGCCCATCTTGCGGATCATGTTCAACTGCGACAGGAAGTCCTCAAAGTTGAAGCTGCCCTTCTGAAGTTTTTTTGCCTGCTTCTCGGCTTCGCGCTGATCGATGACCTGCTCGGCCTTCTCGACCAGACCAACGACGTCACCCATGCCGAGGATGCGGCCGGCCATGCGGCTCGGATCGAAGACCTCGAAGTCTTCCGGCTTCTCGCCAACACCAGCGAACAAGATCGGACGACCGGTGATCTTGACGATCGACAGCGCCGCGCCGCCGCGCGCATCGCCATCGGTCTTGGTCAAGATCAACCCGTGCAGCGGCAAACGCGCATGGAACTCCTTGGCGGAGTTGACGGCGTCCTGACCGAGCATCGAGTCACTGACCAGCAAGACACCGTGCGGATTGGTCGCCGAGTGGATGTCCTGCACCTCTTGCATCAACGATTCGTCGATGTGCAGGCGCCCGGCGGTATCGAGAATCACGACGTCATGGCCGTGCTTCTGCGCGTATGCCAAACTCGCTTTGCAGACGTCTGGCGGCCGTTTCGCCGTGTCTTCGGCATAGACGTCGATGCCGAGTTGCTTGCCGAGACTCTGTAGCTGCTGGACTGCGGCCGGTCGTTGCAAGTCCGCCGCGACCAGCAACACCTTCTTCTTCTTCACCTTGCGCAGGTGCAGCGCGAGCTTGGCGCAGGTCGTCGTCTTACCACTGCCCTGCAGACCACACATCATCAGGATCAACGGCCCCTTGTCCGCGACCGGCAAGCCAACAGCCTGGCCACCGAGCAGGTCGGTCAAGGCATCGTGGAAGCACTTGACGAACTGCTGGCCGGGGTCGACCGAATCGATCACGTTCTGGCCGACGACGCGCTGCCGGACATCGGCAACGAAGTCCTTGGCAACCTGGAAGTTGACGTCAGCTTCCAACAGTGCCTGACGAACGGCGCGGATGCCGTCGTCGACGTTGGCCTCAGTCAGCTTCTTCTGACCGACGATGCTTTTGTAGGCAGTGCCTAGAGCGGTGGCGAGCGAATCGAACATGTGGCAAGAAGGATGGTTGCCACGACCGGGGCGGTCAAAGGAAAACGCCCCGCGACACGCCAAAGGAAGACCCGAGGCGGAACACCGTCGTAAGATGTGGCCACCAGAGCATGTCGGACTTCGGTCCGGACTCAGGTGGCTGAGCTTGGCACCAAGATCTTGGCTCGAGGGATTTCTGGGCTGCCAAGCTCTGGGTCCCGTAACAGCTCTGGTCCCACAGAATGGCGCCCGACTCCTACTCGAGACATTTGGCCCACAACTTGCTTACAGGCACATCATGAACTCACGCCGCACCCTGACAGCGCTCCCCATGCTCCTTGCCGCCGCGTGCGCAACTCCTGTAGGCGTCGAACGTCCCGACCACGTCCTGCAGACCGAACTGCAGGATTTTCAGGTCGCGCAACAGGTGTTTCGCGAACAGAACATGGGGGTCCACAAGTTCGACTTTGAAGGACACGGCCGCGTCACGGTGCGCGAAATCACCCTCGACGGCTTTCCGGGCAGCACCTACCTGAAGTGCCGCTTCCACTACCAGAACCGGACCGAGAAGCCGGTGGTGCAGAGCTGGGTCAGCCTCGACGTTCTCGATGCCGAAGGCCGCATCGTCTCGACCCAAAGTTGCCACCTGATCGTGCCAGTGCCGATCCCGATCGCCCGCGGCAGCTACTACTCCGATGAGCTGCGCACGCCAACCTACGACGCCTACATGAAGGAAGGCTGGTCGTGGCGGATTCGCTGCGTTGCGGATCTTGAGGAAGAGGAAGAGCCGCTCAACCCGCCGGTCGAACGACCCGCCGGTGTGCAACACCTGCCGCCACCGGTCATCATCAAGGACCGCCGGGCTCGCGATCGTCAGCGCGGCTGGAACTGGTAGCCGCGCAGCAAATCGGGCCGACAGGAAACCGGGCCGACAGCAAACTGAGCCACCTGCACAGTGGGCCACCAGCAACGCACGGCCCGCTCAGCGCCGCAGCCGCTTCAAGATCTCTTCGCCCTTCTGGTTCCAGGCCGGCGCCTCGTCACGCTCCGTAAACTCGCGCGTGACATCCAGCAACCGGCGGATGATCTGCGTCATGTGCGGGATGTTGAGTTTCTCGACTTCGTCACCGGGCTGGTGGTAGTCCGGGTGAAGCGAGCCAGCGCTCAGCGAATGCGCGACGAGGCCCTTGCGCACGAACGAGAAGTTGTCGCTCGCCATGAACAGTTGGTTCGCCATCCGGAACTCGACCAGACCACTGCCGGTCTTCTTGAACGCTTCATCACAGATCGAGGCGAAATCGCTGTAGCCGCTACCCGTGACCCAAGCCTTGCCCTCATTGCCAACCTCAGGGCGACCGATCATCTCGATGTTCAGCACGGCAACAATCTGATCGAGCGGCACCGGCGGTTGCTCGCAAAACGCCTTTGAGCCGAGCAAGCCGCGTTCTTCGGCGGCGAAGCAAACGAACAGGATGTTGCGCCGCGGCGCCGGCATCTTGGCCATCGCTTCGGCCAACAACACGACCGCCGTCGTGCCGGTGGCGTCATCGTCCGCACCGTTGTTGATCGCATCGCCGTTCTTCGCCGGGCCGATGCCGATGTGGTCATAGTGGGCGCTGACCACGACGTATTCTTTGTTGCGGTCACTGTCCTTGCGCGCCGGCAGCAAGGCCATCACGTTGCGCTGGGGCACGTCCGCGCGCTCAGCCGCAGCGACCGACCAATCGGCGGACCACTCGATATCTTGGTTGCCGTGCGGTGGCAACAACCCCGCACGCACCAGGAAGACCGGCCGTGAGGCTTTGCGACGACCTTCGAGCACGGTGTGCTGTCCTGCCGACTGCTGCCAGTAGGCGTGCGTTTCGGGCAGTTCGATGATGATCGGCCGCCGCGCCGACCTGGCCCGCAGCAAACGTTGCAACACGGGGTCGTCGACCGGAGCGACGGTGCAACTCTCGGCACCCTTGAGACCATCGGATGGCCGCCATTGCCGCACGTCGCGACCGCCGACGAACACGAAATCAGCGCTCTCGTTGTCGACGCGCCGCGTCAAGGTCAACTTCGCAGCGTCTGAGTCAATGCGCAGACCAGGCAGCGTGAACTCGTGGAACCACGAACCTTCGCGAAGCTGCTTGAGGCCACCCTTGGCAAATCGATTCGCCAGCCAATCGCCGGCCGCGGCGAGCTCCGGAGTGCCCGAGCCCCGGCCTTTGCGTTCATCGGCGGCGAGCCAGCCGACCGTCTCACGCACGCTCTCCTCGGTGATCTTGGCTGCCTGGGCAGCAGCAACAGTCGTCAGAAGACTCAGGCAAGCCAGTCGGCAGAGGTCACGCATCATCAATTCCAGGTCAGGGGGAAAGCTGGCAGCGTAGTGGTCGGCGATAGCAGATCGCAGTCACGATCTCGTCGCGTGAGGAATCTTGCCGCGACGCTACTGGCCACGCTACTCAGGGCCACTCTGCTCGATCCCACTCCTCTCAGGCCCACTCTGCTCGAGCAGAGTATTCATCGCACCCGCGCGGTAGCCAAACGCATCAATCGCGACAAACTTGTAGCCCGTCGCTTGCAGATCCCGGCCGAGCACTTGGCGCATCGCGAAGGCACGCTCGATCTCGTCTGGCGCCACTTCGATGCGCGCCAGATTGTCGTGGTGACGCACCCGGAACTGGCGGAACTCGTGCGCCCGCAACACGGCTTCGGCTCGCTCGATCTTGCCAAGCAACTCGCGATCGATCGCCGTGCCATAGGGAACCCGTGACGACAGGCAGGCGAAGCTCGGCTTTTCGGCGTTGCTCAGCCCCACATCGCGGCTGTAGCGGCGCACGTCTTCTTTGCAGAATCCGGCGTCCAACAGCGGCGCAAGCACCTGGTGCTCGGCCGCCGCGACCTGCCCCGGTCGATGGTCCCCGAGGTCATCGGTGATCGCCCCGTAGACAACCACCCAGTCCGCCGGCGCGATGTCGGCACGACGTTCGGCAACGGTCACGAACAGTTCCTTCTTGCAGTGGTAGCAACGATCGCCGGCGTTCTCACGATAGCCGGCACGCGACAATTCGTCGGTGGGTAGCACCACGTGGCGCGAGCCGATGCTGAGCGCCAGATCCTGAGCTTCCTGCAGCTCGCTGCGCGGCAGCGACGGCGAGTCGGCAGTCACCGCCACGGCCCGATCACCGAGCACAGCCTGGCAAGCGTGCAGCAGCGCCGTCGAATCCACCCCGGCCGAAAACGCCACCACCGCCCCGGGCAACGAACCCAACTCCCGATGCAGGTGCGCGAGCTTCTGTTCGTAGGGAAGGGAGGCAGTCGCCGGCAACATGAGCAAGGTTCTACGCTTGCTGCGGCCAGCTTGCCAGGGGTGTGGCACCGGAAGGGGACCCCCGCCGCGAATGGCAACTTGCCGGCACACCGGGCGGCTCCAGCACAGCCACAAGAACAGGGAGCAAGGACCCCATGGTATCGTCGTGGACGTCATGAGAATCCTGACGCCGCTGTTGCTCTCCCTCGCGCTGGCGCCAGACGCAACGTCACAGGCCACGCCGCGGGCGAGCAACCTGCTTGCGACCGCACAGCAGTTGCGCAACGTGCGGCTCCAGGCATCGGCGATGCATGACCTGATGCAAGCCAAAGGCGACGGCGCCACAGCTGTATGGCAGTCGTTCGTCACCGCGAGCGCAGCCAACGACCCGGCCGCAGAAACCTTCGCGAAGGCGCTCGCCGATCTCGGACCAAACACCAGCCACATCCTCGACGCACTCGTTGCGCAACTCGCCCAACATGACGAGCCACTGCGTAGCCATCTGCTGCGCGCACTGAGCAATGGCGCCCTGTTTTCGACTACCGCACAACGGGATCAGATCCGAGCGGCAGCCAAGACGTGGGCGGCTGCGGGCCATCTCTATAGCCCGACGGCCGAGCAACCAACGTTCGCCTGGTACGAGTATGTGCGCCTGGTGCGCCGGTTGTCGCTAGCCGACCGTGGCCACGACAAGACAGCGATCCACAACGCAATGGCGAGGCTGCAGCAAGAACGCGGCGCCGCCCCCATCTTTGGGCAACGACCGGCGGCCAACGCCAAACATCCGCATTGCGCCATCGAATCGTTCGGTGCTCACGGGCAACGCGAACTGCTCGAAGGCATTGCCGAACTTGCGACGCGGTGCACAGACGTCAGCGACGAAGTTCTCGACGAGCTGGCCTCGTATTTGACCTACTCACCACCGCGTTCCCCGCGCATGCGAACGGAGCACTGTGCCGGCATCGGCGAGAACGCCCCCAACGCGCTGCCAGGCGCCAAGTGGCCGACCAACTGGCTCTACGACGACTGGCACTTCGCCTGCGCCGAAGCCGTGTTGTTGCGCAGTTCCGACCAGAAGGCGCGCTCACTGGCTCTGCGACACCTGCTCTACGCCAGCAACACGACGATGAGGCTGCACGCCATTGAGACCGTGCGGCAATGGCCAAAGCCATGGACTGCGTTTGCGCCAGATCTCAAGCAATGCCTGGCAGCGGACGATCGCACGATCGTGCGCGCCACGCTGCTGACCATTGGCCAGGACAAGCAACTCGTGCTCGCGATACGAGCGGAACTGCAGCGTTTGCAGGCCGGCACCGATCGCGAACTAGCGGTCATGGCCAAGCAAGCGCTGCGCACGAGCAACTAGCTGGGCGCCGGGGTCTAGCGCCAATGAACCTGGTTCCCCGTCAACCTGGCTGGCCGTCAACCTGGCTCGCGGGGACCTGGCTCGCCGTCAACCTGGCTCGCCGTCAACCTGGCTCGCCGTCAACCTGGCTCGCGCGGACCTGGCTCGCTGGGAACCTGGCACTCTGGACACCTGGCACTCTGGACACTTGGCACTCTGGACACCTGGCACTCTGGGCACCTGGCACTCTGGGAAGCCAGCTCAGAGGCACAAACCTCTAGGCCTCTGGTTCGCAGCGGATCTCGCTGTCGGCAGTGAAGATCGTGCGTCGACGCACGCGTCCTGCCGGCACCTTGGCGCCGGGGAACAACAGGCACTCTTCGAGCTGGGCGCCGGCGCCGATCTCGGCTCCGTCCATCACGACGGAGCGCTTGATGGACACATTCTCGCCGCGGATGACGTCAGCGCCAATCGCTTCGCCCTGGCCACTCTGCTCTAGCAACAACAGATTCAGGTGCAGCAAGTCCTTCGGATAGCTGACGTTCATGTCGGCTTTGACGACCTTGGCCGCTTCCACCTGGTAGCCATCGTCGAGGAAGATCTGGATCGAGTCCGTGATCTCGTATTCGTCGCGCAACGCGGTTCGAGGCGTGCGGCGCACGGCATCGAAGAACGACTGATCGAACAGGTAGATGCCACAACCCTTGAGGTCGGTGCGCGGGTGCCGTGGCTTTTCGACCACGCGACTGACCACGCCATCCTCACCTGCAATCACCGCAAAGTTGCGCTTCATCGCCTCGAGATCCGGCTCGTGCTTGCATGCGAGCACGCCACCGAGCTTGCCCTTCTGAAAGCGCGTCAGCATCTCGTCGAGGTTCTCGGTGACGAAGAAGATGTCGCCCAGGAACAAGAAGAACGAACGGTCGACGTGCGCCTCGAGTCGCGACACCGCGTGGGCGATGCCAAGCATCTGCTCTTGCTCGACGTATTGGATCGACACGCCGTAGTCGCTGCCATCCCCGAGCACGCGCACCACTTCGTGGCCCAGGTGGCCAATCACGATCACCACCTTGGTGATGCCCATGCCAGCCATCATCTCAAGCTGGTAGGCCATCAACGGCTTGTTGAGCACTGGCAGAATCGGCTTCGGCCAATGCTCAGAGAATGGGCGCATTCGGGTGCCCTTGCCCGCGGCAAGGATCACCCCCATCAGTTCTTCAGTCACGAGTTAGTCCGGAGGGTTCGAGGTTGGTGGCTCAGGTTGCCCCGAGGCCACGCCCGTTCCGACATCCTTCGCGATTGATCTTGAGAAAACCAGGCGGGTGGCCGCGGCGCGGCCCGCGCCGCTAGTTGGCCCCGCTAGCTGGCCGGCCGCTAGTTCTCGGTGATGTTGCGCACCAAGGAAATGCGATCCGAGATCAAACTCGAGACCATCAGCTCCGGCTGGCCATCGCCATTCATGTCTTGCAGCACGGCATCGCTTGCTCCGAGCGTGCCCGGGAACGTTGGCACGAGCGGGAAGCCGCCAGCACCGTCACCGACCAGCACCCGGAAGTCACCGCTCTGCAGCGAAGCAACCAGGATATCGATCAGGCCGTCACCGGTCAGGTCTCGCGCCATCAACGCCGTCGGCGACGCGCCGGCAAAGAAGTCATTACCGGCGAAGCCAGTGCTCGTGCCGAACAGCACCGACACCGTTCCCGAAGTCGCGTTGCTGACCACCAGGTCGGCGCGGCCATCGTTGTTGAAATCGGCCGTCACCAGGTAGTTCGGCGACACGCCAACCGGCACGGCGAGCGACTCGACGTATTGATTGTTGCCTTCGTTGCGAAGGATCGCGATGTCCGACTGGTTGACGCGCGACACCGCAAAGTCCTGCAGGCCGTCACCGGTGAAGTCCGCAGCAACGATGTCGACCGGGCCACCGCCAACGTTGATGACCACTTCCGGATCGTAGGCAAACGGGACGGCAGTGCCTGGGATCAGGTGCACGCCACCACCGCTGTAGTCGCAAACCGCGATATCCATGTCTGCGTCGCGGTCGAAGTCGCCGATGGCAATACCGAACGGGTAGGCGCCGGAACCAATCGTTGTCGGCGTGACCGGCATGACGTCGAAGCTGTAACTGCCGGGAGTCGACGTGTTGCGCAGGATCTTGATGCCGCCGTCCACGCCAACAACCAGATCCGGCTTGCCGTCGAGGTCCAGGTCACCAACCTTGAGTTGGAACACGGCGTGACCGACATCGACACTGCCTTCCGCCACCAGGGAACCTTCGCCACCGAGGATCGAGAGCAAGGTGTCCGCGTTGCTGCCAGTGATGACTTCAAAGTCACCATCGCCATCAAAGTCGGCACCTTCAAGCCACGACGACTCGGGCAGGCCCGACGCGTAGCTACGCGCACCGGCTAGGCGACCCGTCGAGTTGCTCAGCCAGAGGTTGACGCGGTTGCCGAGGCCAGACAGAGCGAACACGTCGTTCTGGCCGTTGCCGTTGAAGTCGCCAATGAACGGACGCAGCGGCATGCCGGTGGAGTCGAGCAAGAACTGATCGCCAACTCCGCCACCGCTGACGCCAGGCGCAATGCACATGCTGGCGCTGAAGCCGAGACACGCAACGAGGTCGTTGATGCCATCGCCGGTCACATCACCGATCTTGGCCAGCGAAGGCCTCGCCGGCACCAGGATGTCAAACGAGTTGTATTCGCAAACCGGGACGCCACCACCCACGAAGGGTTCTTGGGACGGCTCGAAGATCTCGGTCACGACGACATAGCGGTTGGCGTTGAAGGCCGACACGACAAGATCGTCCAGGCCATCACCCGAGAGGTCGCCAAACACCACAGCGCCCGGCGTCCCGGGGATCTGCAGCTCGCAAAGCACGTTGCCGAAATCGACAGATGAGGAACCGGGGAACAGCACCAGGCGCGAGCCGCCCGTATCTGCCACCACGAGGTCGTTCAAGCCGTCGCGAGTGGCATCACCAATCGAGAGGTTGAAGGCCGTGCCACCGCCGGGCAACGCCAGCTGATCCACCGACAAGAAGTCGCCGGCACCATCACCGAAGCCAACCAGAATCTCTGGAGCCGACGGACGAGAAACCGACACATCGAGATTGCCGTCGTTGTTCAAGTCGCCAACGGCAACGGCAAGCGCCCCCGCACCGGCGTTGATCGTGCCGCCCATCGAGAAACCGGCCGCACCATCATTGAGCCACAGGTTGGTCTGATTCGCATTGCTGCGAACGATCACCAAGTCTTCGTCACCATCGCCATCGAAGTCGCCGCCGGCCATCCAGATCGGCAAGCCATCGATTTGCAGTTGCTGACCAAGAACAAAACTAGCGCCGTTGCCGAGCATCACGCGCAGTTCACCAGTCAGGCTGATGACGGCCATGTCGAGCACATTGTCGCCGTCGAAATCTGCGACCCGGTAGTCGGAGTGAGTGTCCGATCCAGTCTCGATTTCAACACGGGTTTCAAACGCCGGTGGGGTCCCTGGCGTCAAACTTGCGACGTCACCGGAGTGGCGCGCGCAGGCAGCAGCAACCGCGACCAAGACGATGGCAGAAGTACGTGAGACGAGCTTGTTCATGATCAATGTCTGGAGGAGCCACAAGGTGACCCGTCCTAAAACAATAGCACACCGGGCCGTTTTCGCGCTGCGCCGCAATCCCAGCATGAGACTAGCAATTCTTCAACATGGTATCGGCAATGCCACGGGGACGAGCGAACGCACCCGCGCCCTACGGACAATGGAGGGGCTTCGAAGACGCCCTACGTGGTGACGATCTCCGGACTCGACACGATGGTGCCGGACACTGCATGGCAAGTGCCAAACGCGCAACCAGGGCGACATCGCCAGCCCCAGACATCGCCAGCCCCACTGGCCCGGCGATCAGCCCGCTAGATAGGTCCTGGCGCGCTCCACGTAGTGCTCCGCGCGCCAGCGCATGCCAACCATTTCTTCTTCTGTGACCTGCCGCACGATCTTGCCAGGCATGCCGAGCACGACCGAGCGCGGCGGGATGACGGCGTTTTCCCTGACGAGCGCACCGGCGCCGATCAATGAATACTCTCCGATCTTGGCGCCGCCAAGAATGATCGACCCCATCCCGACCAGGCTGTAGTCCCCGACTTCCACCCCATGCAGCGTGACGTTGTGGCCAATGGTCACGCGGCGGCCCACGGTCAGTGGCGCGCCGACATCGACATGGATGCAGGAATTGTCCTGCACGTTGGTGCCTTCGCCAATCGTGATCGAACTGTCATCGCCGCGAATCGTCACGCCGAACCAGATGCCCACATCCTTGCCAAGCCGTACATCGCCGACCACCGTCGCATTGTCTGCGACCATGGCTTCGCCACGTCGCACAAGGCGCCCGACCATGTCGGGGTAGATCTTGAACTCGCGGTCTTCGGGATTCTCGGGCGGGTAGCGGCTGGGCTTCTTGTCAGTCATCGGTTGTAGAACAGGTCCAACAGGCCGGGCCACGAATAGACGAGTGCCAGCGTGACACCGTTATGCAGCATGTGGGCCAGGATCGACGGCCAGAGAGAACGGTAGCGTTGGCGCAGGTAGCCGAACAAGAGGGAGAGCACGCCAATCGGCAAAGCGTGGCCAACACCGTGCACCAGCCCGAACAGCGTCGCCGTCAGTAGTTGGGTCGCCCACAGCGGCACGGTCATACTGAGCGCTGCAAACAGGTAGCCACGAAACAGCACCTCTTCGGCGATCGGCGCCAAGATCACGATCAGCACGACCACGCCCCAAAACATCGGCTCCGCAATCTCGCCGTTGGCAAACTTGAGCAACTGCGGTTGCGGGTCGACTCGCTCACCGATGAGCTCCGCGAGCCGCAGGTAGCCGGTCGCAAACGCGACCCAGAGCAGCACGAAGGGCACGTAGATCAGAAGTGCCGTCCACGGCTTGCCCGGCCGCCAGAAGTCCGGACGCAAACGAATGCCTTGCGGCGGCGCAACCACCACGAGAAATAGCAGCACTGCGGCGCCGACGTAGGGATCGACCGCCAGAAAGACTGCGAAACCGGCGGTCGCGCCGAACAACAAGAGCCAACTGCGCACCGTCGCCATCGACGCCGCGAAGTCACTGCCTGGCCCCGATTCCGTCATGGCGATTCCTGCCGTCCGGTCATTCGCCCGCAATCACGCCGCTCGTCGGGGACGACGCGGTTGCATACAGCCGCTTCGGAATGCGCCCGGCCAAGAAGGCGTCGCGCCCCGCCTCGGCAGCCGCCTTCATGGCGCGCGCCATTCGAACGGGTTCTTTGGCGAGAGCGACGCCAGAGTTGAGCAGCACGCCGTGCGCGCCGAGTTCAAACGCGAAGGCCACGTCGCTCGCGGTGCCGACCCCGGCGTCCACGATGATTGGAACTTCGGCGCGTTCGAGAATGATGCGGATGTTGTTGGGGTTCTGGATGCCCTGACCACTGCCGATCGGTGCGCCCGCTGGCATCACCGAGGCGACGCCGACTTCTTCGAGTCGCTTGGCCAGCACCGGATCGTCGCTCGTGTAACAGAGCACCGTGAAGCCTTCTTTGACCAGGATCTTGGCTGCCTCGAGCGTGCCGAGCGGCTCCGGCAACAGCGTCTTCGGATCGGCCAACACTTCGAGTTTGACCAGATCGCCAATGCCCAGCTCCCGACCGAGGCGCGCCGTGCGCACGGCGTGGTCGGCATCAAAACAACCGGCCGTGTTCGGCAGCAACACGTATTTGTCGCGCGGCAGGTAGTCGAGCAGCGTCTTGCCATCGGGCACACCGAGCTGCATGCGCCGCACCGCGACCGTCACGCACTGCACGCCGGAAATTTCCAGCGACTCGACCATCGACTCCATCGATGGATACTTGCCCGTGCCGAGGATGAGACGGGAAGAGAAGGAATGCGATCCGATTACTAGCGGTTGGTCAACGAGCGTCACGACAGGATCGTGCGCCGTCAGCCGGAGCGAGACAAGAGCAGTGTTAGCCCCCGCCGAAGAACGTCACGACTTCCAGATCGTCGCCGTCCTCAAGGAACGTGGCGGCGTGATCTGGCCGCCGCACGATCAGCTTGTTGCGTTCGACCGCGACCTGCTGGGGCTTCAACCCCAGGGCGGCCACCAGATCGGCCACGGTCGTGCCGGCCCCGACCTCTCGAGGCTCCCCGTTGACGGCGATCTGCAGGATTTCGTTCATGGCAATGCTGGCAACTCGATGACTGGCAGCTAACCGTCAATTCGCTGCATCAGCAACACCTTCAAATACTCGGATTCCGGGTGCGTGATCAACGCCGGATGATCCTCGCCGGCGCCGAGGCGCTTGCGTGTCGCCACCCGGAACGGCAAACCGGCCGCCGACTGACGCACCAGTTCTTCGAACCTCGGGCCATCGACGTGATGGCTGCAACTACACGTCACCAGGAAACCATTGGGCGCCAACAGCCGCAGCGCAATGCGATTCAGATCGCGGTAGCCACGTTCGGCACCGGGAGTCTCGCGGCGCGATTTCGCAAACGCTGGCGGATCGAGCACGATCAGATCGAACTGCTCGTTCTTGTCGCGCAACTCGCGCACCACGTCAAACACGTTGCCCGATCGAGTATCGAGGCCCGCGAGCTGGTTCAAGCCAGCGTCGTGCGTAGCTTGCGCCAACGCCTCTTCGGACTGATCGATCGCCAACGCCGACGTCGCGCCACCACGCAGAGCGTGCAGCGCAAAGGCGCCCTGGTAGGCGAACAGGTCCAGCACGCGCCGTCCCTTCGCCAGGGATTGCACCAAGGCCCGCGCCGGTCGCTGGTCGAGATAGAAGCCCGTCTTGTGACCGGTCAATGGCCGCACCGTGTGCGTCACCGAGCCTTCCACGATGGTGACCTCTTCCTGGCGACTGCCGTGCACGACTTCGATGTTCTGCTCGAGGCCTTCGCGTTTGCGCGTCGGCACGTCGTTGCGCAGCACAACGGTGCTAGCCGACAGCCGATCGGCCAGATACGGAACGATCGCGTCGAGCGATTCCTGCACGAACGTGCTCGTCACCTGCACGACCAGCACGTCGCCATATCGATCGACGATCAGTCCAGGCAACCAATCACTCTCGGCGTGCACGATGCGGGCCCCATCTTCGGGACCCAGCATGCCCGCGCGGGTGGCAATCGCGGTCTCGAGGCGCGCATGGAAGAACGCTTCTCGATCCGGCGCCTCCGTACCTTGCCATGGTCCGCACATCCTCAGCGCAAGCTTGCTGGCACCGGTGACGCCCAGTCCGAGGTCGCGACCGCCTTCGTCGAGCACACGCACCAAACGAGCCGGCATCGATTCGCCCGAGACCATATCGTCGCGGAACAACCACGGCCGACCGCGCCGTGCAAAGCCGCTGGCCTTGGGCGTCAACTGGACCGTGTTGGTTGCCGGGGCGGCATCTGGTTCATCCGCGCTACTCAATTCGTTGGTGCTCACTTTTTGGGGATCTCGATCAGGACGCGAGCGAGCATCGTGTCAAAACGCACGTCGAGGAACAGCTTCGTGTTGTCCTTGTCGCCGCCCGGCTGGATATCGCAGTTGAGGTGCTCGAACAACAAGGTGTCGGCGGTGAACTCGGTCTTCAGCGCAATCACGGTCACCTTCTTGCTCGGACGACTAAAGCCCTTGCCTTCGTGCAACGTCAGCTCCCAACCCTTCTTTGCCTTCCGGGCACTGAGCGCGTACTTGCCGGCCTTGACCTGCTCGCCGCCGATGACCAAGTCACCAGTCGATTCAAACATCGCGCCGGCAAGGTGCCACGCGCCCCCCACTGGCATCTTCTGGGCGCCTTCCTTGTTGAACGTCACCGTCAAGTGGCTGACGGTGATCTCCAGCCCCTTCGGCAGCTTGCAGTTGAGGGTCTTCGGGAAGTGCGGATGCGGTAGCGGGGCCGGTGCGTAATCGCCAGGCGCGATCGCAAAGCCAGTATCCGTCTCCGTCATGAACGCGACGGAGAAGGGCAGGACGCAAAGAATCGCTACGGCGGCGAGACGGGATCGGATCGAACGCATGGTGAACTCGGATTGGGGCGAGAAAGCCGGAGACTTCTAGGAGGAAGATGCTAACAGCTGGTTCAGCGTTGCTCAGCGGGCTGGCTATCTTGCACAGCAAAGCCACGAGCACCAAACAGCTTGTACAACGTCTCTACATTCTGCCGGTTCGGGTCGTGTCGCACGATGACCTTGCCATTCTTCTGGTCCAGGCTTTCGACCCGCGCCCCATCCAACCCGTCAATGCTCTCGGTCAACCGCACTGCGCACCACACCGGGCAATCCAGGCCTTCGATCGTGAACTCCACGCGCGGCGCGTCTTGCGCCGGCTGCCGTAACGCGTCGCGGTACGCCAAGCTGCCCGCGATCGCTGCGAACGCCAGCACGCCAACGATCGTCAGGCGGCCCCACAGCGGGATCTTCTTGGCGGCGGGACTACGCGAGATTCGCACGCCATCATGCTGGGCCACGAGCACGCGACCGACAACCCCGCGCGTCCGGCAATCGTGAGATTCAAAGATTTCGGGGCATTTGTGCCCGGCCAGTTGCCACTACTCGCGTGGTCCTCAACATCGCTCCGCACGACACCCTGTTTCGATTCGCGTTCCGCGACGTGCCGCACGCGAAGTCGTGGCTGATGTCGATGCTGCCAGCCAGCATCCTCGCTGCGATTCGATGGGCAACCTTGCAGCGAGCGCCAGAACGCCTACACGGTGTGCAGCTGCGCAACCACACTGCCGACGTCGTGCTGTTGGCCAAGGCAAAGTGCGGCGCCAACGTCGTATTCCTGATCGAGCACAAGAGCCATTCAGACCCGCGCCTCGCCAATCAGATCCTGCGCTACGCCGTGCACCTCAGACATAGCGATCACGGCAAGCATGGCCCGCCGTTCGTCGTCGCGACCGTGCTGCAACATGGTGTCGCACAACATGGTGTCGCAAGCAGTGCCGCGAGCACGAGCACAGCACCAACCTCGCTGCCACTGTTGGCGATGCAGCCAGCCTGCCCGTTCGAAATCGATGACCTGCGTGGCGACGACGAACGATCGCTCATGGCACGGCCGCTGACCTCTCAGGCCAAGCTAACGCTGCTGTGCCTTCGGTTTGTGCCGCGCGCCTCCACCTCCGAAGTGTGCGGCATGCTACGCCGCTGGCAGGGGGCTGCTACAGGCTGTCGACCTCGACGGCCACAGGGACGCCATCGCGACACTATGTTGGTATGCTGTGGCGGTCACGGAAGCCGAACCGGCGGACCTGGAAACCACCCTGTCGGACATTCTGCAACGCAAGGACCACGAACTCATGAGCACGCTAGAGCGCTACTACAACAACGGCGTCGCCGCCGGTAAGGCAGAGGGCATGGCGGCAGGCAAAGCCGAAGGTAAAGCCGAAGGTAAAGCCGAAGGCGAACGCCAAGGCTTGGCGAACGCCATCGCTCGCATCCTCGCAAAACGCTTCGGGGCAGCTACCGCAATAGACCTGGAACGGTTGCAAGCCGCCGACCGTGTCCAGCTAGATCGCTGGATGGATCGCGCTTTGGATGCATCCAACAGCGAAGACGTCTTCGCCGACTGATGGCCGGGGGCTAGCCCTACTTCCAGCGAACCGCCAACCCGTGCACCGTGCGGTCGACATCGACGCCGAAGTCAGTGCCCTTGAGCAGCAGCAGCCCACCACCGGTCAACACCAACGCATCGCCACCGAGTTCGCGCGCCCGTTGCTGCATCTCGGCGACGATCGATTCGAACGAGACCACGTCCGGTCCTTCGCCAACGATACGGCCAACCTTGACGAACTTACGTGGCAACTCCGCCATCGATTCGAACACCGGGATCTCGTGATCGGTCGGGCGCGCAGCGTAGCGGTCGAGGCCGAGTCGCACTCCCGAAGCCGTCGCGCACGACGACACCGCGAATAGTAGCAAGGCAGCAAATGGCGCACCGTCACGCCAACGAGACAGAGACGTTGTCATGCGCCCCCGCTGAGCAACCGGCATGCCAATGGGCAACCGGCATGCCCCCAGAGCTACCTGGAGCCGCTCGCTTCCGCCGTGTTGGACTTCTTCTTCGGATCGTTGATGAGCACGACTTCAACCGGCACCTGACTGCGCCCGACGTTGCTGCCATCGAGGCCCGCCAGCGCTTTTGACATCGTCAACTGGATTGCGCGGCCGATCAGGCGATACGGACTGACCGGCTTGACCTGGAACTCGGACATCTGCCGGTTGCCGTAGGCGCAATCGTGCCACAGCGGCCGCGCGCCGGTTTCGTCGGCCGGGCCGAGCACTTGAATGCGAAGGCCCACTTCGGCAAACGTCGCCGAACCGGAGATCGCTTCCTTCGACCCGACGGTGAACGAAACCAGCGTCGGCTTGAGGATCAGGTCTTTGGCAGTCGCCTGGGGCGTGACCGCAGGAAACAGCTCGCTTTTGGTCAAATGCCGCTCGAGCACCTCGGTGAACATCGCGGTGACCGGGCGTTCCCAGAAGTCGTCGTTGCCGTAGCTGATCGGGAAGCCGCGCTCGTGCAGGGGCAGCACGGTGCCGCCGCGCTCGTCCTTCAACGGCGTCACGAACACGTGGCGATCGCCGGGTGCCTTGGTCCGGAACGGCACGTCGACGAAGAACAACTCGTTGTTCGAAAAGTCGGCGGTGTAATTCAGCGTGCCGCAGGAGGCGGTCGCAAGAGCCACAAAGCCGAGGGCGAGGGCACGGAACGGGGCCATTTGGGGGATGCGGGTCATGACGTCGATGCCATCGGCAGGATGGCCCCCGCAGCTCAAGCCGCCTGTGCTTTTGCGTACCCCCAGCCGAACGGGTAGAACGCTCACCCCAGACTTGCGGCGAGGTCCCGTCGCAACCCGAATTACGACTATGGCCGTCCGCAACCCCTTCTCCTCCCGTTCCAAGCTCAAGGTCGGTCGCAAGACCTACACCTATTTCTCCCTGGCCGCCCTCGAGCAGGCCCCCAAGAACGGAGGCATCGGGGCAAAGCTGAAGAAGCTGCCTTACTCGATCCGCGTGCTCCTGGAGCAAGCGCTGCGCAACCTCGACGAGTACGTGGTCACGACCGAGCACGTCAAGAACATCGCCAAGTGGGGTCCGAAGACCGCTGGCCAGGTCGAGGTTCCGTTCTTGCCGGGACGCGTGGTGCTGCAGGACTTCACCGGCGTGCCATGCGTCGTCGACCTCGCGGCAATGCGCGCTGCGATGAAGCGACTCGGCGGCGACCCGAACTTGATCAACCCGCTGGTGCCGTGTGACCTCGTCATCGACCACTCGGTGCAAGTCGACGCGTTCAACAGCAAGGCCGCCGAACAACACAACCTCAAGCTCGAGTTCAAGCGCAACAAGGAGCGCTACGAGTTCTTGAAGTGGGGCCAGAAGTCGCTGACCAACTTCCGCGTCGTGCCGCCCGGCATGGGCATCGTGCACCAGGTCAACCTCGAGTATCTCGCGGGCTGCGCACTGACCAAGGAAGTCGGTCGCGACACCTACGTCTACCCGGACACCGTGGTCGGTACCGATTCGCACACGACGATGATCAACGGCCTCGGCGTGCTCGGCTGGGGTGTCGGTGGCATCGAAGCCGAAGCCGTCATGCTCGGCCAAGCGACCTACATGTTGTTGCCGGAAGTTGTCGGCATGGAACTGACCGGTGTGCTGCCGGACGGTGCGACCGCGACCGACCTCGTGTTGACCGTGACCGAAGCGCTGCGGGCGCACGGTTGCGTCGGCAAGTTCGTCGAGTTCTACGGTGACGGCATCGCGCAGATGTCCCTTGCGGATCGCGCGACGCTCGCCAACATGGCGCCGGAGTATGGCGCGACGATGGGCTTCTTCCCCGTCGATGCCGAGACCTGCCGCTACATGGAGCGCAGCGGTCGCAGCAAGGACCACATCGAACTGGTAGAAGCGTACTACCGCGCCCAGGGCTTGTTCTGGACGCCGGAAGCGCCGACGCCAAACTTCTCGTCGACGGTGAGCCTCGACATGTCGACGATCGTGCCGAGCCTCGCCGGCCCGAAGCGCCCGCAAGACCGCGTGACCCTGGCCGACATGCAGAAGGAGTTCCAAATCTCGCTACGCAACAGCCCGGCCGAGCGCGGCTTTGGCCTGTCCGGCCAGAAGCTGACCACGACCGCCAAGATCGACGACAAGTCGCAAGCGACGATCACCCACGGCGCCGTCACGATCGCCGCGATCACGTCGTGCACCAACACGTCCAACCCGTCGGTCATGCTCGGCGCCGGACTGGTCGCCAAGAAGGCGGCCGCCCGCGGCCTGACCCGCAAGCCATGGGTCAAGACGTCCCTGGCACCGGGTTCGCGTGTGGTTACTGACTACCTGGACAAGGCCGACCTGTTGAAGCCGCTCGCCAAGCTCGGCTTCCACATCGTTGGCTACGGCTGCACGACCTGCATCGGCAACAGTGGCCCGCTGCCGGCACCAGTAGCTGCCGCCGTGCGCTCCGGCGACCTGGTCGCGGCATCGGTGCTCAGTGGCAACCGCAACTTCGAAGGCCGCGTCAATCCCGACGTCAAGGCCAACTACCTGGCGTCGCCGCCACTGGTCGTCGCCTACGCGATCGCCGGCACCGTCGACATCGACCTCGACAACGATCCGATCGGCACCGACAAAAAGGGCCAGCCGGTGTTCCTGCGCGAACTGTGGCCGACGCAACAAGAGATCGCCGACACGATCGCTTCGAGCATGTCGCCAAAGGCATTCGTGCAGCAATACAAGGCAGCCAATCAGGGCCCGCCGCCGTGGCGCATCATCGCCGCCAAGAAGAGCGCGCTGTTCGCCTTCCAACCGAAGTCGAGCTACATCCAAGAACCGCCGTTCTTCCAGACGATGACGTCCGAAGTGTCGACGATCCAACCGATCGCCGGCACGCGCGCGCTCGCCATCCTCGGTCACTCGACGACGACCGACCACATTTCGCCTGCTGGCAACATCAAGGCCGACAGCCCGGCGGGTCGTTTCCTGCTCGCCAGCAAGGTCAAGCAAGCCGACTTCAACAGCTACGGCGCCCGCCGCGGCAACGACCGCGTGATGGCGCGTGGCACGTTCGCCAACATCCGCCTGCGCAACCTGATGGTCGACCAAGAAGGTGGCATGACCAAGCACCTGCCGACTGGCGACACGATGGCGATCTACGACGCCGCGATGCGCTACAAGGAAGAAGGTACGCCGCTGTGCGTGCTCGCTGGCAAGGAATACGGCACAGGTAGTTCGCGTGACTGGGCCGCCAAGGGCACGCTGATGCTCGGCGTCAAGTTCGTGCTCGCCGAAACCTTCGAACGCATCCACCGCAGCAACCTGGTGTTCATGGGCGTGCTGCCGCTGCAGTTCAAGGACGGCGACACCCGCGAGTCGCTCGGCCTGACCGGAGCCGAGAGCTTTGACGTCGCCGTCAATGACAAGTTGAAGGCGCGCCAGATGCTGACCG
Source organism: uncultured bacterium (assembly GCA_963974725.1). Taxonomy (GTDB): domain Bacteria; phylum Planctomycetota; class UBA1135; order UBA1135; family UBA2386. Next base: position 894 of record CAXBFC010000019.1, on the reverse strand, counting down.
TGACCGCGACGGACCTCGACACGGGCAAGGTGACGAAGTTCCAAGCCCACTGCCGCATCGACACGCCGGTCGAAGTCGACTACTACCGCAACGGCGGCATCCTTCAGACCGTGCTACGCAAGCTGCTGAAGACAAAGTCGAAGAAGACCGCCAAGAAGGCTGCGAAGAAGTAGGGGCGCCCATGAGCTTCGTCCCGGGATCCATGCAACCGTCGACCGAGTTTGGTCGACCCGATAAGGGTTTCCGGCGACGTCTCTACGACGTCATCTTCGGCATCCACACGACCGACGGCCGCGGCTTCGACGTCGCCCTGATCTCGATCATCGCGCTCAGTGTGCTGCTGGTCATGTTGGACAGCGTGAACACGATTCACGACGCCTACGGCGACTGGATTGACATCGGCGAGTGGCTGTTCACGATCGTGTTTAGCGTCGAATACCTCGCCCGCCTCTACTGCGTGCAACATCGCGTTCGCTATGCCCGCAGCTTCTTTGGCATTGTCGACCTGCTGGCAGTGCTGCCGAGCTACCTGGAGCTGATCCTGCCCGGGGTCAACGTGCTGGTCGATGTTCGCGTGCTGCGACTGCTGCGAGTATTCCGCGTCTTGCGATTAGGCAAGTTCGTCGCCGAGTTCGGCACACTGGGGCGCGCACTCAGCGCCTCCAAGCACAAGATCTTCGTGTTCTTGTTCTTCGTCATACTCGTCGTGCTAGTCATGGGCACATTGATGTATGTGATCGAAGGCGAGGACAACGGCTTCACCAGTATCCCGATGAGCGTCTACTGGGCGATCACGACGATGACCACAGTCGGCTTCGGCGACATCACCCCGCAGACCGATGCCGGCCGCTTCATCGCCGCGATGATGATGTTGCTCGGTTGGGGCACGCTCGC
>CAXBFC010000018.1:0-32468 GCA_963974725.1 uncultured bacterium | reverse complement strand
GCTGCCCCGGCCATCGAGTGCCGGTGCTGGTCTCGGTCGGGGTCGACCGCATCCTCGGGCTCGGTTCGCTAGCACTTCTGGGCGCGATCGCTGTGCTGTTTGCACTCGACGACTTCCCGCAGATTGCGATAGGCATCTGGGGTGTGATTCTGATCGTCGGATTATTGGGGCTGGTCGCCTTCAGCAAACGCCTACGCCACTTGGTGCGCCTCAAGTGGCTGCTAGACCGCTTCCCAGCTGGCTTGCGCGCCAAGCTGCATATGGTCGACCAGGCGATCTTCTTCTATCGCGACCAGCGCACGATGCTGATCGGCAGCTTGATGCTCGGCATCGCCAACCACATGCTGTCGGTTTGCTGCGTCATCCTGATCGGCATGGCAATCGGCGTCGGCATGCCGGTGTTTGAATACTTCGTGCTGGTGCCAGTGATCAACATCGCATCCGCGGTGCCGATCGCGCCCAATGGTTGGGGCCTCGGCGAGACCATGTATGGCCACCTGTTTGGCACCCACGGCGCGGTCTACCTGGCCGCCGGCACCGTCGCGCCGTTCCAGGCGATGTACACCCGAGGGGTCGCGCTGTCCGTGCTCTACCGTACGGTGCTGACGTGCTTCAGCTTGCTGGCTGGCCTGTTGCTGCTCTTCGAGAAGGACCGTGTTACGCAGGAAGACATCGATCGCGAAGTGGCCACCGAGGAGCAGGAGCAGGATGACGCTGCCAAAGCTCTCCCAGATGAGTAGGAGCAAGCAGATAAGTAGGGGCAAGCAGATGAGAAGTAGCACGCAGCTGAGTAGTCGCGCCGTAGCCAGCGGCCGCTTCTTGGCAGCAGACCTTTGCGGCGGGGGCCTGTGGAAGATCCCGGCTGTGGACCCCAAAAGGTCCGGCGGGTAGGCTTTTCGGCCAAATGACGCTGCTCGTAGTTGGTTCCACCGCGTTTGACACCATCGAGACCCCATTCGGCAAAGCCGAAAGGTGCCTTGGCGGATCGTCGACCTACTTTGGACTCGCCGCCCGCCTGTTCACGCCTGTGCAACTCGTGAGTGTTGTTGGCGAGGACTTCCCTGCTGAACACAAGAAGCTGCTGGCCGATCGCGACATCGATCTAGCTGGGCTCGAGGTCAAGCCGGGCAAAACGTTCTCGTGGCATGGTCGCTACTCCGCGGACATGAACAGCCGCGACACGATCGACGTGCAGCTCAACACGTTTGGCGACTTCGAGCCAAAGGTGCCCGAAAGCTACCGCGACACCCCGTTCGTGTTTTTGGCGAATGGCTCGCCAGCGACGCAAGCGTCGGTCGTCGAGCAAATGACCAACCCGCGCTTCGTGGTTGCTGACACGATGGACCTGTGGATCGACAACGATCGCGAAGGCCTGCTCGCGTTACTGAAGCGCATCGATGGCGTCATCGTCAACGACAGCGAAGTGAAGTCGCTGACCGGCGAGAGCAACCTGATCGCGGCCGGCAAGGCAGCGCTGGCGCTCGGCCCGAAGATGGTCATCGTCAAGAAGGGGGAGCACGGCTGCTTCGTGTTCTCCAACTACTTCCACTACGCACTGCCCGCCTACCCGACCGAGACGGTTGTGGACCCGACCGGCGCCGGCGACAGCTTCGCCGGTGGCTTCATGGGCTACCTGGCCAACTGCGACACCATCAGTCTGGCCAACATGCAGCGCGCGGTTGCCTACGGCACCGTCACCGCCAGCCTCAATGTCGAAGGCTTCGGCGTGGACCGCCTGGCCAACGCCGACCGCGGCATGGTCGAGGGCCGTTACAAGGAACTGATGCAGTTCGTCTCGGGCGTCTAGTTCGCAAGAACGGCCCTGCCTCGAAGCAGCCGCAGCGGTCTACTGGAGCTGCACCAAGACCGGCGAACTCAACTGCAGGCCCGTGCTAGCAAAGCCGAGGCCTTGCACGATCATCGTGAAGCCCGCTAGGCCACCCGGATTCGGGTTCGCGAGCGACACCGTCGCATAGCCGAACGAGTCGGTGGTCGTGATGCCGAACGTAAAGATCGGCACCGTCAAGAACAGGTCCCGCCAGCTGTTTGGACCGAACGTCAACGGCGCAGCAGTCGCCGGTAGCGACACGCTGTACGAACTCGGCAACGACGGGCCGGCGGACAGCAGCGCCAGGATCGGCATGCCAGCCTCGCCAGAGAAGTCGACATCCCAAGTCGGCTGCACCGCAGCACCGCGCAACAATCCGAAGTCGGTTTGGTCGGCCAAGAACGGTTGTGGTAGCGGCGGCACTTCAACCAAGGCCAAGCCCAACAACGACGGCTGGTCGTTGGCGATGTCCAACTGCACACCGAGCCAAGCGCCATCTGCAGCCACGCCTCCTGTCGTGCTGCCGCACACGACGCCGTTGAGCACCGCAACTTCGCCGCCGTTCCTGGTCGCGAACAACGTGCCGCCATATTCCGCCGTCTCGGTGCAGAAGATCAGATTGGGTTCTGGCACGAACGTGCCGCTTGCATCGGCATAGGCCGGCAACCAGGTGCCACCAGCAGGGTCGAACGCCAGCCCGCCAGTCTTGCCATAGAGCGATGCCAGCAGCGGTGCACCGGTGCGATCGAATGCCGACGCTTGCTGCACCCATTGCCGAACCGATGGCGAACCGCTCGCCAACGACTCGTTCACCAGCAAGCGCGCCGAGTTGGCTGCAAAGCCACTGATGTTGCCGTTGCCATCGTAGGTAATGTCGGCCGCATCGATCTTGCAGATCGCCCCGTCTGCTGCGAACAACGCCGGCCCGGGAACTCCATTGACCCAATGGCCGCCGTCCGATGGCGAGTAGTAGAGGTCGCCATTGGCGGCCTGCAGCAGCGCGCCGGCGCCAACCGGTGTGCCGTTCTGCTGCGGGCCGGCCGCCTGCAGCAACTGTCCTGGGGCGATAAACCACTGCGAGTCGCCGTTCGGTAGGAGCCGCACCCAATCCGCGGGTTCGATCAGGTAGGGAATGCCGCCGCCGACGAAGACCTCGAACTGCGCCGGCGCCACCGACGAACCAAAGCGCACGCTGAAGAACACCTTGTCCCAGCTGACGTCGTTGCGGTCGGCATGCTTGACGAACAACCCACCCAATCCGATCGGGTCCGAGTACGAAGCCTTCCAATCGTGAAGCTTCAGGAAATCGCCGTCGAAATCGCCATCGCCAAGGTAGCAGTGCATGGCCGTTGCCGGCATCAGCGTGCGCGCTACCGAGCCGCCAGGATCGGGCAGCGCCAGCGTGAAGTCGTATTCGGTGATCTGGTTGATGGCGCCAAACGGACGTTCGTTGGCCGCATCCAGGCTGACGAACGGATGGCCGCCGGTAAACAACAGCGCGGGGATCTGGCCGGTGGCCAGGTCGGGCGGCGCCAGCAGCGCGCCGAGCACGCTGGCGACGTACCATCGCAAGCTGACAGGCCGGCGGACCGCCCTACAGATAAGCCTGCAGACAAGCCTATGGGGGGCGCTGAGCCGTCGAACCACGAGCATGGTCATTTGAGAAGTGTAGCCATCAGCGTGCGCCCGTGGGCTCCCTGATGGCCAGCCGCGAGCGAGCAAGGGTAGCCAGACAATCGAGCCCGGAAGCACCTCAGGTGCCTAGCGGGCGTGATTCCCAGGGCCATGCTCGCTATCGTGTTCGCCCCGATGACCTCACTGCAGAGCTATGTTTGTGGCCAATGGACCGCCGGTAGTGGCGATCCGGTGAGCCTTCACGACCCGTCCACCGAAGAAGTGATCGGTGATGTCCGCCCCGGTGGCGTCGACTTCGCCGCGACCCTGGCGCACGCGCGCACGGTGGGCGGCCCGGCGCTCCGAGCGCTGACCTTCCAGCAGCGCGGCGAGATCCTCAAAGGCCTGTCCAAGGTCATTCACGAACACCGTGACGAGCTGATCGAGATCGCCGGTCGCAATGGCGGCAATACCCGCGGTGATGCGAAGTTCGACCTGGACGGAGCCTCCGGAACGCTCGCCTACTACGCGCATCTCAGCAAGTCGCTGCCCGAGACGCCGTGGCTGACCGATGGCGAGGGCACCCAACTCGGCCGAACCGCCAGGTTCTGGTCCGAGCACGTGATGCTGCCGCGACCAGGTGTCGCGCTGCACATCAACGCCTTCAACTTCCCGGCCTGGGGCATGGGGGAGAAGCTCGCCTGCGCGATCCTAGCCGGCATGCCGGTGATCACCAAGGCCGGCACCGCCAGCGGCATGTTGGCGTGGCGCGTTTCCGAGCTGCTCGTCGCCAGCGGTCTGCTGCCAGAGGGATCCTTCCAGTTCCTCGCAGGCTCCGTGGCCAAGATGGTCGACCACATGCAGGCGATGGACGTGGTTGCGTTCACGGGCAGTGCTCGCACCGGACATCGCATCCGCGGCAACACGGCCTGCATCCAAAACAGCGTGCGCGTCAACATTGAAGCCGACTCGATCAACTCAGCGGTGCTCGGCCCGAATTGCGATACCGATGACGACACGTTTACGCAGTTCATCGCGAACCTGCACCAGGACATGACCCAGAAGGCCGGCCAGAAGTGCACGGCCGTGCGCCGCATTCTCGTTCCAGAGGACAAGCTGGAGGACTTCAAGGAAGCTCTGGTCGACCGCCTTCAGTCGACCCGCATTGGCAACGCCCTCGACAGCGACTCGCGCATGGGGCCGGTCGCGAGCAAGGCGCAACTTGACGACGTGCGCGGCGGCATCAAGCACCTGCAAGCAGAATGCGACACGGTGTTAGGTGGGCCCGAGGCCATGGACGGCCCCGGCTACTTCGTCAAGCCGACGCTGCTGCAGGCGCGCAACAACCACGCGGCCATCCTGCACGAGCTGGAAGTCTTCGGGCCCTGTGCGACGATTCTCCCGTACGACGGCAAGGTTGAGACGGCGATCGACCTGATGAATCGCGGTGGCGGCTGCCTGGTGGCCAGCGCCTACAGCGACGACAAGAACTTCGTCCGCGAGCTGGTCACCGGCATCGCGCCGTGGCACGGCCGCGTCTGGGTCGGCAGCGAGAAGACGATGGGGCACGCCCTCGGCCCGGGGGCCGTGCTGCCCGGATCGATCCACGGCGGCCCCGGTCGAGCTGGCGGGGGGGAAGAATTGGGCGGCCTACGTGGCCTGAGCCCCTACCTGCAGCGTACGGCGGTACAAGGTGACCGAGCAGTCGTAGGTAGGTCCTTTGGCGTAGGCGAGTAGAATTACGCACGGCCGCACCGAATTTGTGGAGAGCTCCGAATTTCGGAGATAAACCCCGACCTTGGGCCCAGGTTTGCCGCGTAGCGTCTAATAACCCAGGAGCCCGAGGTAAACCATGACCGCAGTCATTGTGTGTTGGTGTGCAGGCAGCCTTCTAGTAGCCCCGATCATAGGTCGCGCAATGCGCGCCAGACCAGTTCCCAAACGGCCGCAAGTCAAGGCCACGACCGCGGCCTAGGTCGCGAGTCTCGATGTCTTGGGCGCCGCCACTAGCCGCCGCCACATCGACCCGTCCGGCAGCAGTCTGCCGCATGGAAGTTCCCGCTCCGCGAACCACGCGTCGAGCAAGCCCGGCGCGACTCGGCCGCCTTTTTCCCGCGAATAGGCAGCGCTAGGGGCGGCTCATGATGGGCCTGTCGGACCAGCGCAAACTCGCAATTGTGCGTAGGTCCGGTGCCTCTGAGTTCACCGATTCTGAAGCCGAGATTCGCCCGCGTTGCATTCATCCGAGCAGCGATCAACTGAACCGCGTTCTGCTAGGCGAGCGTGATAACCCTGGGCACCTGGTCCTGATTCGTGGGCTTTGGGGCTTGGGTCCCTAGGCAGCGGGCCAGCAAGACACACCTCGCCCTCGGAATCGAGAACGGGTGGCCGACGGCTGGGCATCGGGTGCCGCGGCTGCCAGCGCTGCGATCGGGGCCACCTGACACGTCAGGGACACCGGAGAATGGTGGGCGTTACAGGACTCGAACCTGTGACCCATAGCTTGTCGAGCTATTGCTCTACCAACTGAGCTAAACGCCCCGGTCGCAACGGCGAGGATCATGCCCCAGACAGAATCAGAAGCAAGGGCAATCTTTGCGCTGATCGCCTCGGTAGACCCAAGAGACTCAGCGCCTGTGTGGCCACACTGCGGTAGGCTGTCGTCAAGCAATGTCGGCGGTTGGCCGGCACTCTCGCATGCTCGTCGCCTCTGAGGATAATCCTGCCGCTCTCGCACGCTCGATGCCATTGCCGCGTCCATCGCCCGGCGCCGCGTCTCGAGTGCAGCTTGGTCGTGCCGAATTGGTCCTGGAACACAGTCGTGGCAGCTACTCGCTGCTGTGGTCCGATGGCCGGGAGGCTCGGCGCTACTTGTTGGGCTTGTCCAAGTCCGGACAGCTCAGCGTCGAATTGCGGGCGCCCAAACTGCCGGTGCGCATTGTGCCGCGCGAGCTGCTGACGATCGTGCCGAACGCGCGCATGCGCGGCTTCATGACGGTGCCCTTGGTGCCAACCGTTGTCTGGCGTGATGGACTACATCCGCCACAAACGCTGATCGAGCTGCACCAACCAAATCTGCAAGGCCATTGGGAAGAGTCCTCGGGCCACTCGATCCGCAGCGCGGCCAGCTGGCTGGTTCGCTTCCCGTTCCAGACAGGCGAACCGCAAGTCGTCGTACCACTTCGCCTCTACAACGACGGCAGCGAACCGGCCTGCCCAGGCCAACTCGAACTCGAAATCACCGACGATGATCTGGTCGAATTGCGCGGCTCGATCGTAGTGCGCCCGCGACGCATGCGTTGGACCGAGACAGGCATGAAGGAGTTTTCGGAATGAGGCGGCGCAGATGGTTTTGGATGGTCCTTGGCTGTGCGTTGTTCGCTTCGTGCGAACCGCGCAAAGTCGAGATCCAAGGCCTCGACGAATTGACGGCCGAGATCCGCAGCCAACGTCTCCAGAATCGACAGCGCGGCGCATCGGCTGAGTCGGCACCTGCATTCCGGGGCGAGCAAATCAAGACGGCACTGGCGCCATTGCGCGACGTGCTGCAGCAACTCGGCTCAAGCCAGCGCGAGCTCTCAACGCGCCAAGCAACGCTGACCCAGGAGCTGCAACGCTGGGCGCAACTGTTGGTGCAGTCGATGCCATCCGAGCAGGGCCAACCCGACAGCAACCAAGCCGAACGCAACGAAGAAGCCACCAAGCTCAGTCAGCGCCTGGCGGCACTAGAGAAGACGATCGCCGAGCAGGATCAACGTCACCGCCAGGTGGAAGCATTGCTCGGCACGGCACTGGATCACACGGCGGATCAGTTGGAGCAGTTCCTCAAGCGAGTCGGTGCCGACATTGGCGAACCGATACCAACAGACAACCAGCCAAACCCCGCGACTGGCGCTTCTGGCAAAGACGAGGCCAATGCAAACAGCGGCGCGACACCACCGCCAACGACTGGCTCGCAACCTGCCCGCCGAGCAGGCGGCAACCCAGCAGGCAGCAGCCGAGCAGGCGGCAACCCAGCAGGCAGCAGCCCAGCAGGCGGCAACCCAGCAGGCAGTTCCAAGCAACCCAGCAACACAGAAGCCGGCAAGGCAACTGGCGGCCAGTCTCCGCAAAAGCCAGCACCATCAGGCGGTGGCCAAACGAGCGACTCGCTTGAGGCCAAAGCGAGCCAACAGGGCTCCATGGAGTGGTTGTGGGGACTGGCCGGGGTATCCCTGTTGTCGGGGATCGTGCTGCTGTTGACGAAGAAGCGATCGCGACCGCTGTCGATGGCGCCGGAAATGCAGTACGCACCTCAGCAGCAACCAGCAGTGGATTCACGACCGGACTTGGCAGCTGGCTTCGCGACCACTGCGAACGCAGCCGACGACGGCGTTGGCAGCATCGATCTCAGCGAGTTCGACGTTGCCGGGTCGGATCTTGCCCACCCGGAAGTTGGTGGCCGCGATGCCGACAGCAGCGATGACATCGGCGGTGTCGACAGCAGCGATGCAGACAGCCACACTGCCGACACGCCCGAAGTGGAAGAATTGTGGGCGGCAGCGGCACTGCTCGGCGAAGCGATCGGTCGGTTGAAGCACACCGGCGAAGCAATGCCACCAGAACTTGGCGGACAACACCCACTGCCCGAAGTTCCCCATGAGGATCCTACTGGCGCGCAAGCCGAACAGTATTCGGGGGCCACACCTGACCAGGACGCCAACGATGCATTGGATCTCGACGAGATCTTCGTCATCGATGAGGACGACGAAGTCGACGCGGCCATGTTCGCGGAGTCCGAAGCTCAGCCAGGTAGTGACCTGCATGCCGATGTCGCAGCAGCGATCGACACCGAGCTCGGCGCCATCCAGGCGCTCGGATTCCCAGAACAGGGATTCGAAGAACAGCGATTCAGAGAACAGGGATTCCCAGAATCTGCAACTCCGGATTCTGACCACACGCCTAGCGACGCCGAAGACGAACACTCCGGCGAGCCCGAAGCCCTCGCGCAGAACAACGCTTCCGCAACGCCCCCAGTTTCGGACGTAGCCAACGACTCTGCCCCGGTGCAGAGTCCTTACCGTCCGCCCGCGTCTGGCCAGCCAGCAGCTCGCCATGCCTCATCCTCGCCGGTCACGTGCCGCCTGAACCTCTCAGGTGACGAAGAGGCCGAGGGGCGCGTTCGCCGCATCTTGGGCCGGGATCCGAGGGTTCTGGTCTCCCCTGCGCCACAGGTGCGAACCGGAATGGGGGAGCTTGAAGTCAGTTTTGCACTCTTGCCGGGCCTGACCGCTGGCGAGCGGAGCCTGTTGGAGCAGCAACTGCGTGACACGGTCGCGTAAGGCCCATAGGCGACACTTCGACTCACAAGTCGCCCGTGGCCCCTTGTTCCGCTCGGCGCTGTGGTAGCCACCTCTAGTTCCCACGTGTGGCCAGTTCCCACGTGTGGCTCCAGCCAGGGACTGCGCTGCGCACTCGAGAACCGGCCTGCTCGGATCAGCGTGGCCGCGGCCTGGCCCAAATAGAGACCGCAAACCGTTCTTTCCAGACGCGCTGTTCCTCCTCGCAGTCGGGGCATCGGGTCGCTATCTTCCCAGCCCGTTTTTTAGAGCCAGCCAGGAGCCCAACGCGATGATTATCGGTGTCCCCAAAGAGATCAAACCCCAGGAAAACCGCATTGGCGCCGTTCCGGCCATGGTGCTGGAACTGGTTGAAGCCGGCCACACCGTGCTCATCGAGCAGGAAGGCGGCCTCGGTGCCGGCGTGACAGACGACGAATACACCGCCGTCGGCGGCAAGATCGTCGCGACGGCGGCCGACGTCTACGGCCAAGCGGAGATGATCATCAAGGTCAAGGAGCCGATGCCGGCCGAGTACCCGCTGATCAAGAAGGGCCAGATCCTGTTCACCTACTTCCACTTCGCGGCCAGCCTGGAGCTGACCAAGGCGATGCTGGACTCGGGTGCCCACTGCTTCGCCTACGAAACGCTGATCCACCGCGGCACCCTGCCGCTGTTGACGCCGATGAGTGAAGTGGCTGGCCGCATGGCCGTGCAGGTCGGCGCCGTCTGTCTCGAGAAGCACATGGGCGGCCGCGGCATCCTCGTTGGCGGTATCCCGGGTGTCGAGCCAGCCAAGGTCGTGATCCTTGGTGGGGGTGTCGTTGGCACCAACGCCGCCAAGATGGCCGCCGGCCTCGGAGCCGACGTCAGCTTGATGGACATCGACCTCGATCGCCTGCGTTACCTCGCCGACGTGATGCCGGCCAACGTGACGATGTTGCACAGTTCGCCGATCGCGATCCGCGAGCAAATCGCGGTCTCCGACATGGTGATCGGAGCGGTGCTGGTGCAGGGTGCGCGCGCACCGCGCTTGATTCGCCGCGAAGACCTCAAGGACATGAAGGACGGCGCGGTTGTCGTCGACGTCGCGGTCGACCAGGGCGGCTGCATCGAAACGTGCAAGCCGACAACGCACGCCGATCCGACCTACGTCGTCGATGGCGTGTTGCACTACTGCGTCGCCAACATGCCGGGCGCCGTGCCGCGCACGTCGACCTTCGGCCTGACCAACGCAACCGGACCGTGGGCCAAAAAGCTCGCCACCATGGGCGTCGCGGCTGCTGCAGCTCACCCGGTGCTCGGCACGGCTGCGAATGTTCTCAACGGCAAGGTCACACACAAGGCGGTCGCAGAAGCGTTCGACATGCCGTTTGTCGAGCCGTCGAAGGCCCTCTAGAGGTGTGGCGGGAACGCAGCGAATCGCCGTGCGAGGCGGTGCGCGAGAACGCAGGCGGATTGGCAGATTCGGCGAAGCTCTCGTGGGCAGCCGAGTGCGGCGCGATCGCTGCAGGCGTTGTGCGCGGCTTTCGGCCGGGCCTCTAGTCTCCAGAACTCATGAGGTGCGCCAATCGCGCCAGTCGACGACGGCATGATCTCTACCATTCAAGACGGAGTGCGCGCTGCGGGCCAACAAGCCGCGGCCACTGGTGGGGAAGGCGTGCTCGGTTGGTTTGAAGCGACCGTGCTTGGTCTGGTCGAAGGCCTGACCGAGTTCCTGCCGGTGTCGAGCACCGGCCACCTGATCGTTGCCCAGCGCATGCTTGGTTTGCCCGCGGGCGACACCAGCAACACGTTCGCAATCGGCATCCAGATCGGCGCCATCACGGCCATCCTGGTGCTGTATTGGCGGCGTCTTCTCGATGCCATGCGCACGGTGGCGAAGCCACAGCTGGGCAAGCCGAACCTGCTGTGGCAGATCATGGTCGCGGCGATTCCGGCGATCGTCGTCGGTCTTCTGCTTGACGATTGGATCGACGAGAACTTGTTCTCCGCGACGGTCGTTGCCTACACGCTCGTCATTGGTGGGGTGCTGCTGTTGGTCCTCGAGCGGTTCCTGAAGAACCGGTCGGAAACGGTCGAGGAGCTGTCGTCGATGTCGTATCGAACGGCGTTCTACATCGGGCTGTGGCAGTGCCTGGCGCTCGTGCCCGGCACAAGCCGCTCGGGAGCGACCATCGGTGGCGCACTGGTGCTCGGCTTGTCGCGAACAGCTGCCGCCGAGTTCTCGTTCTTGGTCGGCTTGCCGATTCTGTACGGCGCGGCACTCTACAAGCTGATCAAAATGCGAGATGTATTGACCAGCGACATGGTGATGCCGTTCGCCGTCGGCACGATCGTTTCCTTCTTGGCCGCGCTTGCCGTGGTCAAGCCGTTCGTGTCGTTCCTACGCCGACACAACTTCGTGCCGTTCGCGTGGTATCGCATCGTGGTCGGGATCGCGTTGATCTGGCTGATCTCGACGGGCTACTTGGGCCCTGTTGGCACTGGCGGCTAGGGCACGGCGGCAAGTAGCGCGCCCGCTCGGGTCCCGCAATAGTGCCGCTACTTGCGCACGTAGCCAAGCTGACGAACGACCAGCAACACTTCGCTCCAGCTCGGGAACGGCCGGCCGTTGACTCGCTTGAAGTCGTCGATCGCCGCGATGAACTCGAGCACTTCGGCATCGACCTCGGCCATCGCAGGAGACGAACGCTCGGGCTCGGCAGCCTTGCCCTTGGTGGCACCCTTGGCCGCCAGACTGGCCTGAGGCTTGCTTGTCTTGACAGCTCCTGCAGCTGGCGCCTTGGACTTGCCTTTGGCTCCAGACGTCGCAGCCGACTTCGCGGTTGTCTTGGCGGCAGGCTGGGCCTTGCGACTCTTGGTCACAGTCTTGGCCGCGGATGCCTTGCTGCCATTCTTGGCGGGCTTCTTGACGGACTTCTTGGTGGGCTTCTTCTTGGTCGAGGTGGCCATGACCCAGTGTCATCGGCTGCCGACAAGCGCTGCCTTGATCCCAGCGGCAAAGGGGGGTCTCAAGATCCCTACGTCCGTGATGATGCCGGTCACCAAACCAGCCGGAGTGATGTCGAATGCTGGGTTGCGGGCACCGACTCCAACCGGGGCCACTCGCTGCCCGCGAAACTCCGTGACCTCGGTGGCATCGCGTTCTTCGATCGGAATCGCCCTGCCATTCGGGAGTCGGGCATCGAACGTCGAGAGCGGCGCCGCGACATAAAACGGCACGCGGTGCGCGGCGCAGGCGAGTGCCACTGGATAGGTGCCGACCTTGTTCGCAAAATCGCCATTGCTGGCAATCCGGTCGGCGCCAACGATCACCAGATTCACAAAAGCGTTGGCGATGATGCCGGCGGCCGCACCATCGGCGACGACTTCGACCGGGATACCGGCCGTTTGTAGTTCGAGCGCGGTCAAGCGCGAGCCCTGGAGCAATGGGCGGGTCTCGTCGGCGAGCACCCGAAACTTCACGCCGTCGCGCCAGGCGGCGAACATCACGGCCAGCGCCGTGCCATCGCCGGCGGTCGCAAGCCGGCCGGTGTTGCAGTGGGTCAAGACCGTGTTGCCCGGCTTGATCAGGTGCTTGCCGTTTTCGCCAATCCCGCGAGCCATGGCTTCTTCATCGGCATGGATCGCGCACGCTTCGTAGAACAAGGTCTGCAACTTCGGCTCCGCCTGGACCCGCTTCAAGCAACGATCTAAAGCCCATCCCAGATTGACTGCAGTTGGGCGAGCCGCCAGCAGTCGTGCCGCAACATCCCGCGCTTCCGTGATCAACATGCCGTCGCCGGGCGACTGTTCCCGAACACCGAGCAACAAGCCATAGGCGGCAGCTACGCCAATGGCCGGCGCACCTCGCACTGCCAGGCGAAGAATGGCGTCGATGACCCCGTTCACGGTCGTCAACTTCAGAACCTCGCGCTGCTGCGGCAAGCGGGTCTGGTCCAACAGTTCGAGATGGCCGTTGGCATCCCCAACCCAGCGGATCGTTGGCGGCAGTGGTTCCATGCTCATCTGGGGTTCCATCTCATGTGGTCAATCGCAGCTGGATGTCCGCGTAGGTAGCAGCGGTTGCCTGCACGACTTCGTCGGTCAACGGTGGCGGCGGGGGAGTTTGATCCCACCCCGTCTGCAACAACCAGTTGCGCAAGAACTGCTTGTCGAACGACGTTGGCTTGCCGCCCGGCGTCACTTCTTCCGCCGGCCAGAAGCGACTCGAATCAGGCGTCAGGCATTCGTCGATCAGCACCAACTGCGAATCGAGCATACCGAACTCAAACTTGGTATCCGCGATCACGATGCCGCGCGTGCGCGCGTATTCGGCACCGCGCCGATAGAGCGTCAACGCGGCATCCCGCGCCGCCGAGGCGATCGGTTGGCCAATCATCTCGACCACCTGCTCGTACGAGATCGGGATATCGTGTCCCGTGTCCGCCTTGGTCGAGGGTGTCAAGATCGGCTGTTCGAACTGGCTCGCATGCTGCAGTCCAGCTGGCAACGCGATGCCGCTGACCGCCTGGTCGCGCTGGTAGTCCTTCCAACCGCCGCCGGTCAGGTAGCCGCGCACAACCCATTCGACCGGCAGCGGCTGGCAACGTCGGCAGCGCATCGCGCGACCGCGCAATACGTCGCGATACTCAGGCGGCACCTCGGGCCATGCGTCGACATCGATCGACAACATGTGGTTGGGGCAGACGTCCTTGAGCTTCTGCAGCCAGAACGCGGTGGTCTCCGTCAACACGCGCCCCTTGCCGGGAATGCCTTCGGCCATCACGACATCGAATGCCGAAATGCGGTCGGTCGCGACCAGCAGCAGGTCGCTGCCAAGCTCGTAGATTTCACGAACCTTGCCGCGGCCCAGGCACTTGGCAAAGGGGAGATCGAGGGCTAGTACCGGCGCTTGCACGGCTGAATCATGACGGCTGAAGGCTCGCCAGGAAAGGCGAGAATCGGCACGTTGTGCTGCGCGCTGCTAGACGTGCTCTAGACGTCCTTTTGACGCACCCCAAAGCCGAAGTTCAGCTCCGGGGTGTTGTTGGCGCGCAGCTCTTCGAAGTCATCGACGAACGTCAGGGTGTTGTAGGTCTTGTCGATCGCCGCGAACCACGTTTCGTTGGTGCCATTGATCGCCACCGACATGCCGCCATCAGCTGCCAACGTGTAGGTGCCGGTGTATTGGAAGTCAGCTCCCGAGTTGCCAACGGCATCGAGCGTGAAGCCCCCTTGTGCAGACAACGTGACCGTGCCGACGAATGCGTCCGACCCGGGGTTGCTCGGATTGACGAACAAGGTGTGACCGCCAACCAAGAACGTGCCAGGAACGCGCACCGAATCGACTGAACTCGCCGGTGCGTCGAACTTGCGAACCATCGAGACGAAGCCGGCTTCGCCATCGCCGTTGTTCTTGTCGACGCCCAGGATGACGTTTTCGTTTGCCGCAGCTTGCACGATGCGCGCGTCCGCCGACTGCCCAGCCAACTGGTAGCTGAGCGTCAGGTTGATCGTGCCATCGCCGACGTCGTTGACGTCGAGCAGGTTCTGCACCGTGCCACCAAACGTCAACGCGCCGGTGCCTTGCAAGCCGGTGCCACTGATGGTGCGCTCCGTGCCAGGCGCGCCGGCAGTGATCGACACGCCACCGTGGGCGCCGCGGCCGACGCTGTCCGGCGACAAGATCGTCTGGTCGAACATGACGTGCAGCGACAGCACGTGCCAGCCACCTTCGAGTTCTACCTGGCCGGTGATCACTCGCGTGCCGAAGAACATGCCGACGCGCGGACTGCCGTTCGTCGAGACGCGGTCGGTAAAGAAGTAGTCCGCCTGATCCGCGACCAGACTGTAGGCACCGAGGAACGCCGTCGACGGCTCGGTTGAGTTGCCGGTAACGAAGATCGTGAACGCGCCGTTGTTCTCGATTGCGTAGCGATCTTCGCCTGACGTGCCGTTCGCGTTGGTCACCGTGTAGGTGCTTTGGTCGAACAAGTTGAGCAAGCCGCTCTCCGTCACGACCACACTGGTTGGTGGCGGAAAGGTTCCGAAGCCAGCCTGTGAGCGCAGCGCAAACATGTGATGCGACGCGCTGACCGCGACTTCACTCTGCGGGCGATCTTCTTCGCCGCCATCGGCGCACGAGGTGAGGGTCAGAACAGGAACAATCCAAAGGTGCTTCATCGGCAAGGTGGCGAAAGTCTATGCGGAATGCACCTCGACCACACGCCATCAGCTCGCGATCCATGCGCCAGTTTCTCCCGGCGGGGGAAACCGGGCGTCTTCACCCGGCGGGGGAAACCGAGCTTCCTGGGTGACCGTAAGCGCCGTGGCGTGGGGGAGACAGACACTGGCCTTCCCCGCCGCAACCATCTACGTTCGCCGCCGATGCGGTCGGTCACGTTGCTCTCCATCTTGCTCACTGCCACTGGGTTCGCGAGCTGCGTGGTCACGCCCAAACTCGGCGGTCCGCTGCCCGTGCGCAACCAGCACCCTGCGCAACTCACGGTCATGCACCTTGACCCGGCTGACACCGCAGTCTTGCCAGCCAAACAGACGGCCTGGCGAACGGATCTGGCCTATACCAGCTTGTTCCTCAACGGCAGCAACGCCCAGGGTTCGTGGTTCATGGATGGCGAAGTCTTGCGCGCGGCACTCGACGCCCGAATCGGCCTCGGCCATGGTTTGGAACTTGGCATGCAACTCGCTGGTTCGCACGCATCCGGTGGCTTTCTCGATGACTTCATCATCGACTACCACGACGCGTTCGGGTTTCCAGACCAAGACCGCAGCACCAGCGTCAATGAGCGGTTTCTGGTCGATGCGACCCAGGGCGGCAACTCGGTTTGGACGGTGCGCGAGAGCTCGGCCGAGCTGCTCGACGTCCCGATCCACCTGACCTGGCAGATCCTTGAGCCCGGGGAACGCCAGTTTGGCCTGGCGCTGCGCGGCGGCGTCGAACTGCCAACTGGCGACCAGAATAACGGCTACGGCAATGGCCAACTCGACGTCGCGCTCGGCGCCGTGTTTGACTACCACTCGCACGGCATCGGCTGGAGCGGCCACGTGCAACACACCTTCGCCGGCACGCCGCGGCCATCGCGAGCCGCCGGCTTCTCATTCGCCGATGTCACATCGATCGGGCTCGGTGTCGAATTGCCGCTGACCAAGCACCTGCACGCGACCGTGCAAGCCGAATGGGAGACTTCGACGCTGCGCAATCTCGGCCCTCAGGTCGCGGCGCGCGATCAAGCCCTGCTTTGGGTTGGAGGCCGCTACCGGACGTCGCCGGGCTGGAGTGTTGAGGTCGGGTTTGGCGAAGACCTGGTCGGCCTGGCGTCGCCAGACTTCACCGCATGGCTGGCGTTCATCTGGAAGCCTCGACCGTGACGACTAGAGGCGCGGCCGAAAAACCAACAGGGCGGGGCCGTCCGCTCCAGACTCGCGCTATCTGCGTTGCACGGCTGCTGCGCAGCCGCCGGCCTACGGCCGGCTTCGCTTCAGCGATCCTCACCGGGGCGACGCCCCGGCTCCGGTCGCTTCGCTCGTGCGCCTTGCCAGCACGAGCCTGGTGCGCCCGTAATCCAACGGGGATCGCGCAACCACTCTCCGGAAACGCAGGTGAATCGGTGGATTCCCCGAGGCTTTCGAGTGGTGTTGCCCGGGCGAAAGACGCGTGCTCCGCGTCGCGGTATCCCGTGGCGCAGACTCCTAGCGGCCGGGAGGCTGTGGCATCTGGAGCGGGGCCAACTGGCGGGCATCTACAAGCCCGGGGCTTGAAAGATCACAGCTGCCAGTGAGCGCGGTGACGACTCACATGGTGACGTCACAGATCCCAGGGTCTGCAGGTAGCGCCGTACAAATCCTGCTGCTCCCCACCGCATGTTTTACATAACATATCTTATCGGAACTACGACTTGGGTATTGGGCGGGGCGTGACAGGAGTTTGATTCGCCTTCTCAAATCCTCGCAACCACCTGCTACACGATACTCTTACGGCGCAGAACCGATCCTTTGAGCCGCGTTTGCCGAGGGATCGAGCGCCAACGACCCAACGTTTGGTGTCGCACGCGCAAGCACCGCGCCAGAACGCGGTCCGCCCGTCCCGCTAGCTCGCGACCGGCGTCATGCGCTGCCACTGTTCGGCGAGCGCCACCTGCAAGCTGGTAAAGCCGGCGTAGTGCACGGTGCGTGCCGACACATTGCAGCTGCGCGCGATTTCGAGAGCCGGTTCGGTGGTCTCGTGCCGGTTCCAGTGCAGCAGGATCAGCAGGTCGACGCCGTTCTTCAGGCGATCGCCAATCGTCGAGACCGTCTTCTGTGGCGAAGTGTAGTTGGTCATCAACCACTCGCCTTCGAAGCCCCATTCCTTGCCCAGCTTGTCGAGTCGCTGATGGTGACGGCGTTGTCGTTCGTTGCCGCCAACGACCAAAACACTCGGCTGGCGGCCGAGCGACTTGGCCAGCGCGGTGACCGCCGCACGCGCAGCGTCGGCGGTGTGCGGCTTTTCGTCGTTGAGTTCGAGCAGCTTCTCAATGGCTCCGAGTTCGTCGGGCGCCAAATCGGGATAGACGCAGTTGACTTCCTGCAGCAAACCGTAGGCCTGTTGCAACGCATCGACATCCCGGCGAGCACGCAGCGACCGAGCGATCGCAACCTGCAACGAAGCCCGCTCGTAGTCGCGCCCTTCCAGTTCGTCGTAGACGTTGACGAGCTCTAGTTTGATCTCCAGGTGATCGAGCGCCTGACCGACGAACTCTTCATTCATCAACAAGGCCTCGAGCTGCTCGAACTTGCCACGCTGCACCAACAGCTCGCGCATTTCCGCGTAGCACGCCCGCGACTGGTCACGCTCACCCCGCATGTTGTGCGCCGTCAGGACCACCCGCAGCGCCTCAATTCGCTGATCCAGGTCGATGGCCACTTCGAGCACGCGACGCGCAGCCAACGCTGCCGGCCCAGCTTCGCCGAGACTGAGGTATTCGAGCGCGACGAACAGCAATTGGTCCGGCGTCGAGCCTCGGCCGACGTCGACGGCATCAAGGAACCGCAACGACAGCTTGCGGTCGTGGGATTTGAGCGCTTCGTGTACCGAGTAGAAGCTCTCCAAGTCCGGCTTGACGGTGTCCAACGACTGCTCCATGAGCTTCAACGCGCGCGTCGTCTCGGTGGCATCGCCAGCCGTCAGCAACGCTGCAGCCTGGAAGAATCGGGCGCGGTCGCGCAGCAAGACATCGCGACCTTCGTGGCGACGAAGTTCTTGAATGGCTCGCTCAAACCCGCGCGCAGCAATCTGCAAATCGCCGGTTTCGTAGGCGAGCAAGCTGCGTAAGTAGAGCGCTTCGGGACTCGCTTCATCGGGTTGGTCGGCGACATGCTGCAGGCGCGCCAGCGCCGCGTCGCGTTCGGGTCGCTCGGCGCGCGGATCGACGCTGACGGTATCGTGCTCTCGCAACTCGCCGAGTGCGGCCACCAGCGAGGCGGAGCTGACCAACATCGCATGGCCTTCGGCAATCTCGCAGGCCTTCTCGGCGCTGGCGATCGCTTGTTCCCATTCGCTGGCTTCGAGCAGCCGTTCGGCGAGCGCGCGGTGGTATCGCGCCTGGACGTCGTCCGGCAAGCGATCGAACCCCGACATGCCGAGGATCTTGCCGAGGATCGAAGCCGTGCTCTCTTGGTCGTCACTGTCGACGCGGGTTTCGAGCCGTGTCAGCAAGTCGGTGACCGCCGCGTCGACGATGACTTCCATCTCACTCGACTCGGACTCCGCGGCGAGGTATTGGATCGCA
Source organism: uncultured bacterium (assembly GCA_963974725.1). Taxonomy (GTDB): domain Bacteria; phylum Planctomycetota; class UBA1135; order UBA1135; family UBA2386. The sequence continues at coordinate 13,935 of CAXBFC010000018.1, read as the reverse complement.
CGCACCGCGAGCTTGATGTCACCCGACCAAAACAACGAACGCACCACCAACGGCAACGCATTGCCGGCAACCATCGGGTCACCAAGCAAGTCGAGCAGCATCTGCGGGTCTTCGAGCATCGACGCAATGCGGTCGCGATCGCCCTTGCGGTCAAACGCGCGCACGCTGCCAAACAGCCGCCATCGCCGGCTGCGTTCTTCGCTGCTGACCACAGGCAGTTCGATGCCAAGCAGGGCCGAACCGTAGCCGAGCAAGAAGCTCAGCCCTGGCCGTTCGGCCGCGACCTCGCCGTAGTCGAGCAGCTGGCGCTGAACCAGTTTGATCTTGGTCTTGTCCTTCTCGGCGAGATGAATCTGCTGCATCAGCAGCCGATCAAGTGCGGTTTCCCAACCCATGGGCCAATTTATCGGGTCCCAAGGGCTCCGTGCTGGCTCACCCCAACCAAGCGACCTTGCGATGGTCGCTGTGGCTGCAACTGGCAGCGCTGGTGCCCTTGCACTGCCGAATTTGCCGCTACTCGATCAGCGAACGGGCATCGATCGGCAGCACCACCACCATGCCCGCCAAGCGGCGATGCAACGACGTCGGCTCGTCACCGACCACCGGGGCGAAGCCACCGAGCACGATGTCGCCAACGGCCAGCTGGTCGACCGCCAGTTTATCGGTCAACAACCAGTGACTGCCGCCATCATCGTCACGCGCGCCAAAGCCATCCTTACCGGTCTCTTCGACCTGCATCAGGCCCGGCGACTGCACCGGCGCCTGATCATTGGACAACGCGATGCCAGCGGCCTGCAGCCGTTCCAACTGATCGAGCAGTGCTCCCTGGCAACGCTGCACGACTTCGCGTTGGTCGATCTCCTGCGTTTCGGCGACCCAGTCGTAGAAGCGACGCAGTTCGTCGAAGGCGCTGCGCACTTGCTCGACCCGGTCGTCCGGCGCCGAACGCAAGTAGACGTGCAGCAACAGCCGCATCAAGTCCCCCGCCGGAATCAACTCGACTTCCGTGTTCGGCACAGCCGCGCTGCGCTGCAGTTCGATCCACAGCGTCAACGCCGAATCCTCGGTTTGCTCGAAACCGTTCTCCCAATGGAACTCGGCAACGAGCGGCGCAAGATCCCCGGTATCGCCATCGCTGGCGCCGGTCTCAAACACCTCGGAAACGATCGCCGTATTGCGTTCGTCTTCTTCGGAGTCTTCCTCATCGGACTCGATGCCGGCAATGCTCTCCATCTGCGAGAACAGTTCTTCAACATCTTCACGCTCGCCGATGCCTTCATCGAGTCGACGCACCAGTTTCTCACCTAGCGTTTCGCCCGGTGGCCCCGACGAACTGCCGGCCTCCTCGGTGCTGCGCACCTGGCCGACGTGGTGCGCGTTCCAGATTTCGAGCAACACGCGCCGCATGCGATCGAGATCGACATCGGAGTCGAACGCAAGCTGGTCCAGCAACGGCCCCATCACGGCGCCTGGACTCTGGGTCTGTGCCAACTGCTCGCTGATGTCCGTAGCGCTGTTCTGATGGCCGGCCGACAACATCAGTTGTTCGAGATCGGCTTCCAGATGCTCGAGTGGAATCTCCGGAGCGACGACCAATTCGGCGGCCGCGGCTTCGTCGTTCGAACCACCGCCGAGCGAGGCCGAAGTTCCGCCGTGTTCGCGCAACAGCAGGTGTTCCAGTTCGACCTGCATCAAACGACGCCCGAGTTCGAGCTTCTTCAGATCGTGCAGGAACGCTTTCGCAAGATCGCGGCCCGGCCGCAGCGCTGGCGTCGCAGCCGACGGGGCCCAGCGCTCGCCCGACACCGGATACATGCGACCGACCAACAGGTCGCCGACCTGAAGCGTACCTGCCTCGGCCAACTCGAGGACTTCGTCGTCCTGCATGTCAATCGCGGTGACGGTGTCGCCGACGGACTCGACCAGGAACAACCCGGCGAGCGATCCATCGAGGGGTTCGACGTCTGCCGAGTAGGGTGGAATCGTCATCGGCACTACGCCGAGCGTTTCACTTTCCCGCTCAATCAGGAACCACTCGGCAAAGCGATGCTCCGCCGCATCGTCACCGGCACCGTGCAGATCGTCCCCAAAGAACTGTCGTCGCGCGCGCTCCAGCTCCGCCTGCAACCGTGGCTGTTTGGAAAGCTGTGCTGCCAATCGGGCGATGCACTGGGTCTGCCGCTGAACTTCGTCTTGGGTCATACTTACGGAAAATGCTTGGGTACGCACGGCGCAGGTTGGCCCACGTCGGGCCGAATTGCAAAGGCCAGCCGACCTAGCATTGTTACGGTACGCGACAAAACCCCGCCCTCCGGGCACAATAGCCACCAGTGATCGCCTTCCAGGACCCAACCGCCGTCGCCTCTACCACCGACACCGTCGTCACCAGCCTGCAGTCGCTGGGCTGGGTCGACAAGACTGCGCTCGCCGTCTTGTTGGTCTTCTTCGTGCTCGGCCTGTTCAAAGGCCTGATTTGGCAGGTCAGCCGGATCGGCATCCTGGTCGCCGCGTACATCGTGGCCGGCAGATTCGGCCAGGACGTGGCTCGGATGCTCGGGGCCAAGTTGCACGAACCCGCGCCGGTCGGCGCGGAGGGTGCCGAAGGTGGCACCCTCGGGGCCATAAGTGCTGCCGTACCACAAGGCGAGACCACCCTCTACGTCGCCTATTGCTTGCTGTTCGTTGGGGTTCTGATCGTGCTCAGTCTGCTGGCGATGCTGATCAAGAAGCTCGCCGATCGCGCTGGCCTTGGCTTCTTCGATCGCCTCGGTGGCGGTGTCCTGGGCGTCGCGACTGGCGCCTGTGTCGTGCTCGCTGGCGTCTTCGGGATCCACATGTTCTTCCCGTCGAGCCAGCTCGCGCAGGCTGCTGGTGAGTCGCACTCCTTGCGCTGGTCGCAACAGGCTATCGGATGGCTCGGCGAAGCCGTCGATGACGACTTGCGTTCCGTGCTGTCACTGCAGCCACTGGACTCCGACGAGCCTCGTACCGATTTGGGCACCGGCGACGAAGCTGGCAGTGGCGCAGGTACCAGCGGCAATGATGGCAGTGGCGCTGGTGCAGGCACAGGCCAGGTCGCCCCTGAGGGTGCTGGTGGCGCCGGCGGCGAGCGACCGCAAATGCCGACCCCGCTGCCGCTACCCGGCGGTAGCAAGCCTGAGGGTGGCGGCGCCCCTGGCCCAAGCCCGGGCAAGACCGAGCGCGAAGCCACCGGCGGTGGTCGCGGCGGCGGCCGCTAGACCCGCGAGAGTCGCCGCGAGTCACCAGCCGATCGCGAAGCTTACTTGCACCCGCCCGCCGCTACCGACATCCTGGTCGCGGGCTTGCTAGCCCGCCCTGCTTGGGGGCGTTCGCCGAAGCGGACTGAGAAGCACCCCTTGAACCTGATCCGGTTCGTACCGGCGTAGGAAACAGCAGCAATGACTGACACATCTCCGCAAGAATCGACCGGCCTGCGCCCACTCAACGAGTCGTTCCCCAACTCCGACAAGATCACCGTCAGCGACTTGGGCGTGCCCGCGCGCGACATCCGCCTGACCAACGGCGACATGGTGCGCGTCTATGACACGACGGGCCCGCAAGGACTCGACCCCAAGGATGGCCTGCCCAAGCGCCGGCAACCGTGGATCGACGCACGGCGCAAACGCGGCGACCAGAACTTCTCACAGATGCACTACGCCCGTCAGGGTGTCATCACCGAGGAAATGAAGTTCTGCGCGATCCGCGAGAACGTCGAGCCGGAGTTTGTGCGCAAGGAGATCGCCGAGGGTCGCGCGATCATCCCGGCCAACATCAACCACCCAGAGATTGAGCCGATGATCATCGGCCGCAACTTCCTGGTGAAGATCAACGCCAACATCGGCAACTCCGCGCTCGGTTCGTCGATCGACGAAGAAGTCGAGAAGCTGCAGTGGTCGATCCGCTGGGGCGCCGACACGGTGATGGACCTCAGCACCGGTCAGAACATTCACGAGACCCGCGAGTGGATCGTGCGCAACAGCCCGGTTCCGATCGGCACCGTGCCGATCTACCAGGCACTCGAACGCGTCGACGGCAAAGTCGAGGAGCTCAACCTCGAGATGTTCCTCGAAGTGCTCGAGGAGCAAGCCAAGCAAGGCGTCGACTACTTCACGATCCACGCCGGCGTGTTGCTACGCCACGTGCCACTGACCGCCGAACGCCTTACCGGCATCGTCTCGCGCGGCGGTTCGATCATGGCGAAGTGGTGCCTGCACCATCACACCGAGAACTTCCTCTACACCGGCTTCGAGAAGATCTGCGAGCTGATGAAGCGATACGACGTATCGTTCTCGCTCGGCGATGGCTTGCGCCCGGGCTGCATCAAGGATGCGAACGACGAAGCGCAGTTCGGCGAACTCGCGGCTCTTGGCGAACTGACCAAGATCGCCTGGAAGCACGACGTGCAGGTCATGATCGAAGGCCCCGGCCACGTGCCGATGCACAAGATCAAAGAGAACATGGACCTGCAACTCGAGGTCTGCCACGAGGCGCCGTTCTACACGCTGGGCCCGTTGACGACCGACATCGCGCCCGGCTACGACCACATCACGTCGGCCATCGGCGCCGCGATGATCGGCAGCTACGGCACCGCGATGCTGTGCTACGTGACGCCCAAGGAGCACCTAGGCCTGCCCAACAAGGACGACGTCAAGCAAGGCGTGATCACCTACAAGATCGCCGCCCACGCCGCCGACCTCGCCAAGGGTCACCCCGGCGCCCAAGATCGCGACGATGCGTTGAGCAAGGCCCGCTTCGAGTTCCGCTGGGAAGACCAGTTCAACCTGGCCCTCGACCCCGAAACCGCACGCTCCTACCACGACGAAATGCTGCCGCAAGACGGCGCCAAGGTAGCCCACTTCTGCTCCATGTGCGGCCCCCGCTTCTGCTCGATGAAGATCACCGAGGAAGTGCGGGAATACGCGCGCAGTGGCATGGCGGAGAAGAGTGCAGAGTTTGTTGAGCGTGGCGGTTTGATAGATTAGCCAGCGGGAAACGCGCAGCGTTTCCCGCAACGCGCCGTTCGCATAGCGACCGGCGCGCAACTCAAAACGGTTCGCGCCGCGCGAACCGAGCCCACCTCGGAAGCCAACGCGCCTCCCGCCCAGCTTGATGCGCGCCGAACTCGTTCTAGCCGGAAACGCGCCAGCGTTTCCGGCAACGCGCGGTTCGCATAGCGAACTGCGCGCAGCTCAAAACGGTTCGCGCCGCGCGAACCGAGCACACCTCGGAAGCCAACGCGCTTCCCGCGCAGCTGGAAGCGGGCCGAACTCGTCCCGCGTAAGCGCGCCGAGCCCCAGTTTCGTAAGCGTACGAACCGCCCCTCGTCTCAACGCGTTTCGCGCTTTGCGCGAAACGGGCATACCGGGGGCCCAAATCCACGCGCACCGCGCCAACACGCAACTGCGCACGTTCCCGCACAGGCACGTACCGCGCACGCAATCCGCGCAGCCAGTAGACACAGCGCTTGCGCACCGACAAATCCCCTCACCCAACAACCGGCAACTCCACCCAAAACATACTCCCCACCCCCAACTCACTCTTCACTCCAACATCCCCACCAAGCCGCAGCGCCGTGTTCTTCACGATCGACAACCCGAGCCCGGTGCCACCGAGCTCGCGCGAACGCGCCTGATCGACCCGATAGAACCGCTCAAAGATGCGCGCTTGATCTGCGGCACGCAGCCCGATCCCGGTATCCGCAACCTCCAGCCGAACGCGACCCGGTGAGACCAACAATCGCACCGTCACGCGACCGCGAACCGAAGTGTATTTCACCGCATTGTCGATCAGATTCCCGGCCATCTGGCGCAGCGTTTCACGGTCCGAGCGAATCCAGATCGGCCCTTCAAGCAAGTGCACCTGCAGTTCCACTTGACGCTGCTCGGCAATCGGTCTGAGATCCGCCAGCGTCGACTGCAGCACCGGCAACAGATCCACCGGATCGCCCGACGGTATGCCGTGGTCGTCATCCAACCGCGACAACATCAACAGGTCCGACACCAGCGTCGCCAGCCGATTGGTCTGCTGCTGCACCCGATTCAAGAACCGCTGGCGCGTTGCCGGCGGCATCTCGGCATCGTCCTGCACCGTTTCAACGAAACCCTGGATGGCCGCTAGCGGGGTCTTCAGTTCGTGCGAAACGTTGGCGACGAAATCGCGTCGCAACGTCTCCAATCGCTTGAGCCGGCTCTGGTCTTCCAAGCCCACGACCGCGCCCAATTGGGGCAGAGCACGCATTTGGATGCGCAGCGTGCGCGCAACCGGAGCGTGCAATTCGATCTCAAAGCTCTGCGCGACACCATCGCGGCGACAGACCAACAACGCTTCTTGAAACCTCGGCCACGGCACGAGTTCTTCGAGGCGCTTGCCCACGATCACACGCCCACCAAGATCTACCAACTCACTCGCAACCGGATTGCTCGCCACGACATGCCCCTGCAAGTCGACCACGATCAATCCATCGCTGGCGCCGCTCAGGCCTGCCGCCAACCGCGCAACCTCGATCCGCGACGTCGCACAGGCACCTTCTGCAGTCCGCAACTTGGCAAGCGCCGCATCCCGAGCACGGACCGCGCGGCGCCACAACCAGGCGGTCCACGCGAGCAGCACGAGCGCGACGATCAGTGCCGGCTGCATGCTTCGCTACTTCGCGGCCTCGGCGAATCGATAGCCAACTCCGCGCACCGTTTCGATCACTGATGCGTGATCGCCAAGCTTGAGACGCAGGGCGCGAACGTGCACATCAATGTTGCGATCGGTCACCACGGCATCTTCGCCAATGACGCGACTCAACAAGTGGGCGCGCGGAAAAACTCGCCCTGGGTGCGAAGCCAAGAAGTGTAGTAGGCGCATCTCGGTTGGCGTCAGACTTAGCAGTTCTCCCGCGGCACGCGCTTCAAATCGCCCCAGGTCGATCGAGAGTTCGCCGCGCGAGATGCGCTCGCCATCACTGCGCTCTTCACGCACGGAGCCACGTCGCAAGACCACATTGACGCGCGCCATCAGTTCGCGCGGGCTGAACGGTTTGGCAATGTAGTCATCGGCGCCGAGACCGAGGCCGAGCACTACATCGCTCTCCTCGCTCTTGGCGGTGACCATGATGATCGGAATCCCGCGGGTCACCGGATCGGCCTTGACTTGCCGACAGACCTCGGTGCCATCCATGCCCGGTAGCATCAGGTCGAGGATCACGAGATCCGGGGCATCGGTGCGGATCCGGCTGAGGCCCTGCTCGCCATCGCGGCAAGCGATGACTTTGTGGCCTTCACGTTCGATGTTGTATTGGATGACCTCGAGAATGTCGGGTTCATCTTCAATGACGAGGACTTTGGACTTGGCCACGGTGTTTGGATGGTCTCGCTCGAATCAGTGCAACAAAAGGTTCGAGGGAAAGACTAGCGCGCGGTGGCGAGAGGCTGTGCTAAGAGGTCGTGAAGATCCGCTCAAGCTTCGTAGCCGGAAGTGAACGTGGCGGCCACGAAGTGCAGTTCCATGCCCCGAGCAGGCGCCGGCAAGACCTGTGCGGTCGCCCCAGCTGCCTCGAGTTCGCTGGTGACCGCCAAGACGACTTCCGCCGCTGCCATCGGGAACGGCAAGCTGCCTACTGCCGGCTCAAACCCCAATGCCACGACGGCCCCGCCCGCCCCGTCACCGCGCAGGTTCACCGTCACCGCTCCGGTCGAGCCACTTGGCAACGATTGGATCCAGTGCCGCAAGGTGGCCGCGCAAGCCATGACGAACGATTCGGCGGCCACCCAGATGGCCTCGTTCGGATGCTCGCCACGCATTTCCAGTGAGACACCGCATTCGCGCGCCGGCACGCGACCAAGCTCAACCAGTTGTAGAACCAAGTCGCCCGCCGATCCGGTCGCGCCAGTTTGCTCGCCAAGCAGCGCCCTGATGACTTGCAGGCTGGCGCTGCCACGCTGGACCGCCCCGAGAACCGCATCTTGCATGCGCTTGATTCCCTCTGCGTCCAAGTGCAGCACATGCCCTTGCACAGTTAACAGCAGGTTGCCGAATTGGTGAATCAATCCAGGCAGGAAGAAGGAGGCCGTATCTGATGACGGTTGCAACGTGGGTGATCAGGGCTGCGGGAACCGCTTGGGGCGAGTCGGCTCACATCGGCTTGTGCGACGACAAGCCCGAACTACGTATTGGGAAACGAGCTCATGGGGTTTCGGGCGTCGATGCACGCTGACCGATCTCCCCGAGCACGGCAACGATCGGATCGCATACTTGATCGTCGCGCAACAGTTGTAGTGCGATGCTGGTGCCGGGGTCACTGCAGACAATGCGTTCGTGTAGATCTTTTGGATCCAAGATCGGCGTGCCGTCTACGGCGAGAATCACATCACCACTACGCAGACCTGCGAGGTCCGCCGGATCTCCAGCAGCCACGCCAACAATCACGGCACCAGGCATCGCCTCACCATTGCCGGCATAGTCTCTGCGAGGCCCGAAGTGCATGCCGAGATAGCCTCGCCGCACGATGCCATCGGGCTGCTCGCGCATCTTCTTGAGCGCCCATTTGACCGAACGACTCGGCACCGCAAACGAAATACCTTGGGCCGACGTGGCGAACTGTGTCGTGACGCCAACGACGTGGCCATGCACGTCAAACACCGGGCAACCCGAACTGCCGGGATTGACCGGCGCACTGATCTGCAAGAAGGCACTGCTGACCCCGAGATCGGAATCCGGCAGGTGTCGGCCCACATGACTGACCAGGCCAGCCGTAACCGTGCGCGTGAAACCAAACGGATTGCCAACCGCGACAATCCAATCGCCGGCGAGCACCTGGTCACTGTCGCCGAGGCTCAATGCCGGCAAGTCCTTCGGCGCCGAAGCCAGCCGCAGCAGCGCCAGGTCCGTGGCCGGGTCTTGGCCAATCAGGTCTGCGCGACGCGGGCCTTGGTTCGGCAGGATGACCTCGATGCTGGCGGCCCCGACGACGACGTGGCGACTAGTCAGAACCAAACCGCGCTCATTGATGATGAAGCCCGAGCCGTTTTGCGTGGCCGGCGCAACGTCTGCATCGGCCTCAATCGGTGATTCAGTTGACGCGCCTGCTTCCGATGCTGCCACCGGACCAGCTCCAGCCATGGGACCAGCCGCCGCAGCCGCCACTCGGGGCATGACCGCGCGCACACTGACGACCGAGGCCTCGACCCGATGCACAAGGTCGCGAAACGTCGGCAGGTGCGTGACGACCTGCACCTTCGGTTCCGTGGGTTCCCGCCAAAGTGCCTCCAGAGGACGTTCGTAGACCCCACCCAAGATGACTCCGATGCCCAAGCATCCGAGGCCACTCAAGAGCAGCACTCCAGTGGTTTTCCACGATCGCGCCATGCCGCAACTGTAGCGGGGATGACGCCCGGCACCAAGATGGTCAAAGTCTGCGGCAGTCATCGTGTTGGCACCCTGCCCGGCTAGGATTTCGCCATGAAGGTGCTGCCCCTCGCGCTACTCATTTGCTCACTGCTCGCCCCACTGACCGGACAGCGCCCCAAGACCGTCGAGGCTGCGATCACCGGGTTTGAGAAAGTTCGGGAGCAAGCCGAACGCAACCGCCACCGAGCCATCAAAGATCTCGGCCGCTTTGCCGAAACCGACGCGACCACCATTCTCATCGCCGAACTGGAGCGCGCCAAGACGCTCAGCTACCAAGAGACCGTCATGCGAGCGATCGGCGCCAAGCAGCGCACGGGGGCACTACCGGCGTTGGCCAGCATGCTCTCCGGCGCGGACAATCCGCGTATCGCAGATGCGGCTGCCGCCGCCATGCAGCGACAAGGAGCACCCGGCATTGCGGCACTGGTTGCCGAACTCGCGCGTTCGCAAGGAAAGTACAAGCAACGCAACGCCATCTGCTACGCGCTGGGCCGTGTCAGCCAAGGCGACGCTGCGCGCGACGCACTGCTCGCAGATCTACAGCACACCAGCGGCAACGATCGCCTATCGGCATTGCGCGGACTCGCCGCGCGCAAGGATGACGCCAAGGTCGACGCCGCCCGGGTCGAACTCGCCGGCGACAAGAATCGAGCCATCGCAGGCACCGCACTTCGCCAGCTTGCCGCTCACCGACACCCGCAAGCGCCGGCGCTCGCGATTCGATTCTCGAGAAGCCTGCCAGCCACAGGCAGCGACGACCAGCACGCAGCGGTGGTCACCGGCCTGCTCGTTGCGCTGCAACCAGAGCATTACTCGGAGTTGTTGGCGGCCGCCTCCAGGGCGCTCGACCCGTTCGGCACGTCCAACAAGGATGGCTGGAACCGCGCCTTCGCCGATGGCGCATGGAGCAAGTGGCTCCCGGAACACGCCCCGGGCCAGAAGGCTGCCACCGAGCGCGTGGTCGCGGCGCGCGCGCTCGCGTTTGCCCCCGCTTCGCAACGGGACCTCGCCAGTGCCACCCTGAAGAAGTTGTTGGTGCAGCGCGACGCCACCGTGGTGCGTGCAGCCGCGACCAGCTTGCTGCTTGTCGATCCGGGCGAGCAGACCCAAGCCGCGTTGGCTGCGGTGCTCAAGAAGGGCCACGAGCAGACCGGCCCGATCGCCCTGGCAGCACTTCATGTCCTGCGCCAAACGCAGGCGGCCTGGCATCAAGAACTGCTGCAACTCAGTAAGCACAAGCGACCAGCCCTGCGCACGGCCGCGTTGCGCGCCCTGATCACGGTCCCCGCGCTGCAAGACGCACGACTCGAGGCAGCGAAGAACAACCTGCGCTACCGCGACTGGCAAGTGCGCGCCGCCGCCATCGCCCTGACCGTCGCGACCCGCTCAGCCAAATCGCCGCCGCTACTGTTCGCGATACTGGAGAAGGAATCCGCACGCATGCAAGAGGATGTGCGCACCGCCCTTCGCGTAGTGACGGGGCAGCAATTCCAAACGTTGTCCGAGTGGCAGAAATGGTGGGCCAAGGAAGGCGATTCGTTCCAAACGCGTGGTGCCTTGGCCGGCACGCCAGGACGAAACGGCGACCAGCAAACGGTCAGCTATTGGAACATCCCGGTGCGCAGTGATCGGGTCACGTTTGTCGTCGATGTCTCCGGCAGCATGGCGAAGCCGTTTGGCACCGGCAGCAACCGCCGACTGACGGAAGCCAAGCGGCAACTAACCGGCGTGCTCGACCGCCTCCCCAAGAAGGCCAAGATCAACATCATCACCTTTTCACGCGATGCGCAGCTGTTGTTTCCAAAGCTTCAGCCCCTCGGCAAGAAGCAACGCAAGCAGGCAGATGCACGGATCACGGAGATCTTCTCGAAGGGCCCCACCAACGTGCACGACGCGCTCGCAGCAGCGTTCGAGGATCGTGATGTCGACACGATCTTCTTGCTGACGGATGGCCGTCCCAGCGCCGGCCCGATCGTCGCGCCAACCGCGTTGGCCGACGAAGTTGCGCGCTGGAATCTGAGCCGCAGCATCGCCATCCACACGATCGCTATCGGCGAGAAGAGCGACTTGCTGGAACGCTTGGCGAAGGACTCCGGCGGCGAACATCGGGTCGCTCGATAGTCGAAGCTGGAGATCTACACCGAGGACTGCGTAGGCTGTCTGTCATGCCATCACCCGATCCCTACACCCAGCTGCTCGATCACTCGCGCGAAGCGTCACTGCTCTCCGCCACATCCGCCTTGCTGGCTTGGGACCAAGAAACCTACATGCCGAGCGGCGCAGGCGAACGCCGCGCCGATCAGCTCGAATTGATGGCCCGGCTAGCGCACGAACGCGCCACCGACCCGCGGATCGCAGCATGGCTCGCAGAGTGTGCCGGGGCCGCCGGCGGCGAACAGCAGCAGGCAGCGGTGCGCGAGATGCAACGCGACTTCGACCGGGCCACCAAGCTACCCGGCACACTGGTAGCCGAACTCGCCGCCACCGAGAGTCGCGCCCAACAAGCCTGGGCGAGCGCGCGCAGCGAATCAAACTTCCAGGAGTTCCAACCGTGGTTGAAGAAGATGGTCGGTCTGCAACAGCAGAAGGCCGACTGCCTGAAGCAAGATGGGCAAACCCGCTGGGATGCGCTGGCCGACCTCTATGAGCCGGGCCTGCGCGCTTCGGATCTGAAGCAGCTGTTCGCACCGCTTCGCCAACGACTGGTGGCGCTGCGGCAAGAACTCGAGGCCGGCCAGAAGCCGGACGAGACCTTCAAGCACCGCGAGATTGCCGAGCCGCAACAAGAAGCGTTCGTGCGCGCCGTCGTGCAAGCGATGGGGTTCGACTTCCAGCGCGGCCGCATCGACCGCAGCACCCACCCATTCTGCATCAGCATCGGCGGCGATGTGCGCCTGACGACGCGGTTCCACAAGGACAACGTGTTGGATGCGCTCGGCTCGACGATGCACGAGGGTGGCCATGGTCTGTATGAACAGGGCCTGCCACCGGAGCACTTCGGCAGCCCACTTGCAGAAGCGGTCTCGCTCGGCATCCACGAAAGCCAATCCAGGCTGTGGGAAAACCATGTCGGTCGTTCCCAAGCATTCTGGCAGTGGGGTTGGCCACAAGCGCAACAGCATCTTGGCGCCGCGTGCGATGGCCAAACCGCGGAGTCCGTGTACCGACTCTCAAACCTGGTCGCACCAAGCCTGATTCGGGTCGAGGCAGACGAAGCCACCTACGACCTACACGTCATGGTGCGGTTCGAACTAGAGCAAGCGCTGATCGAAGGCGACCTGCAGCTTGCCGACTTGCCGGCACGCTGGAACGAGCTCTACCACGACTACCTCGGCGTCACCGTGCCCGATGATCGCCGCGGCTGCCTGCAAGACGTGCACTGGTCGTGTGGCCTGTTCGGCTACTTCCCGACCTACACGCTCGGCAACCTCTACGCGGCACAGTTCGCCGCGACTGCCGACAAGGCACTCGGCGGCCTCGACCAACTGATGCAGAACGGGAACTTCGCACCATTGCGTCAATGGCTACACGACAACGTGCATCAACACGGACGCCGCTACTCGCCGGCAGAGCTGTGCGAACGCGCGACTGGCGCGCCGCTCTCGAGTGAGCACTTCACCAACTACCTCGAACGCAAACTGCGCCACGTTTACAGGATCGCATGAACTTGACTGCCAAGGTGTCCATCGTCGCGCGGTTGCGCAAAACCGGTCGCGCTCTCCAGGTCGCGCTGAGTGGCTGCGTGATCGCCACGCTCGCGGCGACCGCCGCCACCCAGACCCGCACGTCGCTCGACGGCATCTGGCAGATCCGCCGCGAACAAGATCCTGAGGCGAGTTACCAACCGATCCACGTTCCCAACGCGTTCGAAACTGTGCTCGGCACGCAGTTCGATGGCATCGCTCGCTACCGCCGCAGACTGCCGCTGCCGGACCAACGCACCGACCGTGTCTACGCCGAGTTCGACGCCGTCGCCACGCATGCGCAGGTGTTCATCAATGGTCATCGAGTCGCCGAACACCTCGGCGGTTGGACCCCGTTCCGCGCCGACCTGACGCGCCACCTGAAGTGGGATGGCAAAGACACCCTGGAGGTTCGTGTCGACGAACGCGTCGGCCACAACACGCAGGGCTTCCTGCCGATTATTCAGCCACACTTCGGCGGCATCTGGCAAGGCGTGACGTTGTGCTGCAACCAAACGCCAACCATCGACCGCCACGATGTGTTCGTGTTCGGCAATGAGGATGGTGAAGTCACCGTGCTCGCGGGGATTGTTCCGGGCAAGGGTCGCGTCAGTGGCTTGCGTGTCGAATTGCTCGACGGCGAGACGGTCGTCGCCAGCGAAACTCGCGCCAACCTGCAGACGTTCGCCGGTCCGCTGACGATCGCAAAGCCACGACTGTGGCAACCGAACGCACCCCACCTCTACACCGCGCGGCTGACGCTGTTGGTACGCGGCAAAGACGTCGACACCATCGAGCGTCGGTTCGGCTGTCGCGGTTTGCGCGCCGACGGCACCTT
>CAXBFC010000017.1:0-33578 GCA_963974725.1 uncultured bacterium | reverse complement strand
CCGCCGACACCTGCCGCAACCGTGACATCTACGAAGTAGCCGTTGCCGACATTGCGAAACAGGAAGTTGGGATTCGATGAACTACCGCTACCAACCAGATGACGATTAGAGACATAGAGATCGAGTAAGCCATCGCGGTCGTAGTCGCCAAACGATGCGCCATACGATTCGTGCGCCCAGGTCAGACCACGAGCGACCGCTTCCTCTGTGAAGGTGCCGTTGCCCGCGTTGATGAACAACTGCATCGGCCCAAGGTCTTGGGTGCAGAAGATGTCCTGGTCGCCATCGTTATCAATGTCGGCGGCCTGCATGCCAAAGATCTCGCCGCAGACGCCCATGCCAGACGTCGCCGTCAAGTCCGTAAACGACATGCCACCATCGTTGCGGAAGTAGCGGAACAGCTGCCCGTTCGGCACCGCAATGATGATGTCCACGTCGCCATCGCCGTCAAAGTCCGCGATGCACTGGCCGCTGCCGCCGTACTTTGCCGATCCCGGAATACCGCTGATCCCTTGCGCGCCCGACAGCGCCACAAAGCCCTGCGCAAGCAGCGTTGCTGGAACAAGCAGCAGCGCAGAAGCCGTGCGCAAATAAGAGCGGTGGACTAGGAGTCGTAGGGACATGGGCCGAGGATGGTGCAAGCGAGGGTGGGACGGGCTCGCCGAGAAGTGTACCACGCAATGCTGCACAGCTGTCAGCTCGACCGCATCGGCGGTTGCGACCAGCACCAGAGTGGTTACGGCCCAAGGTAGTGAGATCCCCTCTCACCGGGTTTGCCTGCCCGAATGCCGCGTCGCACCGACTCCTGCGTTGCAGATGCATAGGCGACCGGTCACAAGCAACACACCCCTCGAATGCCCGGCCGATTGCTACGTAACCGGCCCATAGCTACGCAACCTGGGCAACCTGCTCCGAAACCGACCCCAATGAGACCGCCATCCACGCCGTCCGACCTGCGGCGCTATGGTGACCATTGCCCGCCGGCCTACTACCCGCCGGCTACTACCCGCCGGCTACTACCCGCCGGCTTACTACCCGCCGGCTTACTACCCGCCGGCTTACTACCCGCCAATGAGTCGCACCGCCCCCATCGTCGCTCTCCTGCTCTGCATCAGCCTGCCCGCCCAATTCTTCGGCGAGCGCTACCGCTCCGTGTTCGTATCCCCACTGCAGGGCACGATCACTTGCACATTCGATGTGGACGGCGACGGCGACCAGGACATCTTCTCGGTCGAAGGCACGACTGGTCACATCTACAGCAACGATGGCCACGGCCGATTCACGTGGCTGAACAGCTTCGCGGGCAACTGGACGGCCCAAGTGCCGATTGCCCCAAGCGTCGGGGATGTGGACGGAGACGGCGACCTCGACTTCTGCATCGGCACGAGCATCTACAGCAACCAGGGCAACGGCAGTTTCCTTTGGTCGAACCCGTTCCCGGCGACACTGGTTCAGGACAACCACCAGCTGATCGACTTCGAGGGCGATGGCGATCTGGACTACCTGCTCTACATCTTTGCGTTCCCCAGCACGAGCGGCGTGCACCTCTTCGAAAACGACGGCACGGGACAGTTTATCGACGTCACGAACACCGTGCTCGCCGGACTCAACACCTACGCGGGATACATCGAAGTCGTTGATATCGACAGCGACGGCGACAGCGATGTGCTGCTGGCCAGCGACGGCCTGGGGCCCTTGACCATGCAGGTGTGGTTCAATCAGGGCGGCTCGTTTATTAGCGCGGTGCTGCCGAGTCCGAACATGATCAGTGTCATCGCCAACCCTCACGTCGGCGACCTGAACGGAGACTCCCACCCGGACATCTCGGTATGGGCATACTTCCAACCCGTATGGATCGCGCTCAATGATGGCACGGGCGTCTTCACTCCGGCGACGCCGACCGGCTTGGTCACTCCAGAACTCCTCCCGCACGCGGCGCTCGCCGATTGGGACGGGGACGGACTCGGCGACTTCATCACGCAAGACGGCGTCTACTTGCAGACCCAACCTCTGCACTTCGAACTGCAGCGTTTTGTCAACCCGACCATCGACGGCCACATTTGGATCACCGATCTCGATGGAGACCTTGATCTCGACGCCGCTGCAGCAGGCTCTTCGGTGATCATTAACACCATCGATGGCCCCATCACGGCGCACCGCCCGCCATCCTTCGGCCACCCGCTTGCCGCTCTAGACAACAGGCTACTGGACTCTCGGGTAAGCGTTGGCGCCAACCCCACGACCCAAATCCTGTGGGAGCAACTCTCCGAACCCAAGTTCTTCACGGACGCAGTCGCCGCCGGCAATGACCCCAATCGTCATCTCCGGGAAGTGCCGCTGCCGAATGACGAGCCGGTCGATGGAGCCATCGTTCACAACGCCGCCCCTCATGCAGCGACGGGTGTCGTGATCACCACGAGCCTCGGAGCCAACTACTACGAACTCGGAGCAGCCGGCTTCACCAGCGTCGCGGCGCTGCCAGCTATTGCTGGCCACAGCAGCGTCGCGGCCGCCAACCTGGACGATGTCGCGGGGGAAGAAGTCGTGTTCGGCAGCGCCCAACACCATGGCCCTCGAGTCTTCGTGCGGATGGCGTCGGGGTTCGTCGAGTTCAGCCCAAGCTTGCCACCTACCACCCCCACAACGTTCGCCGTCTTCGAGACCATCCTGCTCGCGGACATGGATGGCGATGGTGATCGAGACATCGTTCACGAACACCGCGTGTTATTCAACGAAGGTGGCTGCGCGTGGACCGAAGGCCCGTCGTTCTCGCACTTAGTCAGCGTCACAACGAAGCAGATCACATCGATCGACTACGACGCAGATGGCGATCGCGATCTGGTGTTGAGCGGCATCAACAATGCCATTCTACTCGAGAACACAAGTAGCGGTTTCGTGGACGTAAGTGCGACCACGATCCCACCACTCTCGACATGGGGCGCTAGGGAACTCAGCGTCGCCGACGTTGACCTAGACGGCTTGGAGGACATTCTCGCAGCCAAGGTTGGTGAGGCTTCCCTGTTGCGCAATGTCGGCGGCACCTTTGTGCACGAGGCAGCGGCCGCGAACCACGGCGTGCTCATCGACACGGATCACGACGGCCGGGCGGACGTGTTCAATGGCCGAACCGTGCAGGCCAATCTGCACACGAACCTGCACGCCAAGTACCTGGCGGCGCCCGGCACGATGTGGCAACTCGACTTGCAGACGTGGCGCATCGGCGTCACCGCCCAGGTCGGGTTCGTCGGCATCGGCTTGCAAGAGCAGTTCGTGATCTATCCCGATATCGGCCGACTCTACCTCGACTCGCTGTTTGCAGACGTCGTATCGATACCGATGGTGGCAGGCACCGCCCAGCGCACGTTCGCCATCCCGAGCAACCCCGCGCTGCTTGGAACAACAATCATCGCCCAAGCCTTGGTCGTCGATGACGAACGCCTGCAGCTGTCGAACCCCGTGCGCGACCGGATTCGCTAGGTACAGTGCCAGGCACAGAAGTAACACGTTCGATGGCGCCAGCTGGCGCCATCGAACGTGTTACTTCTGTGCCTGGCACCGTACGATTACACATGTTCCGCCATTCCACTCTCGCTGCTGCCCATCTCGCTGTCGCCGCGCTGATTGGCTGCCTGTTGGCTTGCCCAACCTCGAGCCAAACAGTCACAGCGGCGCGGTTGCAGGTTGCGTTCGTCGCCGACAAGGACGATGCCTTTGCGGCCGAACTGCGCACGGCTCTGAAGCAGGCTGGGATGCGCATCCGCTTGGTTGCGCCCAAGGAATGCTGTCGAGAATCGTGGTGGCAGGCGGATGTTGTCGTGTTGGCGTGGCCCGCTGACTTGCCAGTTGCGAGCCGCACGCCACTCGAACGCTGGGATCGGCCGACGGTGTTTGTCGGCGACACTGGCGATCGCTTCGCCAAGATGTGGGACTTGCCAACCGCCAGGCAAGTCAACGAACGGCTGCTGCATGCGGGTCGCGAACTCGAGGTTCGAGAGTTCGCAGGCGGCGACGGGCAGTGTGTGCGGCAGGGCAACCTCGTGCACCTTCCCATGCCGCTGCCGACGCAACGAGCGGTCTGGTTCGCGGAATGTGAGGCAACGGTTCGCTGGGCCGCGCACTTTCGCAGCGACCGCCCCATGCTCCGCATCGTTCGCGACAAGCAGCGCATCGAAGCCGAACGGCAACGCGTCTCGCGAGTCCATGCGGCTACCGTTGCCCTCGACGTCGAAGCCAACGTGCTGAAGTCGCTGCTCGACCTGCCCAACATGTTGCTTGGCTCCGATCAAGAACAGGCCGAAGCGCTGCTGGTCGATTTGTTTCCCGAAGGACCTGGCGCGGGTGCCACGCGCAACGACTGGATGAACTGGCTGAGGGCGCGTGGTCCGGCCCTATTCTGGGACCCGGCAACGGAGCTTTGGCATCTCGATAAGCTGGCGTATTGGCGAGGCCACCGTGGCCCCAGGCGCATCGAGCAGCGCGCCGAAGGCCTCGACAACGATACACGCGCAATCCCCTTGGCGCGCAAGGTCGTCAACTACTACGGCGGCCAGGCACTCGATGATCTAAGCACGTTTTCGTGCTGGTCGGGCGACGTGCATTACATGTGGGATCGCCGTCGCGGCTACTTCCGTATCGAGAACCACGAAGAACGCGATGCAGCAACGGCTCGCAGGCCGTGGCGTGTCACGGCACTGGACACCGCAACCAACGAGCAGCTCGATTGGGATCGCACACGCCACACCGCAGCAGCCACGTCGTTTCGCAGCCTGATCGAACTCACCTTCCTGCCGCTCATGCTGCTGGATCCGGGAACAGAGCTGCGCTACCTCGAAGCCCAGAGCGACGAGCAAACGGCTGCGCTGGCGGTCCGCCTCGCCGGTCGCAACATGAACCTCACGAGCAATTACCGGCTGACGATCGACCGCGCAACCGGCTCCGTATTGCGCCTATCCAGCGCAATGCAGGGGGTCACCTATCAGGAGCACTCACTCAAGAGCACCATCACATGTGGCCCGCTTCGGTTGCCGGCGGTCTGGGAATCTGGCTTGGCGCCAGCCATACGAACCTTGGCGATCGAAGATGCTGCGTGGAACCCGGCGCTACCCGAAGGCTTGGAAACAGCGGCTGAGTTGCTGAGCGCACCTCGGCAGAAGTAGCAGCTCGCTACTTCGGCACACTCGCAACGCCAATGCGATCGATCACGACAACGCCTGGTTGCACGCGATCGAACACCAACCGGATCGCCGTGACGGTCGCGAGATCGAGCTTCGCATCGGCGGCCACGAAGTCGGCCAGCGGCAGGGCAAAGTACTGCAAGGTGATCTCGGTCTCGTTCGCAGAACCACCGAGGAACGGAGCACGCGATGTCACGGCCTTCAGCGGTGGCAAGATCCGGCCGTAGCGACTGAGCGGCAGGCCGACGGCACCATCTGCCGTGACGAGCTCGACAGCGAGCTGCAACGCCGGCCGCGGCTGTTCGTCTTCGGCTTCGTCTTGCTCATCGTCTTCGTCGTCAGCCTCGTCGTTGTTGTCGTTGTCATTCTCGTCGTCATCGGACTTGGGCGAGTAGTCCTTGGCCTTCGGTTTCTCATCGACTTCGGCAAGATGGAACACGACCTGCTGATCCGCTGCCGCCGTCAAGAACCCGGCAGGCAAGCTGACCTCGTAGACCGGAGCCGCCAACTGCTCGGCCGCAACCACTTCGGGCGCCGCCTCGCCGGCTTCTTTCTCCGCAGCTTCTTTCTCCGCGGGCTCAGGCTCCGCGGGCTCAGCCTCGGCTGTCGCCCAACCGAGGAACGCGCCATGGTTGCCACGCGCTGACGAACTGCCGCCCCGCCCGCCACGGAAGGGAATCTCTCCCTCGCGATAGACGGCAAGGCCATCGGCGCGAATCGCACCACCGGGAGCTGTCGTAGTCGTGACATCGACATCCTCTTCAAAGTCCGCCAGCACGCGGAACGACGCGTCTTCGTAGCGAGTCGTCAACACCGCTTCCGGCAACCAATCACGGCCAGTGCGGGCATTCGCAAACAGCGGCAAGTAGCCGCGCTGCGCCTGCATCGTCGCCGCCAGGAACGCCGTGATGTAGACCTTCGCGACCTGCCGCTGTTCGTCGCCGGACAGCAGCGCCGCACGGTTCAACAACAGACCGCGTGGCGGGCCACGATCGGTCGCGCCCCACACCGTGTTGAACTGGCCGTGATTGGCGCGATACACGTAGACGCTCGCCTTGAAGCAATCCGAACCGGGCGCAAACTTCAGTCGGTTGTAGATGCGATCACCGTAGAACTGGGAGACGTCCGCATCGTGGCTGCCGTGCAACGTCAGGTAGTTGACATCGCGAACCGGTGCGAGGCGTCCGGCGGGCTTGTACTGCCCATCGACCGGGGCAATGCTGACGATCGACTTGATGGCGAACCCAAAGTCGAACGTGACCGACGCATCGTCGGGGTAGTGCTTCAACCTGTTGAACAAGGCAGCGTGCGTCACCGCCTCACCGCCGCGCGAATGCCCCATCAGTGCGATGTTCTGCATGTCGACCTTGCCGGCAAACGGGTTGCCGTCTGCCTCATGGAATCCCTGCCACACCCTCAGATGCTCAAGCAGCAGCCAACCGCGCGCATCGTTCTCTTTGCGCATGTTGCCGTTGATGAAGTTCTGATCGACGGAGCACAGGATGTAGCCGTGGCTCGCCAGATGCGTGCCGAGGTATGCATACCCCTCATCGGAGAACTCCGACATCGAGTGGTTGCCGTGCACGATCAGGACTAGCGGGAACGGACCGTCGCCTTCCGGATACCAAACGCGACCGTTGATCGGCATCTCGCTCAGCGGGAACTGCCAGAACAGCTCGCGCTTCTTGCCCTTGTGTCCCTTCGGCAACGCGGCGAACGGCTTGCCGTTGACGGTCTCGGTCTTGAGCACCACCTCGGCGCCGAACTCCGGACGATGGATGTCGGTGCCGCTGCCGTAGGTCAATGTGTTGATCTTGCCGAATGGACCTGGCTCGGCCAGGTTGGGCAGCGTCAACATCGCTGGCTCCGACTCCGCGGCATACGCCGGAATCGACGTCAGGTGTGTCGTCGTGCCTTTGTGTGCTGCGCCATAGATGAGCGCTGCGACGCCAGCGATACCAAGTAGGCCAAACGCCCAAACCGTTGCTTTGCCGTACCAACGCTTCTCACGAAACTTGCCGCTGGTCAACGAAGCCAACGCGCCAACCATCCCACCGATGAGAACCAGCACGAGTACCCCGAGCGCCAATCCCTGCAGCGGTGGGAAGCCAATCTGGTCGCTGACGATCGCAACGACAATGACCGCTCCCAAACCGATCCGCCCCATCGCCGTCGGCAGCCACCGACCAAGGCGCAACGTCAGCGCAAACAGCAGCCACGCGAGCAAGGCGACCAGCGCGGCCAACAGTGCTCCCGCACCAATGTCCCACCACATCTGTTCGGCACCAACCAGCGGTGGTCCTTGGTAGTCCGCCAGGACGAGCACGTCGGCACTGAAGTTCCTTCGATAGCCCCAATAGGCACCGAGCGCGACCGCCGCCAAGTAGGTCGCGAACGAAATCCCACGCAGCGTGCGTGGCTCTGGTTGCATGCGCGCCCACATCGCTGCAGGTCGACTGCCCAACCAAATGAATCCGCGAACCATCAGGTTGCGCTTCTCAGGGGCTTCGGTCATGCGGTTGAGGATGCCCGATCGCGAGTCCACCTCAACGCTCCGCATCACGGATTTGCGCACTCGTTGCCGCACGAAGCGGGCACGGCGCACAAGAATGCCCGGCGGATCGCATCGTATCGCTCGCCAGGTCGCCCCCCGAACTTGCAGCCAGCCAGCCGCGCAACCGCGTGCGAGCTTCTGCTGCAACCTTCGGCACGGGCACAGCTCCGTAGTATGTTGCCCCGCAATGAACGTCGCATGCATCATGCTCATGGGGTTGCTCGCGCAAACGCCGCAATCGCCACAGACGCCACAGACGCCACAGACGCCGCAATCGCCCGTCAAGGCCGCTCGACAGACCCCTTCCTTCCAACAACGCGTCGCTACGTTTTGGACGGACTGGCAGCGCGACAGCAAGAAGCTGCACGCGATGGTCGGGCAAGAGGACACCATCGAGCAGTTGATCCCCGACATCAATGCTCGCGTCAGCAAGCTGTTCCCAGCCAAAGTTGCCTGGAGCTTTGCCGGCGCTGACGAGCCAGACACACATCAATTCATCCTGGCCTCAGAGGGTGATTTGGATCAGTGGTTGTTGATGGACTACTGGCAAAAGCAGGCCCCGAAGCTCGCAGGCTGGCAGTTCCTCGGCTCGACCCCGCCATTGTCTTCGGAAAGCTTTCAACTGGGGGTCTACGGCCAGACCTTCGATCCGGATGACTACACATTCCAACTCGAAGACGATGCCGAGAACGGCGTGGTGCACGTCCGCATTTGGCACAAGCAGTTTGCGAAGCTCGAGAAGAACGCGCGCGTGCACGTTGCATTCCTCGCTCTCGATCACGTGCTCGGTGAGAATATGGTTGCCACTCGCGTTGGCGCCATTGAAGTCGACGAGCAAGCCGCGAAGAAGCCGACGTGTGACCTGCATCAGCTAGCCGCGCAATTTCAACAACGAATGGCGAAGCTGAAGTGGGATCCAGACGCGCGACCGGATCAGTCATACTCGCTGTACCAAGGTCGGCCACAGATGCCACCGAGCTTTCCGCGGCAAGATCACGCCATCGGCACCTCGTTCCATCCGCGCCTGGTGCTCGATTACCTCAAGTCCAACGGCAAACTCGATGACCCATTGGCGGGCACCGGCGCCCACTACCTTTGGATCGCGATTCCAACGCAGTGCTTCGACAAGTCAAAGTTGACGGACCAACGCGGCGAAATCGAAGCGGCGTTGGCAAAGGCGCTGAGCTGCGGCCGCGTGCTGGGCGGCGCCTACGGCCTACAAGACGTCTGCATCGACCTGTTGGTGTTTGATCGCGAACAGGCCATCCAACAACTGCGCCAGGAACTCAAGGGCATCGAGCGCGCGCGTTCGGCCACGTTGCACTTCTTTGCCAAGGGCACCTTGCCGATCGTGCTCAAGCAAGACAAGGCGAAGAAGCCGTAGCTCGACGCATCCGCGGCCCTCAGCAAATCTGCTGGGCAGGCCCTCCTGCAGACAGCTAGCGAGGCGTCGCTGGCGTGCTCGCGTGTTGCCACGGATGCACACTGCGCGTCGACAGCGGCACGGGCGCCACCGAAGTGGGCGCGACGGCCTCATCGGTGAAGGCATTGTGCGCGAGCAATTGCTCGGCCGGGCATGCGATCACATAGTGCATCGGCGCCGGCACGCCGTGTGGCGCAGAGACTCCACGACCACCCGTGTGCTGGAGCTGCCGAACGTCGACGAGGCGCTCCCCAATGCCTGGCCACAGTATTGACGCATCGCGGCCATCCGCAGCACGTACAGCGGCGCCATCGCGACGCGACAGCTTGATGGCAACGGCGCCGAACACGGTCACATTGGTCTGCTCAGGATCCTCAGGCGACGATGACCACGTGACACGAGCGTCGCCGAACCAATGGGTGAGGTGAGTCTCGCGCCGCTCGACGAACTGCACAAACTCGGCACGGGCACTCGGCAGATCGTCGTAGTCGATCGCCTCGACTTCGAAGACACCGCGACGCAATACCAATCGCGCAATCTCCGGATCCGAACGCAACGCCGAGTCGAGGTTTGCCAGTCGTCGGTCCACCGCGGCCACCAAGCCGTCGGCACTGCCTGCGCCGTGCAGCAACTGCCACAGGACTTGATTGCGGCGGTGCAAGAACTCCGGAAAGCACAACAGCCGCGCCGCGAGCGGATGCCGAGCAACCTCAACCGCTAGCTCCGGGTCGGCGTGGATACCAAACCCGTTGGCGTCCCACAGCAATGGTTCGAGCTGCTGTTTGTCGTAGTCGTAGAACAACACGTGGTTGTGCGCCGAGTCCGCGTGGATGCTGGCGACCAGACTCGCGACGGCAAGCACCCGCGCCATGGCATCGAGATCCAACACGCCCTGCAACCGAAGAAACGTCGCAGCAGTCGCAGGTTCTCGCAATGCCGCGAGCATCTCATCGAGAGCCTCGATCGCTTTGCCATGCTTGCTGCCGATCGCACGCCACGACGCACTGCCCGCCCACAGATCCAAGTGCCTGCGATCGCCGAGACTGTCGCCCTTGAAGAACGTTCCGATTGGCCGGCCTTCGGCAGCGCACAGATCCTCGCCGGGCCGCACGCTGCGCAGGTACACACCGAGGTTGCGCCCATTGAGCCGCAGTCGCACGGCTTCCGAGTGTTCGTGCATCAAGCCCAGGCCTGCGCCAAGTTGATCCGGCAACCAGTTGCACACCGCCAGCGGATCTTCGGGACGCGACAATTCGACGAAGTTCACGCCGCCATAGCCAGGCCCCTTCGGGTTGATGCGGAGCGATGGCTTCTTGCGTCCGTGATGCCAAGCGCTGAAGCCGCGCAACGCCACCTTTCCGCGCCGCAGCACCCCGTCGACGTCTCGGAAATCGACCTTGAGCCACCGCTTGTTCTTGCCAGCTTCCGGCGGCGCAAACAAGGTCTGCACCGGCTCGGAAGTGGTCTGCACGACGACAGCCGGCAAGGACGACGTCCCACCTGGCCACAGCCCATGGATCGCGAATGCGAGCAGGCCGAGCACCGCGGCTCCGATAAGTGTCTGACGAACGGGCATACCC
Source organism: uncultured bacterium (assembly GCA_963974725.1). Classification (GTDB taxonomy): domain Bacteria; phylum Planctomycetota; class UBA1135; order UBA1135; family UBA2386. The sequence goes on along the minus strand of CAXBFC010000017.1, from coordinate 22,847 downwards.
CTATGCCATCGGCATTTTGGCAGCGGGAGCGTGAGCCGTTCAGCCTTGCCTTGGCCACAACGCGCCTGCCTCCATGAAGTTGTAGTTCCTGGAATTCAGCATCGCGCGTACGGTTGACCTTAGGCAGTGGGAAGCTACCGCGGCCCACTCACTGATCATGACTTACAAGTACGCCGTCTTCGCCCGCCTCCCCGACGAGGCAACTGCGCGTACGCTGCTGTCCACACTGGCCGAGCCCAAGCAGACCAGGTCCAAGTTCAAGCTGTTCGACTGCACCAACGATCGCAGCGCCAACAAACACATCGCTGGACTGATGAACAACAGCACGTGGGCGGAATCCGACGTGCGGCGCGGCCTCATGATCGGTGTCAGCATCGGTGCCGTGCTCGGCACAACGCTGGGGTTCACGTTGTTCCATATGCTCGAAATGCTCACCAGCATTGGCGTATTGCTGGGCGGCATCATGGGAACCGCGGTCGGTGCGTTGATGTCTGGAATCGTCGGGGCGGGACTCGTGCACCCCAAACTGAAGCAGGTCATCAAGCACCTTGAGCTCGGTCAGTCTGCGATTACCGTTTCGAGCTACACTCGCGATGCGCACCGGCGAGCGATCGAGCTGGTGCAACCTGAGAGTCTCGAGTTCGAAACGAACCGCTAGCACCTATCGCAGCTGCAATCGAGCAATGCCGTACGCGTGATCGCTGGGCTTGATGCTTTCGCGGCCGGGCTGGCAGCCGAGCAGCGCGTTGCTGTGCAAGATCTCGTAGTCGGCAGAACGATTGGCAACTTGCCGTTTGGCGACCACGGCGTGCATCAAGGCCTGCGACATGCCGCGGTGATTGTAGTCGAAGCGCTGCGGCGGCGGGACCTCGTCAACCAGGTTGATGCTGTGATCGCGAATCAGCGCCTGCAGCGTGTCGCTAAACTCGAAGTCGTTGAAGTCACCGGTGACGTAGTAATCGACTTCTTGCGCACGCAACTCGGCGAGATGCTCACCGATCACTTCGGCTTGCTGCACGCGGATCGCCAACCGCGGATCGAACCCAGGTTGCTCGGGAGCAAACAAACCGCGCTGGTGCCGCTTCGATGCCAAGTGCACGTTGATCACGACAATCTCGCCCTGACCTTCGACCAAGCCAAAACGTGCAACCAACGGCTTGCGAGACCCTTCGTAGGCAGGCGAATTCGCGCCAAGTAGCGCCAACGATCCGTCGAGCAACCGCACCTTGTTCGGGTCGAACAAGAACGCATTGCGGATGTTGCCACCAGGCTGCCCACCGTCTGCTTCCAGCTCAGGCGGGATATCGACCCATTCGTACTTGGGACCCCCCGCACGAACGACCGCGAGCGCCAGCCGCTCATAGGTTCGGTGCGCGCTGACCACATCGCTCAACTCCGCACCATCGTCATCCTGCATCTCCTGCAATGCGACGATACATGGGCTGGCCGCATCCTTGACGATCGCCCGCCCAAGCGCTTGAAACCGCCCATCGCCGATGTCGTCATCAACATCGCGGCGCGGATCATTGACCAATGTCTGGTCTTCGATCTGCGTATCGAGGTTGAAACCATTCAACGTCAACACGCGAACGCAGCCATCGCGATCGGCCAGGCTCGTAGAGGACACGGTCACATCCGCAGACCCAACGCTCACCTCAACCTCGACCGCCATCTGGTAGGAGGCAACGCGAAAATTGAGCGGGCCAACCACTGACTTCTGCAGCTCGGCACCGACGTTTACCAATGGCGCGTCGCCATAACTCAAGACCCGAAACCCCGGCAGCCAACGGTCTGGCATGCGCGGGTCAATGAGCACACCGCCATGTTCCGTGCGAGCCAAGTCGGCGCCCGGCGGCAACACGACGTAGTCGCCGAATGCATTGCTAGGGGCGACAAAGATCGAGCCGGCAGGCACGCCAACCAACATGCCTTCCAGGCTGTTGAGCAAGACCGCTAACTCATGGGGTTCGACCAGGACGCGTTCCGCCGTCAACCAGAACGGCTCGATCGTTGGTCCCCGGTCGGCGATCACGCGCGTCGAATGCTCTGACAACTGGGTCGTCGGCCGGGCATCCGGATCCATCTGGAAGTTGAGGACCTTGCCTTCGACTTCGACCAAGCTGCCGACAGTTGGGCGCCGGCGTCGCTCATAGACAAACAAGCCGTGCGATACGCCGGTGCCAGCTTCGCCAGCGGGATCCTGGATGAAGAAGCCTTTGCGCGAAGAGCCAGTGACCACGCCACGTGTCGTGACGATCTGTCCATCGAGCGGTGAGAACAGATCCGGACCTTGGATCAAATGAATGGCTGTAGACATGCGAGAGTGCGGGGACGGGTGCCCTGACTGGATGGGCGCGACGGAATGGCTCGGCTGAATAGCTCTGACTGGACGGCTCCTACTGGCGGCGGACCGTTTCGACACCGTAGCAGTGTTTCGGTCTGACCCTACCGAGATCCGCGATCGACACAGTCGGTGACAACCGGGGCGTTGCAGGGCGAAACCATGCGCCGGCTCCCTGCGATGCCAATGGCGATACCGGCCAACCTCGGCACAACTCCGTTACGCCACCCCGTGCCGGACGCCCAAACCATCGTGCAAGCGGCGCAACATGCGATAGCATTGACTGCCTGCTGCCATGCGCAGCTACACCCCGCGCTGCCCCGCGTAGGTATTCCATGCAACTTGTATCCACCGTTCTGGCTGCCCTGTGCGCCACCGCAATCAGTGCGCAAGCACCGAGCGCGCTCTTCTCGCTCAACTCGCCAACTCCCGGTCAATGGGTGCTGGTGCAACAGCACTTCGACCCTCTCGACAGCTGCTGCAACACGGCCCTGCCTGACCAGCTCGTGCACTTTGTCGTCGAGTCAGGCAAGCGCAACCTGCTCAAGACGCTGCTGCCGACCGCAGTGTACGTCCGCGATGGCCAACCGTTCCAGCAGACCTACAACGAACTGCTCGCTGGCGAAGAAGACACACCGCCGACCGCGTACTACACCGTTGCCGAAATCGAAGCCGCGATCGACGCTGAGGTCGCACTGCACCCGACGCTCGCGACGAAGGTCAACCTCAGCACGCTGCCTGGTGGACAACTGACCCACGAAGGTCGAGCCATCTATGCGCTGAAGGTAAGTGACAACGCCGGCACCGATGAAGACGAACCTGCAATCGTCATTGCAGCGCAACACCACGCCCGCGAACTGAACTCGCCTCACATGGTGATCGGTGCCATGCAACGGGTTCTCGGTGCCTACCTGACGGACCCGCAAATCCAAGCGGTCGTCGACAACTACGAGATCTACTTCGTGCCGATGGTCAACCCAGACGGTGTCGAACACGTCTGGACCGTCGATGATTTCTGGCGCAAGAACCGACGCAACAACGGTGCGAACTTCGGTGTCGACCTGAACCGCAACTACCCGTTCCTGTGGGGCCAGTGCGGTTCGTCGACGACCACCAGCTCGAACACCTATCGCGGCCCAGCCCCTGGTAGTGAGCCGGAGACGCAGACCATGCGCAATCTGATGGCGACGCTGCGGCCCGAGGTCTACCTGGACTTCCATAGTTCGGGGCAAGAAGTTCTGCGCACCTACGCGCCGTGTGCCAACGTGTCCTCGAGCACGGCTGGACTGATCGAGCACTACGTCGACGATCTGCGCGGACCGATGACCTTCGCCAAGCGCGACCCATCCGCATCCGGCGAAGCTCCGGAAGACCACTGGGCGTCCGGCGGCACGATGTCGCTATTGACGGAGATCGGCACGGCGTTCCAGCCGAGCTTCACTGCCACCGTCGCCGAAGAAGCGCGCGTTTGGCCCGGCATCGAGCGCGCGCTCACGACTTGGCGACCAGCGGTGCGCGGTCACGTGACGTCGAGCCAAGGCGGCGCACCAGTCGTCGCGTCGATCACCTACTCGCCGAACGTTTTCAACCACGGCGAAGAGATCCATAGCCGCGCGCGCGATGGCCGCTACGGCATCTGGTTGCCACTTGGCGCGTGGAACGTTACCTACTCGGCGCCGAACCACCTCGACACGACGATCGCCGTCAACATCACGAACTACGACCAACCGGTCGTGCACGACATCGTGCTGACAGCGGGCTCACAAGGCAGCTTCGTGACGTTTGGCCAAGGCTGCGAAGGCTCGGTGCCAGCACCGCCGACGACTTGCCCCGAGCTCAACCCGACCGGTGGCACGCTTAGCAACGCCCTGCGCGACAATGAATACTGCTACCGCGTCACCAACCCGGCGACCCTGACGATCAATGGCTTCGACATCTGGTCCGCTTCCACCGGCGGTTCGGTGACGGTGCCGGCGCACATCTACCTCGACACGAACGGCGTGCCCGCGGCGACGGCGATCGCCTCGACAACGATGACGGTCAACGCGGCGCAAGGCTTCTACACGGCAACGTTCCAACCCCCCGTGGTGGTCACCGGCTCGTTCTACCTCGGCTTCGACACCACCGCGCAAAATGCCTACATCAACAGCCTTAACGCCGGCGCGGCTGGCGTTGGCTTCTATCGCGACATCCCCAACGGACCAGCGAACTGGACGCAATCCGGATTGATCCAACGGCCGTCATGGATCGTCAACTGCCAGGCTGCCGGCACCGGACTGATCCCGCAGATGAGCTCGATCGGATTGCCGCAACTCGGCATGACCTACCAACCGACGGTCGACGACGCGCTGCCAGCCACGTTCGCGCTACTGCTCTCGGGATTGAGCGATCAACTGCATCTCGGCCTACCACTACCGCTGCCGCTACCCGGCGCACCGGGCTGTGACTTGCTGGTTGCGGCGAGCGTCACCGAACTCGCGACGACCGACGCAAGTGGCAACGCAAGCCTGCCGGTTGCGGTGCCCGCAGCGGCCAACCTGGTGGGCCTCGATGTGTTCCACCAATGGGCCATCTGGGATCCGACGGTCAATTCGTTGAAGCTCGTCGTCTCCAACGGCGGCAAGGCAACACTCGGCAACTAGGAATTGAGGCCACGGGAAAACGTGCTATCAGCTCGTTCCTCCGTGGCTTGACTGCTGATCGCAGGAGCCCCTCAGTACATCGGCAGGATCCCGCCGCTGAGCAACCCCAGCCAGACGAATCCAAGCAGCACTGCCGCCAGCTGGAACAACAACAGGCCAGCTGCAAAGCGCCACCGCTCGGTCACGCAGGCCAGCGCCATTGCCACGACCGTTGTTCCTGCCAGTTCTGGAACCAACCAGACCACCACCAGCGGCCCAAACACCGGCAGCAGCAGCATCGACGACTCTAGCATGAAGGCACTCACCGCCACGCCAACCAAGTCGATGATCAGAGCCGCCAGCGCGCCACAGCCAAGGCGATCGAATGGCAAGCGCTGCGTCACCTTAGGCAAGACTCTGACATCATTCGGAAGCCGCAATCGCCGCGCGCGGGCACGAATGCGCTGAACTTCACCATCATGGCTGCCTGTGGTTTCCATGAGTGAATAGTAGGCCGCCGCCTTCGCTCGCTGTTGTGAATGGGACTTAGCCAATCGTATCGCCCTGCTTCATGATCATCTGGCAGGGAATGGACCAGACGCACGCCACGACACGCCATGCATGCAAGAGCATTGGACGTCGACTGCAAGGCGCGATATGGAGGAGGCTCCATGCTGGTCTACAAGATCTTCCGCGACTCTGAATGGCAGGCACTGCGCGACAATGGCAGCAGCAACGGCGCCGCCATCGACTTGACCGACGGATACATGCACCTGTCGACAGGCGAACAGTCTGCCGAAACCGCAGCGAAGCACTTCGCCGGCCAGGCAGACCTGATGCTGCTGGCAATCGACGCAGACGCCATGGGGAGCGCCCTCAAGTGGGAGCCCTCGCGCGGTGGCGCGCTATTCCCGCACCTCTACCGCGCCCTGCAACTCGGCGAAGTGCTCTGGGCCAAACCGCTGCCACTCGTCGATGGCAGCCACGTGTTTCCTGACGACCAGGCGTGAGCCAAACCCAGCGCGGCCGCTCTTGAGCGACCCAGATCTCGGCAGAGCGCTTTTCGCAACTCGGCCTCAATGACGGCCGACTAGCCGCCCCAATAGCTCTCGTTCAAGATGCGAGCCAGCCCCATCTCACTGGTCATGTTTGGATGCTCAAACCGAACCAACTCCGGACCGACCTGACCAGCGTCTAGCGGGCGCTGCATCAGACTGAAGCAATCGCTGAGGTGAGGCACACTCCACTGCAGCAGCTCTTGCACGCGCAGATGCATACCAGCAGCCTTGCACGCCTCACGGACCGTATCGGCAGACACCGTCGTGTCGCGCCAATGGGGGTTCTCAACCGTCACCTTGCCGGATGCTTCATCGAAGTAGGCATGCATGTTGGAGTGGTGCAGGAACGCAAATCCACCGGGCTTGAGACAACGAGCAAGCTCGCTGACGTAGGCGCGCAACACTGCCGCATCGGCGTGCACCAACGAATCCCAGCTAAAGGCAAAGTCGATCGACGCATCCGCCACGGCTTTGAGTTCGGTGCCGCTGGTGGTGGCAAACGTTGCGTGATCCTGCTTGGCAAACCGTTCTTGGCACGCCTTGACACACTCCGCCGCCAAATCGACACCGACATAGCTCTGGCAGAGTGGCAACAAGAACTCCGTCATGCGCCCGCGACCGGGAGCAATCTCAAGGACCGACCCAGCCGGCAAGAACCGCCCAATGCGCGAGTGCACACTGTGACGCCACATCGCCTCGTTCGTGCCCCAGGCTGATGACCACTCGGAGCCGTCGTGGCCCCAGTCCTTATCCCATGAGTTGAGGTTTTCGTCGATTGACGGCATGGCCGAAACCATACGGGCGACCCCGCGATATCAGGAGGCATTCCTGGGCTGACACGCGCCGGTGGCTTGCAATCCCTTGGAGTTCTCCGGATCGTCATCGCCATGCGCGTTCGCCCAATTTCTTGTCTTTCCCACTTCCTGGCCCTGGGACTCCTGTTGGCAGCGGTGCCCTCGTGCGGCAGTCCCAAGAAGTTCGACTGGAAGAACCGCGAGGTCCACTGGAAGTATGGCCCAACGAAAGGCGCCGCGAGATCCGAGCACCTCATCGGCACCGGCACGCGGGGCGACGACCCCATTACCGGAGGTTGGAACTGCTTACTGAGCGACGGCAAGACGTTGACCGTCAAACCGTATCAACTGAATACGTCACACAAGCTGCTGGGCAAGACCGCGCTGGTCATCAGCATGTTCGACAAGAGTGGCGGCAAGCTCCACACAGTTCGCTCCGAGACGCTGACGCAAGACACCAAAGTGCTCACGTTTGAACTGACCGAAGACATCACCAAAAAGCTCTGGGACTTGATCATCTGGTACGGCAAGGCCTGAGCCGAGCGCGTGACCCCAGCAGCGCGCACCGTTTCCGCCGCACAGAGCTTCCGCCGCACAGAACTCCCGGGGCACAGAGCTCCCGGGGCACAGAGCTCCCGCCGCACAGAGCAGGATCGCACTGCCAATGACGCTTGCTGTGTAAGTTTGTCGAGTACGGAACACTCGGAGTCGTGCGATTGCCCGACATATCGCGGTAGACTCAGCGCGGTACGACACCTAGGCCTTGGAGTAACACCATGCAGAAGACGTTGTCTATTCGTTCTGTTTCCTTTCCCTTGCTCGCGTTGCTCGGCGCACTCACCAGTTGCGCCACCCCAACGAAAATGCGCTCAGGGTGGGCGACCGAGCCAGCCAGCTTCGAAGCTTCGACCGCTGCCAGCAGCGGCGCAGTCAGCAGGCCACAGGACATGATGCCTGACCTGAGCCAGATCCATCCGAAGACGATGATCACGCTCGGCGCCGCGTTCGGCGACCAGACGTTGGAGGTCAACAACGGCGCCGGCATCTTGGCGCGGAGCACCAGCGCACAGCGCTTCCGCTTGCGCGCTGAACACTACTTCGAGTCGGGGCTCGGCCTCTTCTTCGAGGGTTACACCGGCACGGCCGATGACATCGACGACGACCTGATGATCGTCGGCAACCCGTCGTCGTCGCTCGACAGCAGCGGGTTTTTCCTGGCAGCGGCCTACCGCGCAACGGTCGACGACGACTTCCGCCTGCCAGTTCGCTTTGGACCATTCATCCAGACGACCGATCAGGACAACTCGCTCTTCGCCGACGGAGCCATCGAGCGCCAGACGGTCGGCATTCGCCTGTCAGCGGAGCCCGAGGTCATCCTCATGCAGAGCAACCGCAACGGCAAGATCTCCGAGTTCACGGCCTTTGGCGAAGTTCGCGCCGGTGCTGGCCCAACGGACGTGAAGGACAACGTCGACAGCGAAGAGGGCTACTCGTTCACGATCGATTACGAGTTTGGCCTGCGCTACAAGTTCGGCTTCGGCCTACTGACGAGCCTGTCGTGGGTCGGCAGCAAGTACCACGTCGGCGCGACCGAGAGCTACAACAACACCGTCTTCTTCGGCCTCGACGATGACTTCCGCGGCTTGATGCTGACGGCTGGCTTCCGCTTCTAGTCCGGCTGCACATCCAGCCGAAGTGGCGGCTTCTAGCCGAAGCTACTTCGGCGTGAAGCCGACTCGGAAGCCAACGTAGGCATTCGAGTCGTTGTACTTCAGCATGGTCACCTTGGCGCCGTTAGCCACGGCGCGCATGGTTAGCGAATCATTCGCATCCTGCGCCAGCCACTCGGCCTTCTCGTTGGCGAGCAACCCCGGCGTGCTCGAGCTCCTGACCATCTGCCATTGCTGCTTGGTCACCATCGACAGCCCTTCGAAGCGGGTACTGTTGACCTGACGCGCAACCTCCGGCCAGGTCACCGACACCTTCGGGTCGGTGCCACTGCCGCTGTCGCCGTCCCACTGCTGGTTGCTGATCACTCGCTTCGCGACGTAGTAGGACGGATCCATCGTGTCGACGAAGTTGACCGCGATCAGGGTGATGCCGGTCGTCTTGTGCCGCAGCTGTGGCGGGAAGCCTTTTTGGTTGAGGTCGCCAACCGGCGTAAACAGCGACGCATCGATCTTGGCGCTCAGCTTCACCGCCGGCTTCGACGTCGGCTTGCCTTCCGGAGCCACCACGACTGGCTTGGCGACCCCAGGATTCGGCTGCACGGGATTCGGCTGCACCACGGAGACGGGAACCGCCACGGTCTTGACGTTGCCGGCGAGATCCTTGGCAATCACGGTGAACGTCGTTGTGGCGCTGCCAACACGCACCCGCGTCGACCAGCCACCAGACTTCGAGTTTGCTCCGGACAGTTCGGCGTCCGCACCGCCCCGGACGGCGACGCTGCCAACACCAAAGTCATCGCCAAACGTGCCGCGCAGGGTCACCTCAGAATTGGGCGGCACTGCCGCAACGCGATCCGCGGTTATGGTCGGTGCCTCGCTGTCGTAGACGACCGAGAACGTCCACAACTGCGACTCGCGCGGCCCCTTCTCAGCACGAATCGAGTACTGCTTGGTCTTGCCTCTCAGAAGGTTCGCCGGAAACCGGGACGCGCTCGGCTTGCCCCCGGAGAGGATGCTGGCCTTGCTATCGCTGAGCGCCACCTGGATCTCGGGTTGACGATTGACGAACACCGTCGCGCCAGGCTTCACCGCCACCTCTTGTCCAGCAACTGCCAACGTAATGCCCGTGATCTCCAGCGGCTTTGCCTTGCACGTGATCGTCAACGGCCGCTCGCGAACCTTGTCGGTCAAGTTGCGCGCCGTGATCTGCACCGAGTTCATGTTGTCGTCGAGCTGCAGCGCCTGCTTGGCACGCCACGTCACCTTGCCGCCAGTAGCACCACCCGCCGGGTCACTTCGGTCGAACTCGACCACTTGCTTTCCGGCTCGTGCCGAAACCGACTTCGTCCACTCGTCCGCGGTGACTTCGAGCGTGATCTCGGTGTCTGTCGTCGACGACTCCGCTTGCGACGGCGACACGAGATCGATCGTTGGCTGCTCCGTCAGCCGGAAGACTTCGATAGATCGAATCTGCTCCGCACGCAGTTCGGCCTCAGGCTCATCACTGCGCGCCAAGGTGAGCTTGATCGTGTTGGCTCCTTCGTCCGGCAGATCGACTTCGACTTCGAAGCTGCCGTCGGACTGCCATTGCACGTTGTCGAGCAATTCGCCCTCTAGGCGCAGCTGCAGCTCACCTTCAGTGGCCTTACCCAGAAGCCTGATGCGCGCCTGACCAACGGTGTTGCGCTCGCCCAACTTGGGCTCGGTGGTCAGGGTGCCGGCAAAAGCAACCGGCGCTAGCGCAACGGGATCCGGCTTGTTTGGGTCGGGCCCTGCGGGCGTCGGCACCTCTGGCTTGGCGACGGCCGCTTGAACTTCCGCCTCAAACACAACGTTCCACTCGCCAACATCGAAGAGGTCTTCACCGGTGACCTGCGCTTGCACCGCGACGATCCCGTCCGCGGGCGGAATCAAGTCTGCCTGAAAGACGTCGCCCGTGAACGTAGCTGACACACCGCCGACTCGCAGTTCGTCAACGGGGACCCCGACCAGGCGACCGACGAAGCTAACTTCTACGCCCCGCGCAACTTCGCCTCCGGGCAGAGTCTTGCGTAGCGCCGCCTTGAGTTGCGACTCCGCACCTTTGCGCAGTTCGGCCAGCAGCGGTTCGTCCATCGTCGCTGGGGCGGCCGCAAACACGGCTCTGGCGGCGACCAACGCGGCGACGAACTGGTCTTCGGCGCGCAAGTTCTTGACGTCGGCCAAGGCATCAACCTGAGGCTTCGACTGGCCTGGATCGTCACCAAACAACACATCGCGATAGACGTAGCCAGCGCCACCACCGCCTGCCAACAGCAACACCAACAGCACCGCGACCCAACCGAAGCGGCCGCGGCTTGCGGCACGGCCCTGCGCAGCACCATCCTGTGCGATTCGTCCCTGGGCAGCACGGCCCTTCGCCTTCGCAACGCGCGTAACCTGGGCATCGGCCACCGGTGGCGCTTCGCGGATCGTCGGAGTCTTGCTCAGCAGATCCTTGATCTCATTGATGCGCGCATTCGGCGGTGGCGACAACATCGTGCGAAGCTCGGTCGTGCCGGCATCGGTGTCAGCCAGCGAGATGCGATGCTGCGGCAACTGCCCAATCGCATCCGCCAATTCATACGCATCGAGGTAGCGCTCGCCCGGCTCCTTCGCCGTCGCCTTCTGCATCACCTGCACGACTTCATCCGGCACGTCCGGACGCAGCGTGCGAACGTCCGGGAACTCCTGCAACACGATCTTGCTCATGATCGCGGCGAGCGATTCACCGGACATCGCTTCGCGCGCCGTCAGCAAGTAGTAGAGCACCGCCCCCATCGCCCAAACGTCGGACGCCGCGGTAACCGTGCCTTCGCCCCACTGCTCGGGCGGCATGTACGGCGGCGTCCCCATCACCTGCCCGGCCATCGACAACATCGACTGGCCCGAGCTAACGGCTGGCTTCGCCAGGCCGAGGTCGGCAACCTTGACCTGCCCCCGCGACGAGATCAGCAGATTGTCCGGCTTGATATCGCGATGGATGATCCCCATCCGGTGCGCCTCACCGAGCCCAAGCGACGACTCATAGACGATCTGCAGCGCTTCGGGCACATCGAGCGCGCCCTTCCGCTCAACGCGTTGCCGCGCCGTCTCCCCCGCCACGTATTCCATGATGAGGTAGTGCAGGCCAAGGCTTTCCGCGACATCAAAGACCCGGATCACGTTCTGATGGTTGATCTGCGCCGCCGATCGCCCCTCGCGCTTGAAGCGATCCACGAACGTCGGATCATCCGCAACCAGCGACGGCTTGAGGCACTTGACCGCGACATCGATATCGAGGTTCAGATGGTGCCCACGATAGACCGCCCCCATGCCACCGACGCCAATACGCGCATACAGCACGCACGGCGGCAATATCTTATAGCCCTTGATCTCCGTCGTCTGCGCGAGCAGGGCATCACTACTAAGGTCTTCCATTGGCTGCTACGTCACCAGCAGAGCATATCGACTCAATCGTGCGTACGGTGCCAGGACCAAAAAGCACATCCTCGCCGGCCAACCGCCCCATCCTACGGTCGCCCGAGGCCCCACGCGAGCCTCGCCCCGCCTTCAGGATCCTCACGAGGGCGATTAGGGCACGCTCCAGCAGCCGCTAGCGACGATCGCGGAACTGCTCCGCAGCAGGGTGTGCACCAACAGGCAGCCGCCCACCCCACCGGCAACCGCCAACTCCGAACGGCCAAAGTCCGCGCCAACGTTCCGGTCGATGGGCGCAGCACCGCCACCGGACTAGCAGCGCGATTCGGTTGCATCGCTGTTCATTCGGAACACACCGAACGTCCGCGACAGCGCGTTCGTGCCGGTCCGCGGAGCAATCGCTCCGGACGCGCTGTTCTCGAAGCTGACGAAATGCCGCCGCTCGCCTACAGAATCGGCACCACCAACGTGTCGACCAGCGGCCGTTCGCCAGTGATGTGATTCGCGTGGAACGTGATGCGGTACTGAAGAAACTGCTGGCCGTCGGCCACATCCGGACTGCTCGACCAACTCGTCGGGTTGCCACCCGCGGCGGTGCTGGCACCGCGGTAGACAACTTCGAGCGACGTTCCCGCCGGCAGCGAACTAGCGATGATGGCTGCATCGTAGTCAGGCTGGGTAGATCCCGAATCGAGCCACGGCGATGCCAGGAAGGTTGCTGTGCGCGCGAAGTCGATCTCCATCTCGGGCATGGCGTTGTCGACGATGCCACTCGCAACCTGGTTGGGGTTGACGGGCTGCCCAGCCGTTCCCCCGGCAACGACTCGCGTTCCAGGCAGTGGCGAGCTTTGCACCATCAGGTTGACCGCCATACCATTGAGACCGAGCGCCGAACTCTGCGGCACGCGGAAGTCGATCAGCAAACTCGAGTGCCCGTCGTACGCGAAGGTCGACGACATCGGGTAGGCCAAGAAGTTGTTGGGCTGCGCGTTGGCAGGGTTGATCGGATAGTCGCCAGTATAGACAACCGTCGGCGCGTCACCTTGCAACTCGTTGTCCGCAAAGGTCGCCGACAGGCCCGAATCCGGAAATAACGGCAACGACGACCACGGGTCGATGCTGTAGTCAGGCACTACATCGGTGTGCCCCATGCGCATGGTGAACTGCGGGAAGTAGTCCTGCTGCAGTGGCGTCAGCGAACGCCAACGCACGCCAGTGATCTGCTCCGGCTCGCCGGTCGCGCCAAGATTGCTGGCGCGGTAGACAACCTGTTCGCGGCATCCCAATGGCACCAATGGCGAAGCAATGGGCTGATTGTATGGTATGCCCTGCGGGTCGACCGTCGTGACCGTGCGAGTCACAACGGCACCACCTCGAACATGGCCCGCGATATCTTGCACAAACGTTCCGGTGTAGTTGTTCGACAGCGGCATGTTGAACGTTTGCAGGATCTGCGAACTGCCACCAAAGAACCCCGTGCTGGCACCATTCGAAGTTTGGAACAAACCGTTCGGCGCCGCAGCGTTGAGCGCAACCGCCTGGCCATAGATTACCAGGCCCGACAGGCCCGGGAACACTGGCAACGCCGCCGCGTGCGAGCCCTGACCGGCCGGCGACAGCACGGCAGTCTGGACGGCAGCGAGACTGCCCGTGAACCCCAAGTAGAACCGTTCGCCCAGCACGTCGACCGGCCCGCCAGCGATGTCGACAAAGATCGCATAAGGCGCGCCGGGCTGGCCGAAGAGGGAGAAGTTCAGCGCAGCGCCGGTCGACGAAATCGACGAGCTACCGGGCATGACGAGAGTGGGTGACTGGCTTGGACTCAGAGTCGACAAGCCGACGATCGCACTGATGGCGATGGAGGATTTGAGCAGCATGCAGGGAGGTAGCCAGCGTTCCATCCAGCGTCACACGAAGAGCGAAGTCGCTCAATCGTGGGTGCCGTGCAGGCACAGAAGTAACTCATTCGCGCCCGCAGGGCGCGAATGAGTTACTTCTGTGCCTGGCACCGTACGATTCACCTCATGCAACGCTCTCATCCTATTGGGACTCCTGGCCAACCTTGGACCGACGCCGACAAGGCGACCTGGTTTGAAGGCCAACAACGTCAACGAAGCTACCGCGACGAAGTGCTCGACAAGCTCGAACGCCTCGGTTCCTCGTTCGAAATCGCGCAGTATGGTGCGCTTGAAATCGACACGGAGAGGTTTCCGCTCTTCGCCGTGACCTGCAAAGCGAGCAACCCGGACAAACCTTGGGCACTCGTCACTGGTGGCGTGCACGGCTACGAAACCAGCGGCGTGCAGGGAGCACTCGCGTTCTTGGCCACCAAGGCTTCGAGTTACACTGATCGCGTCAACCTGCTGGTCGCGCCTTGCGTCAGTCCATGGAGCTACGAAGTCATCCACCGCTGGAACCCGCATGCAGTCGATCCCAACCGTTCGTTCGTCGCCAATAGCCCCGCGACCGAAGCTGCGACGCTGATGGAGCTCGTGGCCAAGCAAGGTGTCGAGTGGCTGATGCACATCGATCTGCATGAGACGACGGACAGTGACGAAGATGAGTTCCGCCCAGCGCTTGCTGCACGCGATGGCAAGCCGCTCGAATCCGGCCCGATCCCCGACGGCTTCTACACGGTCGGGGACGAGTCCAACCCGCAACCCGAGTTCCAGGCAGCTATCATTGCCGCCGTTGAGAAGGTCACGCACATTGCGCCGGCGGATGACAAGGGCGAGATCATCGGCTGCAAGGTGACGCAGAACGGCGTCATCAACTACGCACTCGCCGAACTCGGACTATGCGCTGGCATGACCGGTGCACGCTTCACGTCGACCACGGAAGTGTATCCAGACAGCCCAAAGGTGACCGCGGACAACTGCAACGCCGCGCAGGTGGCAGCTGTGTGTGCGGCTTTGGACTTCGCGATCGCGCATTCGAGCTAGGACTCGTCGCACGCGAGGGCTTCATTAGCCAACACCTCATGCTGACGCTTCGCAGCCATCAAGGCTGCGCATGGTCTTCGCGCTGTGGCAACGCTTACAGCTTGCCGCGCTCCTGCCACTTCGGCGGATGATTGATCCGTCCCTGCACGTTCTCCTCGAGCACGATCACCTTGTCACTGCGCGGCAACACGAAGATGCCAAACGGACGGTTTCTTACTCCGCCGCCGTCGGGCCCCGCTGTCTGGAACGCGAAGTCGTCGAACCGCAACGTCAACTGATCTGCGTCGAGCACTTCAACAACCCGCACGCCGGCACTGTTCCATTTGGTGCCCTGAAACACCGCTACGACCATGCACTGCGCGAAGTCGATGCTCGGCACATTCAATGGATTGTAGAACCACGAGTAGTCGCGACCGAACGGCTTGCCGATGTGTTCGCACCAAAGCTTGGCCCAGGCCTCCTTGTCCTTGACCTTGACGTAACGCGTCTTATCGATCGCACTCTTTTCGCCATGGAAAGTGACGAGCGGCCCCGGCGCCTTCTTGGGCTTCGGATCCTGAACGAACGCGGCAGCACACAGGGCCAGCACGATCACGCCACTGACTTGCATCTTCTTCATGTCCATCGTGACATCCTAGACGAGTTCGCGCGGATTGACTTCCCATCGCGAGGTCGGCTGAGTAAGCAGCCCAGCATCGGACGCCCTTTGGGCAAGGTGACACGGACACCACAATCGGCCATCCTGCAAACATGCCCAGTTCTTCGACAAAACCCAAGCAACCGAGCCGCTGGCGACGCCGACTGGGATTGGCAGTCGCGGGCCTGCTAGTGGCGCTGATAGTAGCAGAAGTCCTTGTGCGAATCGCCGCACTCGCACCGTCGATCGATCCACACATGGGCTGGTTGACCGCCGACGTCCATCTGCCCTACAAGCCGAAACCGGGCAGCCACATTCGCGGCAAAGTGCCGTCTGGCGAGTACCAATACGACCATCATCACAACAGCCTTGGCTTCCGTGACTCTGAGCACGACACCAAGAAACCGCCAGGCACGTTCCGCATCCTCGGTGTCGGCGACAGCTTCACGGCGGGTTGGGGTGCACCGTTCGAACAGACCTACCTGCGGCGCCTAGAACTTGCCCTGGCCGCACGCGATGGCGATCATCCTCGCATCGAAGTGATCAAGGCGGGTATCAGCGGCTACTTCCCGCAAACCGAGAAGCTGGTCGTCGAGCACTACGGCCTGCAATTCCAACCCGACGTCATCATCGTTGGCTTCTTGCCCAATGACGTGCTCGACACAGTGCGTGGCATCGAATCGGTCGTCGTCGACAAGCAGGGGTATCTAACTTCGGCCGAGGCCGCCGACCTCGGCGCGCTTGGCTTATGGCTTTATCGCACTTCCCACGTAGCGCGCATCGCATTGCGTGCATGGGTCAAGTTCCGGCAACGAGATCTGCCGCCGAACTGGTGGATGCCGATCTACGAACCGAATGAAGAGTTCGAGGCAGCATGGCGCGAACTAGAACACCAATACGAAGGGCTACGCACAGTGGCACAAACGGCCGGCGCGAAGTTGGTCGTGCTGCACATCCCCGAAAGCGTGCCTGATCAACCGTTCCATGCGTACCCGGCCAAGCGCCTGGCTGCATGGTGCGCTGCCCACAATGTGACGTTCATCGACGCGGCTCCGCAGGTCTTGGCGGCAGCTCAAGCAAGCCCGGATCTTCTCTACTACCCCGAAGATCGCCACTGCACGCCAACTGGCTACCAAGCCGTCGCGGACGCGCTGCTGGCAGGACTGATTGCCGCAAACCTTGTCCCCTGACGTATCCGGGGATCGCCGACATCGTCGCGACCAAGCGTGCTGTGGAGGTTGCGCCTGTGCGCGGCCAACTCGTTTACGCCCAAGGCGCGCCATGAACTTCGTGAAGCTCGCTACCGACCCCCGCCGCCCCCCCCAATCGGATAAGTTGGCGCCCACTAGGAGAGACGGAACATGCGAACCCACTACTTGCTCGCCAGCCTGGCCCTTGCCTGCGCCATCCCCGCGCAAACGACGTGGTTGATCGGACCCAGCGGCCATGCCGAAATCCGCGACGTGATGCAATTGGTCCAAGACGGCGACACGGTGCTCGTCGATGCGGGCAATTACTTCAACTTCGACTGCGACAAGGCCGTGACCATTCGCGCCGCGACACCGGGCACAGTCACGGTCAACTTCAACTTGGCGTCACTGCCAAGTGGCTGTGGCTGTCAGTGCCTGGCGACCAAAGGTCCGACGCGGCTGCAACCACCCCCAGGCAAGTCCATGCATATCGTGGACATTGCCTTCGGTGCCTACCAATCGATCACGCCGTGCTTTTCCTTGCTGGCTCACCAAGTGCAAGTAACCTCCGGTCGCGTGACCTTCGACGACTGCACGATCGATCGCCTGTCGATAACGGGGGCCGCGGTTCACTTGCAAGACTGCACCATCGTGAGCCAACTCGCCGGGCCTGCTATCGAAGCCACACAGGCTGACATCACCATCGTCGGTGGCCAGGTCACTGGTTCGAACAAGAGTTCGCAATTCTTGGCGAACAATGCCTATGACGGCATCAAGACGATCGACAGTCGGCTGCACGCGAGCCATGTCGTGGTCACTGGCGGCGATCCCTTGACCTCAACGATTGGAACGTTTGGCATCCATGCCATTGGTGGCAGCCTGTGGCTATCGGATGCCGCGGTGACTGGCAACATGCAGTGCGCGGTCCAAGCGACGGGCCTCGTTCGCATCGACCGCTCGACGCTAGCTGGTAGCGGTGCGAACTGCGCATCGTCGCCAACAGGTGCATCCCTGCAGGGCATACAACGCCAGGGCGGCATCGAAATCGGCGCAATGTTCCAGTGCTCGATGACTGGCCAAACCGGCGAACTGCAAGTCTTCTACGGCTCCACGAAGCTCGGCGTGCCGCTAGTGATCTCACTCGTAGACCAGCCAATCTGGATCGACCCAACGCAACTGTTCTTCACGCAACTAGGCATCGCTGGTACGTCTGGCCAGTCGACGTTCGCGTTCGCCGTGCCACCAGTGCCCGTGCTGGTCGGTGAAACATTTTGGGTGCAAGGTGTCGGCGGCGCGTCGTTCCCACTGCAAACGACACCAGTTGTTGGCGGCGTCGTGCGCTGACCGACGCCAAGATCGCTGCCGCCATGACCGCGGTCACGGTTCTCGACGGCAACGTCGGCATGAAGTCCGGCACGTTCTCTGACGGCTGCTTTGTACTGGGTGGCGAGTCGATCCCCGCCAGCGCCTTTGCATCGTTAACCGTTGAGCCCACCACCCCCAAGCAGCTCGGGGGATGGGGCATGATGAGCGAGTTTCATCCCCTGGGACTGATCGCGATCTTGACGGCACGCATCTTCAATCGCCAGAAGCGCCGCAAGCTTGAGATGACCTTCGTCGCCAAGGCGCAAGATGGCCGGGTGCTACGTGGAACGACCGATGGCCAGACGATTGGCGACATCCACGATGCGTTTGAAGCGGCAGCGATGTGAATGGCGGGAAGTTTGCCGGGGCTGCGCGCAACCGCACAACCGCACAACCGTACAACCGCACAACCGCGAGCTCCAGTCACTGACCGCATGCGGACCTGTCACCACGATCGCCGACACGCTGCCTGCACTCCGGCTAGGATAGTCTAGGAACATCGGGCGCAACTATGGAACAACGAAGGATCTCGGCAACGCTTCCCCGCCCCCATCACCAGCCGTTCTCGGCCTCGATCGCAACCGTGCTCGCATTGCTGACGAGCCATGCGACCAGCCAGACCTTTCGATGGCTCGAAGCAACTCCTGCAACCAATCCGGGAGCACGCTCCGGCCATTCGTTGATCTACGCGGGTAGCAGCGACCATGTGTTGCTGTTCGGCGGTCAAGCCGGCCAAACAGTTGCCGACACATGGCTGTGGAATGGCACGACGTGGAGCCAACTACAACCCGCGAGTTCGCCGCCCGCACGACACAACGCCGCCATCGCCTATGACGCTGCCCGTGATCGTGTCGTGCTATTCGGCGGGTCAAGCGCCGCGCAAGCGCCGCTTGGCGACACCTGGGAATGGGACGGCACGTCGTGGTCGCAACGGACGACGACGAGCAACCCAACCGCGCGTTCTGGGCACGCCATGACCTATGACGCAACCAGCCAACGCGTGATTTGCTTTGGAGGCCTCGATAGCAGCCAAGCAGATCTCTCGGACACGTGGAGTTGGGACGGCACGACGTGGTCGCAACTGAGCCCCATCGCCAGCCCGGCCGCGCGCACCGAACACGCGATGGCCTACGACTCTGACCGGCAACGGATCGTCTTGTTCGGCGGCATCAATGCAACGTTCGGGACGTTGGCGGACACTTGGGAATGGACCGGCAGCACTTGGCTACCGAGGCTGTCCGCGAACTTCCCCAGCGGCCGCCAGTCCCACGCAATGGTCTACGACGATGCCCGTGACGTCACCCTGCTATTCGGCGGCTCCGATGGCCAAGCCCTTGCGGACACGTGGCAATGGGATGGCAGCAACTGGCAGGTTCTCACGCCAAGTTCGGCGATCCCGCCACCAAGGTCAGAACATGCGATGGCGTATCATCACAGTCGACGGCAAGTCACGCTCTTCGGCGGAACCGACTCCAGCGCGTTCGACGACACCTGGCTCTCCAACCCAACTGCCGTCACCTACGGCAACGGCTGCGGCAACCCTCCGCTTGGCTTCGAACCGGACCCAGCATTCCCAGCAAGCGTCGGGCAGTTCGCTCAGGCGACCATCGTTCAGTCGCCCACGTCGTTCGCTGGCGTCACGCTCGGACTAGACGATCAGTTTTTCGGTCCGTTCCCGTTGCCATTCCCACTGATCGGCGTCGGCATGCCGGGCTGCGACCTACTCCACAGTGCGGACGTCCTCGGCTTGGTGGCAATGCCGCAGACGGCAAGCACTCTGAGATTCAGTTTGGCGATTCCTGCACAAGCAGGGCTTACGGGTGCCCACATCTACGCGCAGGCCTACGCATTTGCACCCGGTGCCAACCCACTTCAGATCATCGCCAGCAACGGCATCGATTGGACCATCAGCTGCGGGTTCGGAGCGCCCGGACAAATCGTCGAGATGTTCGACAACACCTCGCAACTCGATGCAGAAGCATCCGCCGGCACATGGGCAGGCGGATTCGGAACCTTCGCGAGCATCGGCGGCGATGGCAGGCATGGGGCATTCGATCTCGGCCTTGCTAGCAACACGGGGCTGATCGTTGCAGGCAAGCAGGTCTTCGAACTCGACTGTGACAACACAACGATCCCCGCCACGCAAACGACGACAGGCACGCCAATCGTCGTAACGGATGGACGCTTCTACTTCACTTCGATGCACCTGCCGGCAGACAAGCGGCTGAGGTTCATTGGCTCCAACCCACCGGTGATCACGGTTGCCGGGAGGCTGGATATCGATGGCGACATCGAGGTCCTCGGGCAATCGGTCACCCAGACTCAGATCTCGACTCTCCCGATCGGTCAGGCCGGTGGCGCCGGTGGCATCTTTGGCGGCGATGGTGGCCAGGGCGGCGATCGCTGCAACGGCGCGGTCGGTACGGTTCCGGACAACCACGGACGCAACGGTCAAAACGCGAGTGTCCTAGCAGGCCACAGCTACCTCGGTTCGACTGCTGGCACCGGCGGCCAAGGATCGCAGATCTACCCCGCCAGTGGCTTGAACGTGAGCCAGCAGTTCGCTATCCCGAACCCTTCTCCAACCGCATTCTACTACTGCTTGTCGGCCGGCCCTGGTGGCAGTGGTGGTGGTCTTCGCGTTCCCGGCGGTCAAGGCTTTGTCGAAGGCGTCTTTAGCGGCCCGACCCCCGTGCCCAACATGCAGTCGTTCATGGGCCCGCCGACCGTGGGGGGCACAGCGATGCAGTTGTTCCCATTCCCGGCGCCGACCGGTTTGCAGAAGAGTTCGCAGCACTTCATGATTGGTGGCGCCGGCGGTGGTGGTGCAGCAAGTGCCTGCACGTTGTCGCTCGCGCTCAACCGCACCTGGTCGTCCGGATCCGGCGGTGGTGGCGGTGGCGGCGCACTTGGCTTGCGTGCTGGTGGAGTGCTGCGCCTGGGCCCTGGAGGTCGCCTGTTGGCGTCCGGTGGCTCGGCCAAGGACTACATCGGAACGTCAGCTGGTGCCCAAGTCGGCCCGGCAGGCGGAGGCTCCGGTGGCTCGATCATCATGCAGAGTGGCGGCTTGACCCAGATCCTCGGCAGCATCCAGGTCGAAGGCGGCGCCGGCGCCATCTTCGAGCGGCAAGGCGGCAGTGGCTTTGGCCCCATTGGTGGCATCGTCAAGATTCGCGGTGGCGACGGTTCGCCCGGCTTCGTGCGCTTGGAAGCGCCGACCGCCCCGCCGCTCTCCCAACTGGCAACGGTCGTTCCTGCGATGGGGCCGGAGAGTGTCGCCGCGCTGACCGAAATTGACGATCTGGTGAGCATGCGATCCAAGTTCTATGTCACGTACGTGGCGTGTGGATTGGTGATGCTGAGCTACGAACTGCATGCCATCGTGGATGGTGTCCCCACTGTGTTTAGCGACGACCCATCGATCTCTCCGATCCAGGCGACCACCGGATCGGCAGTCCGCGTCATGTTCCAAGCGGCACAAATCGATCCCGTCAATGGCGCCGTGCTATCGACGGGGCCGTGGCGCCAAGCCGTCGCCACCAGCCCCGGCCAGACCGGCATCTCTGCCGACGGACGCAACGGCTATCGCTTCGTCATCGTGTTTGATCGAACCCTGGCGACCTCGGTTTCGATCGACAGTTTAGCGGTCAACTACTTGAACTGAGCGCCCCGCGGACCAAATCGTCCACGAGTTCGATTCTCAATCCAAGATGCGGCCGATCACCGAAACCAACTCGTGCGGGCTGACGGGCTTGTTCATGACGAGGCTGGCGCCGCGCTGCGTGGCGCGCGCTCCGGTGGCCGGCGAGTCCGAAGCGGTGACTACCACGACGTGCACAGGCAGTCGTCGCATGCGGATCTCGTGCAGGACTTTGGAGCCGTGCATGCCAGGTAGGTTTAGATCGAGCAGGACGATGTCCGGCTCGTTCGCGATGATTGCATCGAGGCCATCGACGCCGTTGTGCGCAGAAAGCACTTCGTAGCCCTGATGTCGAAGGAAGACGGACCAGCCTTGGTGAACGTCGCGATCATCTTCGATGATCAAGACCTTGGGGGCATCGACTGAGTACCAGGGCTTATCAGAAGAAAAGACCAGCTGGTCTACTTCTAGATCAGATGCAACCGTGAGTGTTTGGGACATGAGTTCTCCGTTTGTCTCGCTTGTTGGCTCCTCTCCTAAGCCAATGATGGACTTCGGCACGAGCCCAGACGAAATACACAACGGATCGAGAGGTGTCCCGAATCAAGCCACCCAGACATAACGGCCAGACATCACGATTCGGCTGATCCATCAAGATCGGCCAACCACGATGACTAGCTCACCCGAGCAACCCTTCGACGGCGGCGACCACCTGGTCTCCTCCGATAGGCTTCTCCAGGTAGAGCGCGGCGCCCGCGACCATTGCTTCCACCTCGTAGCGCTGCGCGTCCCACGCACTGAAGACGATCACGCGCGCATTCGGTGCGACCACGGACATCCGGGCAAGCACACTCAGCCCGCCGGTGTCGGGCAAGCCAAGGTCAAGCACCACGACGTTCGGATCATGTTCGCCGGCGAGGGCGAGGCCCTGCGCACCGCTCGCAGCGCCCCAGACCTTGTAGCCCGCTGCCCGCAAGCGAATCTCGAGGCCGGCGCGCGTGTCCTCGTCGTCCTCGATGATCAAAACGCGCGCCAAGGCCACGGCTTGCACGATCCCACCGCCATCGTTGCTGCGTCTTCCGGCGACGTCACTCACAGCGAACTCCTGACCAGCTCCATCAGCTGGGTGTGAACGTGAGGCTTCTCGACAT
>CAXBFC010000016.1:0-34298 GCA_963974725.1 uncultured bacterium | reverse complement strand
TGGCTACCCGGCTGGCAGCTGCCTCGTTCGCGCCGACATCGATGTCTGGAGTCCGCTCGTAACGCCTTCTGCAGCTGGCTGCGGCGCCACGTTGCTGCATGGCGCCAGCGGCAGCCTCACCTACTACCAGACCGACCACCATCTCGACCTGGTCAATACAAGTGGCCCGCCAAACAGCGGCACGCTGCGCGCCGATGGTCTCGGACAGTGGGCTTCGTTCGCCGCATCGCTCGCTTCGCCACAACTGCCAACCCAACTACCGGCGCCGTTTGCTCAGACGTGTCCGCTACTTGGATCGATCGACGTGCTCGTGCCATCTATCGGCAGCGGCTCGCAGAGTGTGCCGACCCATTGGGAACTGCTCTTGCCAGTGCTGCCAGTCGGCTTGACGCTCTACGTGCAACACGCGTCTGCATACGTGGCTTCGCCTGCGTTTGCGCCCAGCACGCGATGGAGCACGAGCAACGTGCTGCGTGTGGATACCTGAGAACCGCGGACGCGCTCGCGACCTATCGCCGCCGCGAACGCCGCAGTTCCTTGCCTTCACTCTCGCCTGCAAGCTGCGCCTTGACGGATGCGATGCGCTTCCTGATGAACGGCTTGATCGCCAACACCGGTCGGCGCACGGCAGCATTGCGACCCGCGATATCGCCGTCGAGCCCCATGCGAAGGTCGGCGAGTTCGGCCGCTTGCTTGTTGGCTTGCAGCACCGGCGTCAGCGCGTCTTCATAGGCCTGCAAGCGCGCGAACAACTTGGCCTCCGTGAACTCCTGCTCGACCAGTTTCTGCAGCGCGGCCCGATAGAGCCCGGGGAACGACTTGGTTGCAAACAGCCGTTCTAACAGTCGCCGTTTGCCAACCCAGGGGCGATCAATGTCCCAGTTCGCCAGGTCTTCAGGATCCTGCCCCATCGTGAAGGCACCAAAGGTCTCGTTGAGATCCCACGGCAGCATGCGCAGCAGGTTGTCCGCCTTGTCGAGCACCAGGTAGTAGTTGTGCGGCATGCCGATGTAGCTATCGATATTGGCCAAGAGCGACGTCGCCGCCAGGTATCCGGCGAGCTGCTGCAAGTCCATGCGGCTCGCGATCTGCTGCTCGAACTCGTCATCCGTGCCCGATTCGATCAGCTTCATGAGCTGGGCAAACTGGCGGATCTGCTCGGAGTTCTTCTCGCCCACCTTGATGTTGTAACGAGCGTTGTCCTCGGCCTTGTCGCCGAAGTACTGCCAGTCGCTGAGGCCTTCTGGCTTCATCAGCAAACTGTCCTTGGACGCCTTGCCGAGCTTGCGAGCCAAGAATTGCTTGTCAACCTGTTCTAGCAACACGTAGATCCCGAGTAGTTGCTTTTCACCATCGATGCGCAACGTCACATTTGCCCACCCCGCACCGGCCGTCGCCATGCCGGCCGCACGGTAGATCTCGTAGCCGAGCTTCTCCTTCATGAAGGCCGGGTCGAGAAATGCCGTCGACAGATTCAGCTTGGTGCGGCCATGCAGCTGCTGGCTCTTGTCGAATCGATTCAGGTCAATTTTGAACGGCCGCTTCGATGTTCCTTCAGAAGCACGGAACGACGAATTGCCTTTGAAGCGCAGGCCCGCAGCCTCGAACGGCTTGCCGTCGATGGTGACGCGAGCCTTCACATAGGGGTAGTTGTTGTTGCGGCCTTCCCGAGTTGGCTGCAAACCCTCGAACTGCTCACGGGTGACGGCCAGTTCGATCTTCAAGACGTGATGGTCCGTGAAGACCTTCGCCCAGAACGCGTCGTTCGCAACCGTCGTGTCGGCGGCCGGTGCGGAGTTGCGGTCGTCTTGGGCGACGAGCGATGCAGACAAGACAGCGCCGACGAGCACTGCGACAACTGGATTCCACCTATACATGAATGACTAGGGAGCGTACGCCGCAAGCGTGCACTTCAAAGAACGCAATGCGGGAGCGAAGCGTTTCCCTGCCAGTGGCTTGGTGCTCTGATGATCTCATGAGCACGCCAGCGACCACACCACTGGGCCCGACCGAACCGCCGGAGCTGCCCGAATCGGTGCAACCTGAAGCCAAGCCGATCTGGATCTGGGCGCTGCTGATGGCCGCGGCCTTGGGCGGCTACCAGTATCTGCAGGCGGACGTGGCGAGAGGTTCGGCATATGGCATGGGATACGCCCTCGGGGGAGCGGCCATCCCCCTGTTTGCGGCGTGGTTCGCGACCCTGTTCTCGAAGGCTCCGCATACCCCGACCATCGCCGCTGGCGCAGTCTGCATGCTCCTGCTGACGACCGGCAACGCGACGCAGCGCAAGATCGATGGCGTCAAGGCGGAGTATGCGACGGACCTGGAAGAACGCATGGCCGCCTGGACCAAACAGGGCACGGTCTGGGCGGAATCCGGTGGCTGTGACCCCACCGTCATCCAACAGCATGCCGAGTTGCGCACGAACCTCAATCTGGCGCTTGAATTGAGAGAAGCGACCAGTGAACTGCTGAGCGAACTAGATGGCGGCGACCTGTTCTTGACGAAGCTCGCAGACGCAGGCGTCAGCAACCACGACAGCGAAGCCGCCTGGTCGCACGTCAAAGAGGAGACCGGGTTCGCCCAAGTGCGCGAGACCCTACGCAGCACCCAGGCGCTGCTGCATGCCGCGGCCATCTACCTCGCCGAGTTGGAGCACACGTTTGGCAAATGGCATGTCGGGGATGACGGCGCCTTGCTGTTCGACGAAGGCGTTTCAGACAGCGCGATCAAGCGCGTCAACGACGCCGTCGACGAGATGCAACTGTGGGGCAAGAAGCTGGCAGAGGCTGCCGAGCGACCTCGCTAACGGGCGCGGCCAGAGGAAGGAACAGAGAGGACAGGGCAGACAGGGGCGGCCAGCTAGACCCTGGCAGCCCAGATCAGCCAGTTGCTCACGCCAACAATTCGTTGACGACCCGCGCCTTCTCAACGCCCGTCAACTTCATGTCCAGTCCCTGGAAGGGCACCGACAAGCGTTCGTGGTCGATGCCGAGCAAACGCAGCATCGTCGCGTGCAGGTCGCGCACGTGCACGACGTCCTCGACCGCGCCGTAGCCGAGTTCGTCCGTCGCACCGTGGCTGACGCCGCTACGAATGCCACCGCCGGCGAGGAACATCGAGAAGCCCTTGATGTGATGATCGCGGCCGGGGTCCTTGCCGCCGCCCTGACTCATCGGTGTGCGCCCGAACTCACCGCCCCAAATGACCAGCGTGTCGTCGAGCATGCCGCGTCGCTTCAGATCCGAAATCAACGCCGCAGTCGGTCGGTCGCAGTGCTGACTGCATACACCCATGTATTGATTGAGACCGCCATGGTGGTCCCAGCCGCGATGGTACAGCTGAATGAAGCGCACGCCGCGTTCGGCCAGACGCCGCGCCAACAAGCAGTTGCTGGCATACGAACCATCGCCGGGAACTGCACCATACATGTCGAGCACTTCCTGCGGCTCATCCGACACATCCATCAACCCCGGCACCGAACTCTGCATCCGGAACGCGAGTTCGTACTGCGCGATGCGGGATTCGATTTCGGGATCGTGCGTCTGCTCGGCACGCAGACGATTGAGGTCGCGTACCGCAGCAACCACATCTTGTTGGCGAGCGCTCGTGATGCCGGGCGGACTGGCCACGTAGTGCACGGCGTCGCCCTTCGAGTGAAACTCCACGCCTTGGAACTGGCTCGGCAGGAAGCCACTCGACCATTGACGCGCCGCGATCGGTTGTGGATTGCGGCCGCCGACGCTTGTCAGCACGACGAAGCCAGGCAAATCGCTGCCCAGCGAGCCCAGTCCATAGTTGGCCCACGCGCCCATGCTCGGCCGACCCGAGACCAGGCTGCCGGTGTTCATGAACGTGTGCGCTGGATCGTGGTTGATCTGCTCGGTCACCATCGAGCGAACCACCGCAAGGTCGTCGGCTATCGACGCGATGTGCGGCAAGAAGCTGCTGACCAACTGCCCGCTCTCACCATATCGCGCAAACGTTGCACGTGGCCCGAGGCACGTCAGCGGCTTGCCCTGCAACTGCGCGATCGGCATGCCCAAGGTGTAGCTCTCCGGCATCGGCGTGCCGTCGAGCTTTTGTAGTGCCGGTTTGTAGTCAAACGTCTCCAGTTGGCTCGGTCCGCCGGCCATGCACAAGAAGATCACGCGCTTCGCCTTGGGAGCGAAGTGGCGCGGCTGCACGACGCCGAGGTAGCGCTCGTCACCGGGCACGGGTGCGCTCGCACCCGGCAGCCATTGCGACAGCGCCGCACCACCGAGCCCCATCGACAACGACTGCAGCCACTGCCGCCGAGAGCTGTGCTGCGACCAGAACGTGTTGGGATCACTCACGGCAGATGGTCTCGTGCAGGTTGAAGATGGTGCGCGTCACTTGCGTCCATGCGGCGTGTTCGACAGCAGGCAAGGCTGTATCGCGCGGGGACGAGCCGACCGCCAACAGGGAGGCGGCAGCTTTCGGGTTCTGCATGAAGTGCTCACGGCCAGTCTGCAACAAGACGAGCAGCACGTCGACCTCCGGCTTGCGCGGCCAGCGTGCCGTCGCTTGCCGCATCGCCCACGCGATTCGGGCACGATCATCCTTCACATCGGCAAGCAACGCACGCTGGGCAAACGCGCGCGATGCCTCGACGAACACCGGGTCGTTCATCAACGTCAGCGCCGCCAATGGCGTATTGGAGATCGAGCGCTGCGCCGTGCATTCCTCGCGCGTCGGCGCATCAAACGCCCGCAACATCGGATGCAAGAACTGACGCTGCCAGTGCACATAGACACCGCGGCGCCATTGGTTTTCATCCATGTCGCGCCGGTACTTGCGCGGCGGAAAGTTCAGGTGGCCGTAGTAGCCAGGTGGTTGTGTCGGTTTGGCACTCATGCCGCCGACCCGATCGACCAGCAGGCCACTCACTTGCAACGCCAGGTCCCGCACCATCTCGGCTGGCAACCGCTGACGCGACTGCCGAGCGAAGAACTCATTGAGCGGATCGCGAGTCGCAACATCGGATCGACTCACCGACGCCTGTCGATACACGCGCGATCGCACGATGCGCCGCACCAACGCCTTGATGTCCCAGCCAGACTCGATGAAGTCGAGCGCCAGGCGGTCGAGCAGTTCGAGGTGATTCGGTGGTTTGCCCTGGCCGCCAAAGTCTTCCGGCGATGGACACAGGCCCGTCCCTAGCAGCATGGCCCACGTGCGGTTGACGAACACCCGGGCCGACATGCCGCCGACACCTCCCTGCTGCTCGGGTCGGACCAACCATCTCGCCAGGTCGAGGCGATTGGCTCGGCCGCCGGTCCCCAGCTTGCCCAAGAATGCCGGCACGGCTGGGGTCACGACCTCACCTGAGTCGTCCTGCCAGTTGCCGCGCGGCAGTACTTTAACCGGGCGCGGTTCGGGTAGGGCGCGAGTGAACAACGTCGTCGGCAACGCGTCGGCCAATTGCTTGGCAGCCTGATCGAGTTCGGCGAGCCGTGCGCGAGCGGCCACCACGCTGGCGGACGTATGTTCGTGATGCGCCGCCAGCAGCGCCCGCTGTTGGTCATTGCGCTCGCCGGCTGGTGTTTGCAGCGCGGCCACCACCGACCTGCTGGCAACCGAAGTGCGAACTCCGGCGTCATCCCAGTGCACCGTGCCACCAAACTGAGTGAACGCCCAACCGGTCACCACGTCGCCAACCTTCAGGCCAACGCTCGCGGCATCCACCTCCAAGCACACCCACTCACCGGCATTAGGCAACTCGCCCATGCGCCGGTAGCCGTGCCACGATTTGCGCTTCTTGCCGTAGCTGATGGCATCGCTGCCCCAAACCGCGCGGTGTTCCCAAGAGCCGGCAACGTGAAACTGCAACATGACGGCCTTGGCCGGCGAGGCGACATCGAGATGCACCCACGCGTAGAACACATCGCCTGCCGTGACTTCGATCGTCTTCGTCGTCTTTCGGGAGTAGTGCTGCACGCTGCCACCCGCGGTCTGCACACGAGTCTTGGTTCCACTGTGCGGCGTAGGTCCGCTCGCAACGAAGTTCCAAGCGCCGCTTGTTTCGCCGCCCGTGTCGAGCGCATCATCGACCCAAACGACCTGTCGCACATCGTCAGCGGCAATCTGCTGCAGCAGCGAAGCCTCCCACTGCTCGCGTTGCGCGGGCAGCATCGCGATCGCCGCCGCGAGCTGAGCCGCCACCGCGCGTCGTTCGATCTCGAGCTCCTTCGACTGCTGCTTCGCGGTCGCATCGACAACGCGCATTTCCGGTGCCCGCAGCGTCGGCGTCGTATTCAAGCCGCCATACGGATTGCGCAGATGCTCTTCGTCATCGATGTCTGCAAAGAAGGCACCGAACGCATAGAAATCGCGCGCGGTGTAGGGATCGTACTTGTGGTCGTGGCACTGCGCGCAACCGATGGTCGCCCCCATCCACACCGCCGAGGCATTGCGGACGCGGTCGGCCAGATAGATCGCTCGATACTCCGCCAGCTGCAACCCGCCTTCGTGGGTCGTCTGCAGCAAACGATTGTAACCGGTCGCGATGAGTTGCTCCTGACTCGGCTCGGGCAGCAAGTCACCGGCGAGCTGCTCGATCGTGAATTGATCGAACGGCATGTTGTTGTTGAGTGCGCGAATCACCCACTCGCGATACGGCCAGACGCGATGTTCTTGGTCGCCGTGGTAGCCCACCGTGTCCGCATAGCGCACGAGGTCAAGCCATGGCGTCGCCATGCGTTCGCCGTAGTGCGAGCTCGCAAGTAATTGCTCGACGCACGCTGCGTACGCCGCTTCGGGATCCTTCCGGTAGCCTTCGACAAAGCCATCGACATCGCCAGCAGTCGGCGGCAGCCCCGTCAGGTCCAGCGTCAACCGCCGCAGCAACGTCACCGGGTCGGCATCGACCGCGTGCGCCAAACCTCCTGCCTCGAGCCGTGCCAACACGTAGCGGTCGACGTCGCCTAGCGGCCAGTCAGCCTCGCGCACCTCGGGAGCCGCGGTTCTCGCCGGCGGCACGTAGGCCCAGTGCGGCGCGTAGCTCGCCCCCTCATCGATCCATCGCCCAAGCGTTTCGATTTGCTCGGTCGTCAGCGCATTGTGGGCCGACTTCGGCGGCATCGGGGACTTCGCATCGTTGATGCGCTGCCAAAGCAAACTGCCGCTACGGTTGTTGGGAGTGATCGCGGCGCCGTCTTCGCGTGCAGCTGTTGCCTTCTCGAACGTCACCAGCGACAACTCCGCCTCGCGCGATTCCTTATCCGGCCCGTGGCACGCAAAGCAGTGCTGCGACAGAATGGGGCGCACCTGGCGCGTAAAGTCGACTGGTGCGAGTCCGGGAACAACTGGCGCTGCCTGCGCAACCGCGACTCCGAAAACCACTGGCAGAGACATTAGACGGGCGAACACGCAAACAGCCTAGCCGCAGGATCGTTCGCCGTCACCCGTCTAGCACCTCCTGGCAACGTCGACTGTGGCCGATGGCCACTCTGCGGCAGAGCTACTTGGCGTCGGCGCAAGTGCGACTGCCCGCAAATGCTACTGTGCGCAAGTCCGACTGTTTGCAAGTGCTACTGTGCGCAAGTGCTACTGTGCGGCTAAGCGCGCCCGCATGTCCGCGTGCGCAGCCTGCACCAGCTCTAGCAAAGCGGTGGCATCGAGATCCTCGCCAGGCCGCAGTTTCACATGCCGCATGTGTTTGCCGGCACCTGCCAGCAAGCCACTCGGATCCTGCAGCTCCGCGCCGCGAAAGAAGCCGACGTTGACATGCGCTTGGAACGCGTTGACATACGCAGACGCGGCATCGCCGACGCACGCGGTCGGTCGGATGTCTATCGTGCAACAGCTCGCACACGTCGGGCCCGCAGCCCCGCATCACCTCAAACCAGTAGTGGGCGATGCTGCCCAGTTCTCCGGCATGCTCCTGCATCCACGAATCGACCGCCGGGTCGCGTGCAACCGCGGTCGGGAATCGCATCAACGGATTCATCGCAGCATGCTACCCCCGCACACGCCGATTCGCCCGTCGCTTACTGATGCTGCGTCGCACGCCCATCGCGGACAAAGCCATAGCAGGCAACCCCCATGCCAATCACGAATAGCGCTGCGCCAACTACCGTAGTGCTGATGTCGTCGGTAACGATCTTCTGCAGCTGCATGCCGACCCAGACAATGGCAGCGCCAATCGCCGCGACCAGCACTCCTAGGAATTGATGGGTTACTGCATTGGGTTTGGACTCGTTCGAACTCATGGCGGGACTGTAGGCCGACGGAAGTGTTCGGGCCAGTTCCGATGCGGGCTCGCGTCGTATTGCCACCGGACAGCAGCTCCGCTAGCACCATCCGTCAGCGATCGCCGGGATGGCGAAACGCAACCTGCGTTGGCGCACCAGTCAGCGCGACCGCCTGTCCGCAACGCGACGGCGCAACTCCGCAACCAATGCCATCAGCCCCGCATACTTGAGCGTTGGGTCAACGTAGTGTTCCAACACGTAGAACACAAAGTAGTAGAACCGCGCGGCGGACCACGCGACCAACGCAATCAACAGTGCGGTTCGCCAGCCAGGCAGCATCACGAGCAGCAGCACACTCGACAGGCCAAGGATCATCAGAAACAACAGTCCCTTGAGAACGATGAGATGCCTACTTCGGAGGTCCGCCATGATTGCTAGCGCTGCCTATTTCGACTGACGCAAAGATTGGCGCGTTGCGATCGCGATCGCTTCGAACTTTCGCAAATCCCAGCTTCGCAAATCACAGTCCGTACAGGCGCTTCATGAACACGAGGAAGCCAACAACGGTCACCAGCGCCATCACCAGGACGGTACCGCACCCCCACAGGATTTCAGTCTTCAGCGGTGTGCGAACATGCGGGGTCATTTCGGCAGTTGGCTCGGCGTGGCAATCGCTCCATAGATGGGCGGCGCAGATCGTCGAGGTTGGTTCGGAAAGCCGCTGCTTACCGGCAGATCGATCGACGATATCGGCGAGACCTGCCATTCGAGTGGCGCAGCGACGAGCACGCCGGAGTCGCGCACAAAGCTGCTCGAATGCAAGTTCGCCACGACGTGCAGTTCTTGTCGCTCGACTTGCAAGGTCCCCTGCTCCGCCATCACCACCGGCGGCTTGCCCGTAGCTGGCACGGCGCAGCCGACGGCGAACATCGCCAACAACAACGCCATGGCTCGTGGAACCATTGCCCTTGGAATCATCCGGCCATCGTCCCCCAAACCGACGCGTGACGTCAACTGCCCGCGGGCCTCGCCAGGCCCGGCGGCGCTGACCCTATTCCGGAGCGGTTCCAGAGCATCAAGTCCGATCACCCTAGCCCGCTGTGGGGTGATCAAGAAGCAGCCGCAACTGTGGCCGCACTCGCGCTGGGTCGTCTTCAATCGGTGCGGGAATAGCACCGACTCGCTTGGCCCCGAACGAGACGTAGAAGGGCTCGGCATTGGGGTCCGAGTCAATGCAGAGTTCTGTGAGCCCGGCGTCGGCCGCGCGTGCCACAGCATGCAACAGCATGGCACGCCCAATGCCACGACGCATTAGCTGCGGCTTGACCCACAAGTGTCCAAGCGACCATGGCAGCTGCAACGTATCGAGTTGGTAGAACCCTGCAATCTCGGTGCCGGACTCGCCGTGCATCTCGGCGACGAACGTCGGCTGGTGCGCAATTGCATCTGGTGACAGTGTCAGGTCACTGGTCCACGCTCGCAGTTGCGACTGCGAATAGCCCCAGTGCGATTTCGCCGCGACCGCCAACTTGGACAGTTCTTGGGCTTCGCTTGCCATGGCAGTTCGGATCTTCATGAGCGGCTCAACGAATCATGCTACGCGACCCGCGTTGGGGTCGCATGGACTTTGCGTCCGGCGCATTCGCACGGTCCCGATACTCCGACACCACGAAGGCCAAGGCCACAGCCATCGGTAGCAACCCGATGGCCAACTTGGCCATGCGCAACACGAGCGCCTGGTCCGTCCTACTCATCAGCAGCGCGGCGCCCAAGGTTGCCAGGGTCATCACCACCAGCACCACCGCGAGCCACGGCACGTTGGCCAAGATCCGCCAATGCAGAAGCAGCACAAGCCCGTAGCCGACCAAGCCAGCGTCCGCCATCCGCAAGCTATGCGCATCTGCAAGGTTGGCCTCCGAGTGCACGACATCACTCATGGTTAGACCCAGAAGACCTGCCGTGAGCAGGGCGGCTCCGAGGCACCAGATGCCGACATGAAGCAAAGCCATGAGATGGCGTTTCACCGAGTCACCCAACGTATTCGCCAAGACCAGTAGCGCTGTAGGTTGGGAGTATCAGAAACGGACCTTCGAACCGTCAAGCCACCGCAACCGGGAGAAGCAATCGTGAACCGTCACGCGGCCGATCAAGCTGCGATGAGGCTCTGGAACCTGCTCAAGCAGGATCGGGTTGCTTGGCACCGACACCCGACGAAATGGGCCGCCGTTCACGTCCACGTCGTATCCGAAGATGCCACCGCGAGCGGCTACCGCCCACGACTCTCGATCGCAACGAATGCCGAGGAATTGCAAGAGTTCGGCGATCGCATCCTCGTGCTCAAGCAAGACCGGCGGAACCTGCCCGCTACCACCCGACGCGAACAGGGCCACGTGCCCATCACCATCGCTGGCGAACCAGTCCCACTCGATCCCTTGGGTCTCTACGCTATACATGCAATACGATGAAGGGGCTCCACGCGACGTCATTGGTTGGTCGGCCGCGCTACGGTAGTCGCGGATCCTGCGGCATGGTCGTGATCATCGCCTGATCAACACGGCCGTCAACGCTGTTGGCCAGCCTTGCTGGCCCGCTGTCGAACCACCACCTCGGTGCCATCACTTGGTTTGGCCATTTGCCGCGCACGGATCCATGCGAACTGCCGAGCGCGACCGCAGCGTGCCGCGCTGCCTAGGCACAATTACTCAGAAGCACACGCCCCAGTAACAACGCTGCACCAAACACCACGCCTGGGTAGCCATGCAATTACCTCACCGAGACCCTAGACTAGTCGCCGTGGGCATGCCGTTTGGGCATCGCCGCCACTCAAGCTTTGGAGAGCACCTTGAAGATCACACATCTAGCAGTTCTTGCCACGTTCGTCGCCGCGCCACTGGTTGCGCAAGCCAACCCATTCATCGTCTTCCCGCAGGATCCCGAACGCGAAACGATCACGGCCGCATCGTATGTGAGGCGCCCCGACTGGAATCGTGAGGCGGAAGGCTTTCAAGAAATCTCGCTCGACTACTTCCGGGGTGTTGGCGACACCGGTAGCGGTCAAGCGATGGCACGCGGCTTCTACCACTGGGCCGGGGATCTCGACTCCGCGACCGCGGAACCCTATGGCGTGATCCTGCGATCGGCCGACGTCAACGGAGCACCAGACACGACGCCAGCTGGAGTGATCATCGAGGTCCCCAACTTGTCACTACCGGTTGGCAGCGGTGGCAACACCGGCTGGATCATGACCGACGTGTTCGCAACCGCCGCGCCACTGCCGCTGAACGCCACTTGGTTCCAGGGCCTCTACCTGCCCGACAACCAGGCTTGGCCGGCGAGCGATGGCCACTCGATCTGGTCGGCCGACACGCTCACTGCCGGCACTCCAGCCGTGGTCGGCGAGAACGCACGTCTCGGAGCTCCCGCGGTTACCTGGGCGGCGACGCCGGCTCCCGCGACGTTCACGACCGAGTGGACCTACATCATGGGAACGCTGGTCGACAACCCGACGCTACACATCGGCGGCATCGACCCCAACAGCACGCGCACTGGCGGCGCCGCCGGCACGCCGAGCTACGGCATGGCAGGGATGTTCCCGGACATTTCGGGCACACCGCGTTCCGACGGTCTTGAGCTTCGCATGCAAGATAACCAGCTGGCGAACGGGCTCGCGGTGTTTGCTGGCAGCCTTGGCTGGTGGCCAGGTGGCGGCCTACCGCTCAGCTACGGTGGCGACCTCTACCTCGATATCAGCAACATGGTTTTGCTCGGAGCGGCCATCAACACGGGCGGCGCTGCGACTCTCCCGTTTACCTCGCCCGGCTCGATAGCACCTACCCTGATGGGGCTCGACGTGATGTTCCAAGGGGTATGGCTTGACCCGGTCACGCTGGGCGGCCGCATGTCCAACGGACAGGTGACCAGCCTGTGAGCCGCGGCACGGCGGCCATGATGATCGGCGCCATGTTGGCGGTCAGTGCGATCGGTGTGCTCTGGTGGCTTGCGGCGGGGCCCCAAGCTGTGCGGCCTTTCGACCAACAGGCCGACCAGCAACCCGATACCGTGCGCGAACCGCGCGCAGAATCGCCGGCTCCGGCCAAGGGCAGCACCGTGCCGGCCACCAAGTCACCGCCAACGATCGATCCGCAACTACCAAGGAACCGCACCTTGCTGCTGCCCGACGGTACACGCGTGCCGGCACTCAACGGCGCGGTCAATGCCAGCCCGATGAAGGACGCGTGGCCGAGCAACGTGCCGTGGAGCCCGATCGTCGCAACCGAACGCAGTGACCTTGGCGTCGATTGGTATGTGCATCAAGACGGCAGCCGCTCGACCACCGAGATGAAGTGGCGTTCGGACCTCGGTCGCGAGGACGCGGTCACACGACTGGCGCGCCCGGCGCCGACGCCGCCGAAGGTTGTGCCTCCGAAGTAGGCGCGTGCTGCCTACCGCCGGCACGCGGCTCGCTCACGACTGCTACCCGACCGTTCGGAGCTTCTCGAAGTAGTCCGCCCACGACTGGTGTTCGCGACCGGCCGCTTCGGAAAAGTTGCTGGGATTGTCGACGGCCCCCTCGCGGATCCCCGCGTAGATGCCCGCGATGACTCCGCCCAGAAACTCGCCCAGCTCCGCGACGCGTTCCCGTCGGAACTCTTCGACGGCCATCTCTCTGTAGATGAGCTTCGTGTCAAAGGCGCGGCTCAGATGGTTCGCCAACTGCGACTGGGTGAGCGCCTCGCCGTGCAAATTGTAGGTTCGCCCGTCGTGCTTGTCCTCGGTCAACATCCGCGCGTACGCATAGCCGAGCTCGGGGCGAGTCGCGTAGCCGCATTTGCCTTCTCCGGCACAGTTCGCGATGGCCCCTGACTTTTTGTAGGCATCGATGTACTCAACATCCGGCTCGATGTAGATGCCATTGCGGCCAATCGCCCAGTCCAGACCGCTGTCTCGAACGTCTTGTTCGGTTTGGCGATTGCTTTGAACGATCGCAGCGAATGCGTTCCCGGCCTCCGCCCCCTGCACGCTGGTGTAGACGATCTTGCGGACGCCGACGTTCTTGGCCGCCTGAATCACATTGCGGTGTTGTTCGACCCGCTCCGATGGCTCGGCCATGCCGGACACCAGCAGTAGGGTTCGCACCGAACGCAGGGAGTCCTCGAGCTGCGTCCGGCAATTGTAGTCACCCGGCCTGATCTCGACGCCAAGGTGTTCCGCTTTCGCTGGGCTACGCGCAAGCCCGACGACTGAGTGTGTTCCTAATTCCAAAACCGCTCGAACGATCTCGGAGCCAAGCTTTCCGCTGGCGGCCGTTACTGCGATGGTCATGATGGTGATGCTTTGCCTGTCGTGGCGCTCCGACCGAACCGGCTATCTGACCAGAGTATCTGCTGCCAGTTTCGGTGTCACGAGTCCGCCTCCATGCGTCACGCCATGGCGGGGTTGCCTGCCGCATCCCCGTCACTCGATTGCGGTGATCACACCATCCGGGCTCGCGTCCATCACCACGTACGGAGACTCAGTTCGGAGCGGGTTGCCGCTTCCGATTACATAGAACAACGTGTCGAGCCGGGATGGAGTCGTGTCGCCAATGATCACCAACAGCTGCTGGTAGGCGAGGTACTCGGTAGGCGTTGCGCTCTCGAACCGGTAGCCACGCTGTCGCAGGGTTCCCTGCGCTTCGCGTAGATTCTGGCCGACATGAACCAGGCTGTGCACGCGAGCTCGCTCCGCCCGTAGCTGTCGATTCTCACGCACGTAGCCAATGACCGGGATCGCGACAAGCCCGGCCAGCAGCACAAGCAATATGACGGCTACTTTGGATCTAGCCTGCACGGTTCTGCCCCATGTGCCGCTGCACTGTGCGCGCGGAGCGAGCGTCTACAGCAACGACTGGTTGCAGGCCGTCTATCTCGACTCCTGGCAGTGTTGCACCTGAGCGCCCATTTCGACAAAGGGGGTCCGAGGCCGATCGCAAGCAGTCATGGATCGAGCTGATGATGACGCACTTCGGGCTTGTCGAGTCGATCACTGAGCAAGGTCTTGGTGCGGCGGTAGGGTAGGGTTAGGCCTTGTCAGGAGGACCACGGAGCCACCTCGCAATGTTCGACTTGGTGCTCTTCTAGCACCGACTTGGCAGCCATCGACACAACCAATTCGTTGTCCGAGGAAATGCCGAAGTCATCTTGGCCCGGTGTCCCGGACACACGAAGCCACTTGAATACCGGCAACTGCCGGCCGGGATACAGCTCGTCGAACTGGCTGGACTTTGAGACCGTGCAATCTTCAAGTTGGAAGCCCGTGAGACCGCTGGCAAGCAACGAGGCGCCCAGCTCATTCGACACGATGTAGCAGGGGAAGGACTCGAGCAAAGCATCGCCAAGCCAGCCGTCAAATTGGTAGTGCAGTCGCTGGACACGCGGAGGATGCACCGAGACGTCGGCGACAGTCTCATCGCCCCATTCGCCGGCCACCTCGGGTTCAAGGGAGTAGAACGCCATTTGCCCTGCCCACGTCATTGGTTGATCCACTGGGGCGTGCAGCTTCGCCTGCTGCATTGAGCAATCGTGAGGCCTTCTCTGCCCGATGTGCGCGATGCACAGCCAAGCCCCCGAGAGCAATCACCAGCCAGTAGATCGCCCAGCTCATCGGTTCGCTTTGCAGAACATCGCTGAGCATGCCCCTGCCAAGGATCACCCACGCCATCGCGAGTGCAAGGATCACAACACCCCACATCGAGACCGAATACTGATTCTCCGACCCGCGTCGAACTTTGCTCATGACGTTCTCCTGTTGCGTGCATCCTAACGCCGACCATTGCAATGGCACAATCACCTGCGCACTGTTCGTATTCCCCATCCGCCCCCTGCGTCGCCTTGATGACCTTGCCCCCTTCGTCTCGAACGCGACGGAGACTTTCGGCCAGATCGCCAACGGGAAGGTAGATCATCCAGGCTGCCCACGTAGCCAATGACCGGGATCGCGACAAGCCCGGCCAGGAACACCAGAGCGACGATAGTTGCCGTGGATCTCGCCTTCACCATGCTTGCCCAATCGGCCACGCAACTGCGTGTGCTGAGCGAGCCGCCGACTACGACGGCTCGTTACTGGCAGTCTACCTCGCTTGCTTGCAGCGAGTCACTTGAACGTCAGTTCGACGACGGGGCCACGGCTGAAGTTTCCATCGGTGGTAAGCAACAACCCCTCTAGCTCCAAGACTATCTCTTCACCGCCACCATGTTCTTCGCCCGAAAGCCCGACAGCCGCTCAACGAGATGCTCGATGCCAGTAACGGGCGCCGCCGCCTTGCCTGCGATCACCAGGTAGCCGCGATCACTGTGCGCACGGATCATCAAATCCTCGATCACATAGTGCTCACGGACCGTCGCCTCGAGTTCTCTGTAATGTTCATGGACCCAGCTGATGATGGCGCTCTTTGGGTCCTTCGTGAACTTGAGGTCATCGAGGATCTGTTCGAGTTCGTCGATAACACCTGATAGGTCGACTCCCTCGACATCCTCGGCCTTCCTGGCCTTGCGCAGTCCCTTACGAGCCTGCGCCAACGTCAACTTGCCGAAGCCTATGTTGGCTTCAATAAACGATAGCTCGTCAGGATCATGGAACAGTGCCTTGTCGAGGCGGTCGCTGAGGAAATCCATGGTGCGGCGGTTGGATTGAGTTACGTAATCGTCAGCGGAGCGCAGCGTCGCCTGCTGCATGCAGTAATTGTGCGGACTTCTCCATTCGGCAAACTGCGCTTCCAGGAGCAACGTCGCGGCAGCCCCTGTAACCTGCTCTACCCCGGCACCAACCCAAAGCATGCCCCCACCGGGTCCTGAATCGCCGCGTATGCGTATTCCCCATCCGTCCCCTGTGTCGCCTTGATGACCTTGCCCCCTTCGTCTCGAACGCGACGCAGACTTTCGGCCAGATCGCCAACGGGAAGGTAGATCATCCAGGCTGCCGGCAGCCCCAGGTTTGCGCCTCGCGCATGACAGACTCCGGCAGCCGGGCTGCCATCATCACCGAGCATGTTGTAGTCGGCGTAGCGCTCGCCTGCGTGCTCCATGGCGACGTCCTGCACGGACCAGCCAATGACCTGGCGATAGAAGTCGCGGGTTGTCGAAGCGTCGGAGACTGTCAGATCGAGCCAGGCGATGCACCCCGCGCGCGCCGAGGTATCGCGCGCTGCACCGCCCTCTTTCGGGGCAATCGCCTCCCCGGAAACAACTGGGATGAGCCCGAACGCCGCGCCATTCGGATCGAGCAACACCGCCCACTGGCTGTTGCCATCATCGTCTTTGCCATGCATCAACTCACTCCCGCCGAGCTCGAGCGCACGCTCGACACTGGCCGCGACATCGGCGACCTGAATGTGCGGCATCCATTGGAGCGGAAGGTCCGCGTATTCGGCCTTGTGCGCGCCCAGGCCGATAATCGGCATGCCTAGGTTGTTCATCAGATCCTCGCGCCAGAGCGGATTCTCGCCCGTGGTGAGTACCCGTGAATAGAAGAGCAATTCTCGTTCGTGTTCGGGAACGGCAATGTCGGCGCTGAGGGTTCCGCCGACGCGTGGGAGAAAGGGATCACTCATGGTTTTGCATCCTGATGAAACTCACGTTGCTGGGCGCATGATGGTTTTGTTGCCGGACACCTTACTTCGAAGTGCTCGCGATTGCGGCGCCCCAAAGCTCGCGCCGCTTCACAGCCCAACTCTCCTCAGTTCTTGGAGCAACTCGTCGTACGGCCGGGTGTGCGCCTCCTCAAAACGCAGGCGCACCTCGCGGTTGTCCTGCGTTCGGACGGTGATGTAGAAGTCTTCGAGTTCTACATCTCGATGCAGAGTCGTGCGAACGACCACGATGTCGGGGCTGGCCTCGATGCGTGCCAGAACTCGGTTGAAACGACCATAGTACCCAACCGGGAGTCCGATGTTCGGTCCAATGCCAAGGAAGTCGCAGGCGACGAAGAGCAGGGCGGCCAGCACCAACAGCGATGCAACCAGCACTGCCAGACGGGGCCATAACTTCCGCTTGCTTTTCATGTCCGCATCGTCCGAATACCGCAGCATGTGCCGCAAACGAGTCGGCTGGCGATTGGCGAGGTAGTTGGAAGGCAACGGTGACTACTCAGCGAGCGTGCTTGACATACCATCCTGAACGCAGCGGCCGGGAGTGGTCGAGCCAGACTCTCAGTGATTCATCTGCATCGCGGAGTAGCGTCCGCAGCCAGCTCGTGCAAGACGTCGCGTCACGTGATGGTGCGGCGCTAAAGTTGCCACAGACCGTGTTCCACTCCGCCCTGGATGTAGATTGCGAATGTACCGTGGCCGGGAATCTCCATCGGAGGATGGGCGACTACGCCACCGGATGCTTGTGCTGCAGCGACTGCAGCTTGGATGTCGTCGACGAGCCAGTAGGGCCGAACCACCGATTGCTCTGATTCTCTCATGGGTGCACGCACTCCGACCACGCCGCCCCCCGGCAGAGCCGCCGTTCGGGCGTTGCCGAGACCTGCAACCGGGGCGCCGAACTGCAGTCCGTTCGCTGCCGAGTAGCCGGCGCAAACTGCGTCGACATCCTTGGTCACCACTTCAAGGTACTGGACCTGCATTGCTCGCTCTTCTGTCTGCAACTGTTGGTCGGAGGCGGCCGTCGGAGTCGTGCAGCCCATGGCGAACGCAGTAACGAGTAGGACGGCGAGTAGACGTCTCATGAACTTCCTTTGTTGGTGAACCAGGTGTCGCGCTGCTTGGTCGAAAACATCCGAGAGCATTCAGCACCCTTCTAGCGTCTTTGCATGATCCGCTGCAAAAGCGCAACGCTGTGAGTCTGCATCGATGAGTCA
The DNA here is from genome assembly GCA_963974725.1 of uncultured bacterium. Taxonomy (GTDB): domain Bacteria; phylum Planctomycetota; class UBA1135; order UBA1135; family UBA2386. The sequence goes on along the minus strand of CAXBFC010000016.1, from coordinate 16,242 downwards.
GCTAGCGACTCTACTCGCGGCCCGTTCGTAGGGCAAAGTATGGACCGAGTGCCGGCTGCTCGTGCGTGAATGCCATGGACCAAGCGAGCGATTCTGGAAACACGTAGAGGTCCTCGCGTCGAGCCACCAAATCCGGGAGACCTGCTCCACGGCACCGAACTCCACACCCGCCGGACCAATCCTCTGGGATCACCAGCACAGCAGCGGCAGTCTGTCTCGCGTATGCGTCGACTGCGACCGCACCATCGACTGCATTCACGAACCCGTAGCTGAAGGCGTGCCAGTGCAATCCGCGGTATCGATAGAGTCCAGTGGCCGACCGCACTTCGCCCAAGTAGGCCTGGCACCACTCCGCAAACCAATGGCCCGCATCACGCCGTGAGAGCATCTCGACATCGAAACCCTGGGACTCAAGATCGCGAACGAGGTGCAACACGTCTGGCAACGGTATTGTCGGGTAGCTGAGATTCGAAGACCCGTAGGGCTGAATCGACGAGTCAGCCAGTCTGCATCACGCGGTTGGCCGTCACGCTACACACGTCCGTAGCCAACGAAGCCGTCCTCAAGCCAGAATAGCTGGCCTCGGCTATCGAGAGCTCGCGCAACAAACTCGTCGAAGGACCTGGCGATCACGGCGCGCTGCCCCGGAGCATGAACTGTCTCGTGGAAGCAGTCGATCACGTTGCACGTCCTGCCTCGAACCGATGCAGCATCGAACGCCACGAAATTGCCGTCACCAACATCGCAGAAGGTGAACCACTGCCGCGCCGGATCCCCGACGTCTATGCGGGTTATGTCGTCGGCGGGCAGCAGCCTGTAGGTCTCGTCGAAGAGGTCGGCGCCCTCGCCAAGCAACTCGTAGAACTCGCGCATATCTCGCGGCACCGGAACCGCCGCGAACACCCGCTGCAGGATCTCGGGCCGCGCAGGTCCCCTGGCCAGGTGATGTTGCTGAATCCGGCTTGCTAGATTGGCCATCACGCTCCGTTCCACGTCCTTGTTGTGCAGCGGCGGGTCGCGCAGCGGAACACCCACTGCAAGTGCTGACTAGGCGACGTCATCCGAGTATGGCGGAGCTGGCTCGGATCGGGCTGACGGCGCGCACGTGCAAAGCACATCGATGATTGGGAACTCGGTAACGAAGCGGTAGTGCACGGGATCGCGATACATTGCCAGTTGTCCTGCCGAGAACGATGGGACCCATTCTGAGTTGCGAACGATCGCCACGTAGACGCCCTTGGGCCACTGTGGCTCGCCGTTGGGCGCGTTCCAGGGGTGCACATACTCCTCGTGCAAGGTCACTGCAGCGACATTCTCGAACTCGACGACGACGTTCGGCCCGATCGCTTCACCATTGGTATATCCTTGATCGAGACGAACCCGTGCCTTCGGAAAGACGACACTCAGCTCGGCGGAGAGAAACCGCTTTCCGACCGCTTCCGGGACCGGCCACCATGGCTCGTATGTTTGTACCATTGCAAACTCCGTCGACCGCCTATCGGGTAGATTGATCAGCTGCGACGCGGAACATCGTCAACGGCATCGCTTTCGTTGGTTGGTCTCGTCAGACGTAGCAGCATCACCGCTCAGTCGTCAATTGCTGTAGTCGCATCAAGTCGACGCCTTGGTTGTTGCTGCGCCAAAGATACCAACAAACCACCAGCGGCTGGTAGTTGACAAAAAGAGCCGGCCACGGCGCGCGCAAGTCTGCCAGCGCAGCTAGCCGGCTGCAATTGCGAGTTGCGCCGCATCCTACCTAAGCCTCGGAATCAGTCGCTGCTCCTCCGAATGGAACCAAACCGAGAACGCTGCGACAACTGACTCGAATTCTTCAACCGGGAATCGATGGGAAACGACCACATTCCGTGGAGCTTGCGACACCACGGCAACCAGGTGCGTAGCCGTCGGACGAAGTAGGAAGGCCTTCCATCCATCGAACGCTTCGCTCGAGTGAAGAAGAAAGTAGAACCGGTCGAAGCCGTCGGATTCGCGTTCGTGTTTCGCCCGCTTGTCCTCGCTCCAGTCGCAGCCAAGCCGCCGGTCCCGGTGCGATAGAAAGACAAGGTAGTCAAGCCTGTCATAAATGGCATCCATGCTGAGCCCCTCAAACGACGGGTCCCACAGGCCATCCAGCTGACTGCACATCTCCTCCAGATGCTTCAAGGGGGGACCCAGCCAACACGCGGGTTCATCGTATCGTCCGACTGCTCGACCACCGATCCAGACTCGGATCCTGCCGACCAGGTTCTTGCCTTGGATCGGGCCAAACTCGGGACCGGGCTCGAGCTGGGCCTCGACTGCGAACTGCGATGGATCCCCGAACAACATGTAATGCCTGCTAGGGTCTGTGGTCATTCCGCTGCACTGCACTGCGCAGCATGGTCAGCTACTGGGGCTTGCTGCGTGAGACACGACACGTGGATCAGAAGACAGGGTCAAGTTACGCCATGCGGCGAACCCGGTCAGTACCACGCCACCAAGCCAAGCAACAACCAACAAGGTGAGTGCCGGCCAGACCAAGGTCTCGAACGCACCCTCGACCGGCGGAACAGAAGATGGAGCGGAGACTACGTCAGGGCGTTCCACCCAAGCCGCGGCGCTCGCCCAGCCATCGTTGAAGGTAAGAACGATCCACAGTATCACCCCGCCGTAGGCGCCGACCGCAAGGTCCAGGTACACCCATAGCCGAATCCAACACCACGGATTGCCGGCCGCATCTGGTCGCGAGTTCAGGATAGGGTCACTCATCCAAGGTCGGTTGCCACGGAGCTGCGGCACGCGGCGGCGCATGCTCATGTGGCTAGTTGGGCTGCGTTCTGTCAACTGCGTGCGACAGCATCGGGCGACCCAGTGGAACCCTGATTGTTCGGGGCGTCAACGACCGCGCGACCAAGCCACGAGGTGGCTGCAGCCAAGCTTCGGCCTACTTCGTGCCGACGACGATCATCTCGAACGGTCCTTCGAAGCCAGCGGCTCCTCGATCTTGCGCAGCGATTCCTCAATCTCGTCCCAGGCTTCCGGCTCCGAGGTAGAGAACAGATGACCCGCCGAGCGCCCTATTGGGGTGCCTTCGCAAGACGCAAGTAGGGAAACTTGATGTCGAGCGCACCATACTTGTCCTTCGCTTGCTCGTCGTTGAGGCTCAATGCTACGACCACGTCCTGTCCTGGCATCCAGTTGGCAGGGGTCGCCAGCGGCTCGCCGTCAGTCGCCTGAATAGCGTCGAGGGCACGCAGAATCTCAGCGAAGTTCCGACCGACCGACATGGGATACGTCATGGTGAGACGGATCTTCTTGTCTGGTCCGATGATGAACACTGTCCGCACAGTGGCGCTGTCCGCTGGCGTGCGCCCATCAGGCAAGTAGGCCTCGGCAGGCAACATGTCGTAGAGCTTTGCAACCTGCAGCGAGGTGTCGTCGATGATCGGGAAGTCCGCAGGGACACCAGCAAACGCCTGGATGTCGCGCAGCCACTTCCGGTGCTCCTCGACGCTGTCCACCGACACCCCCATCACCTTGGTCTTGCGCTTGGCGAACTCGGGTGCGAGTTGGGCGACGGCACCGAACTCGGTCGTGCAGACTGGGGTAAAGTCCTTCGGATGCGAAAACAGGATGGCGTAGTTGTCGCCGATCCAGTCATGGAGGGTCAGCTCGCCTGCGGTCGAGTCCGTGGTGAAATTGGGTGCGATGTCGTTGATTCGGATTCCCATGATGCGTCCTGTTGGTTGAAAGGTCACTCCGCAACGGCGGGCATCTGAGCTCAGAATAACGAAGTCGGTCTGGATGCCGGCGCACACGACGGAGAAGCAAAGACTACGCCGCTTGTGTTTGGAGATGCAAGTTGGGGCCGATGAAAGGACCGCAGGTACGCGTTCGCAAACATTTCGAGGTTGGGCGGCGCAACCACGCGATTGCCTGCAGCCCATGAGAAGATCTGCAATCAGTATGGCGGCCAGACCGACTACAGCTCCGACCCCCCACGAACAACAGAACGAGGTCGGCGCTTCACCCCGCAACCGATCGACCGGATAGGCCGGCCAAGATGGCTGCAACAACGCGTTGCTCGCGGCAAGAGCAGGCCGCGTGACACCATGCCTCTATCGACCGAAGTGACGCATCGTAGCAGCAAGCTCCAGCACATCGACTCTGTCGCTGCGGTCCTGGCGTTTTGTCGCCGCAAGGTGCACGATCGGGCCCCTACTTGCCCTCCCGCGTGAACTCGAAGGGTTGGTAGTCGCCGCCATTGGCGAAGCCGATCTTGGCGGTTAGCGCACCTTCCTCCGAGAGTTCGTACACGATCCGCTGCGGGAAGCTATGGCGTGTGTTCTTGAACACGACGCGCGCCTTGCCCAGCTCGGTGAGCACGTACTCGGTTGGCGGCCTGCCACCGGGCTGCGCGACATAGACCAGGCTGCCATCGCGTTCGACGATGCGCAGGAACTCGAACGCAACCATCTTGCCGGCGGGCGAGACGGTTCGCGCTACGCCGAGCATGGCGCGGCCCTTGGGTGGACTCCAACGCTCCTCGATCGACCTGGTGTTACGCGTTCCGATCCACGCCCCGGCCAGCCACGCGATGTCGGCAATCGCGCCCTTGATCGGAGTGGCCAGTTCGATGTCCTGCAGATGGCGGTAGATCGCCACCATTTCCGCGCCCTCATCGATGGAAACGCGGACTTCCAGGCCGTCGGGCGTGATGCGGAACGTTCTCCGGATCAGCAGTGTGCGCTTGTTGTCCGAAGTGCGAACACTCTCCATATTGTAGACGAGAAGGCCGTCCTGCCACGCTCCGCTGTAGCGCGAGACCGCGTCTGCTTTCGGATCTTCACGGACCGAACCATCGATCGGGATGCGCTCCTCGCGGCGCCCGCGGACCATGACAACCGCGCCCTTATCGATCCGAAACCCGAAGCTCATGCTTATCGGCGGGCCATGCTTTTCGATGGGGCGGCCCTCCGTTCGGTCCTCGTAGTAGAGCCAGTCGCCGACTAACGCGCCCAGCTTGTCGTCCTGCGCCCACGCGGAGACGGACGCGCCGAAGGCCGTCAGGAGCGCAAGTGCCGTTGCGAACCACGGACGCGAATGCATTACGGAAGTCAGCGGCATCTTCTATGTCCTTGTCACACTTGGGTGACCCGTCGTCGAGCAGCACGAAGGAAGGCGCTGCGACCGCGCCTACGGTCAGTCAGCCTAAAGCCTAAAGCCCGAAGGCGTACCTGGCTAGTTTCCTGACCCATGCCGAGCACGTCGCCTCAAAACCGGCCGCAAATCGTATTGCGAGCGGCCGCGAGCATCGACTCATCTCCCTGCTGTGCAACGCCTGTCACGATCAGTTGCGACGCGAAGCTTCGTCTGCTGCATGGTGAGTTGGGCGGCATCGCACACGGCAATCGCCGCTGGTCGGAGTCGATACGACAACATCAACAACTCGGCTTGCTGTCGCGACCGCGATGCATGGCCGGCCTAACACCTTCGAGTTGCGGCCTCTGTCGCGAATGGAATGGAACCAATGCAAGTGAGTCACATCGGCGAAAAGGGGCCCGTCTTCAGTGCGGCGTCACGCTCACCACAAGCTGTCCTGCGTCCGATCGAGCCGCGATTCGTGTTGGCTTGTAGAAATGGATCGCATTGCCGACGATGCAAAAGTCGGCGTTTTCCCAACCTGCTCTAATGAGAATGGGGCCGTAGTAGGCCGCGATCGCATGAGCGGTAGTTCCAGTGGGGTATTTATGCATTCCATCACCTGTGGAACTCTCTGACTGCACGCTGCCGACTGATCGCCGACCTGGCTTGCTCGCGTTCAGCCAGACTCGAGTTGGTCGATCCAGGGCGCCGTGCTGTCCTTCAACATGAAAACTCACCGTGACGTCGGGTCGTTGATCCTCGGCCGTACCTTTCCCGCCCGGCGCGTTGCAACCGGCACAGAGGATCGCGAGGGCGGAGACGACCGCGCTATGGAAGTGACTCTTCATGGGTGTGTCGGATTGTAGCCGATAACACGAGTCGGTCGCAGCTTCACCGCAAGGAAGCATGTCGGCCCTGACGGCACTCGCGACTCACTGCCTGTCCGCCCAGAGTCTTTGACGCTCAGCTGCGAACGCACCCGGCGCAGAGCTCCGATTGCGCCGGAAAGCGGCGTGCCGAGAACGATCGTCAGCGACTGCATAAAGTTGGGCGACCTGGCAGCAAGGTCCAACGCAGCCACCGCGCAGCTCTGAGGTCACGTCGGGCATGCGAGCTGAGGTGCCCGACGATCGCCCGATCGCCTGCGCGACGTGCACCAAGTCCTTGTCTCGATCCTGACAAGCCCAAGTGAGCCTTTGCGTCAAGGCGCCGAGAACATCTTGGCAGAATGGCCGACTCTGCCGTGTGATTGTCGTCACCGCCAACCGCACAAGTTCATGATCGCACTCAGCGGGCGACGAGACGCGCAACCACGACCGCGTTCACCGCCTCCCAGCATGCGGGCGACTTCACATCGGCCCATACGACAACCAGGACCTCGCCTCCGCAGTGGACTCGCGCCTGGTCGCTGCGAGCGGCGTAAGACCAGGTATTGCGCAGGGCGCCCTCAATCCGGTCGGCGTCGGCAGCACGGAGGGACCGACGCTCCGATCGCGCAAACTCAACAGCTGACTACTCCGATGCTGGAACACGAAATCGAAGTGGTTGCGCTGCACCAACACTAGACATCGCTATTCGGCGCAGCCGACGCGAACGGCAGGAGGCACAGGCAAGCGACACCCACACCGCCGAATCCGAATAGCACTTGAGGTGCTGGGCCATCGAACAGATGGACTGTGATTGCGATCGTCACTAACAGCACTCCCATGAGTCTAGTTGGGCCGCAGCATACCGGGATGACCGACTAGAAGCCCAAGACCAAGGACAAGACCGCCAGGATCGCAGGAACCAGCAACTCCGCCATGACAAGCAAGAGGACGGACCGCAGGAAGTCCCACCTAAACCTCCTGACAATCCACGCGACCGCAGCACCAATCCACATGCCTTGCAACGACCATGCGAGCAAGATGTACAGCTCTGGGGTCACGAACGGAATGAACAGGTAAGACGATGGCTTCGCGCTGACCAAAGTGAGGAACACCATCTCTGTAAGGCGCTCACTGCTTTGTGCCGCGTCGCCGAGTATGCCCAGGGCCATGAGCGCCCCACATCCCGCGCCAGCTAGCCACCAAGGCCACATCGCTTGGCATGGCATATGCGATTGCATTGTCACAGGGTGAGCCCCGGGTGTAGACCTGTCGGCCAACGTCTTTTGCCGATCAGCTGCGATGCGAAGCATCGTCAGCTGCATTGGCTTGTTGGACGGCGATCGTCGCATCACCGCGCTCAGCAGGCAATGGGGCAAGAGCTACTGATCCTCGTGATCCTGTGGCTGAGCGTGTGAGTTGGTGCTCGGAGCCTGTCCGTGCGCGAACTCCACGAGCTGGTTGCGGCGACGTGCATAGCTTGCCGTGCGGAACCCGAAGTACGCCCCGATCAAAGCAAGTCCAACCGCAACAACCCAACCGACTACTCCTCCGACCACGAAGTAGGCAACCATACCCAAGAGGACACCGAGGCCCGTCAGCCCGACCACGATTCGCAGCCAGCACCATGAGTTGATCGCGCTAAAGAACAGCTTCTGCATAGCTCGCGAACTGGCGGTTTCGTCCAACGGATCGGACGATCAGCTGCGACGCGAAGCGTCGTCTGCTGCATCGTCTTGTTGGGCGGTCGCGCCAGGCTCTTGATCATCACCACCGACAGGGCGGAATCGTCCAGACCTCAAGTGGCGCGGCCCGTGCAACGCATCCCACGTCGCGCGTCGAGCTGCCTCGATCATCAGCTCAAGCTCGGGGTCCTTGCGGTTATTGGCTGTGGTAGTCGTCAAGTCGAAGTCCTTGGTCGTCGCTGCGCCAATGATACTAGCAATCCACCAGCGACTGGTAGATCGTCGGAAAGAGGCGAACGCCTCGATCAAATCGCCGCCGAATGTCCGCCTCTGGGACGGCGTGCCCACCGGCCGCAACTCGCGTTGCCACCCGCCCCACAGCGAAGTCAGCGGACGGAAGCTCGATGAAGTGAAGGCTTGTGCGGTAACCGGATGCTGCCCATGAGCGCAGCTTGCTGACGTAGCTGCGACTCGACAGCGTCGTCTCCACGGCGAACGTCTGCTTCTGCGCGACGAGATCCGCGAGACGATGCATCAACTCTCGGCCAGCTGCGACCGGATGATCAAACCCGTTCCCCTCGCGCTGAATCTCGTCGGCGTTGAGGAACGTTGCGTCTGGGTATCGCACCTGCAGATACTCGCGAGCGAACGTTGTCTTGCCAGCACCGTTAGCGCCAGCGATCAGAACTGCCTCGGGAACAGACGTCATCAGTAGCACGACATCGGATCACGCTAGACAGTTAGCGGCAAGAATCGAACGCTGCAAACGCCAATGGATCCGCCCAACGAAACGAATAGGATTCTAACGAAACGAATAGGATTCTATCCTGATGAAGCCGTCAGAGGTGCTCGACATCCTTCGAGGGGATCACCCGGCTTCGTCTGGATAGAATCAGTTGGACGATGCCGCGTTGCAAGGCCCTATGGGTAACCGATCGCGGTTACCGCCGCCGCCAACTCGCCGAAGTCGGTAGTCGCAGACAGTCATGCCGCCGATCCGCAATCGTGACCGTGACGACAATCGCGAGCAGGCTACAAAACAGGTGCGCATAACCCTGGCAAACAACTCCTGGTCGCGCAGCGTGCAGACCGGCGCCGCAATCGCCACCCTCGAATGGCGACCAAGACTGCGACAGACCATGCAATGCGTCAACTTGCTCATGATGAGTCAACCAACTCCGGCTCGGGCAACGTCATCAATCTCTGTCGCACCATGTGCCCGGTTTTGCACGATGGACAGTGCACCTCGTATTCGACAGGCGCGACTTCGTTGGCCGGCGACGCAGCCATCTGCGCCCCAAGCATCAAGCGACACATCGCCAGCTTGATCTTCCGCGATCGATTGCCGAGCAAACCGTAGTGACGAATGCGCGCAAAGCCGCGAGGTAAGACGTGCAGCAGGAAGCGCCGCAAGAACTCCTTGCCTGGCAAATGCACGACACGTGAACGCCCCGCGTGCTTGCGATCACGGCACAGAAACGAAACGCCATTGCTGCCGACGCTGAGGATGCGGCTATTGCCAATCGCAACACGATGCGTGTAACGCGCCAGATACTTCAGCACCTGCAACGGCCCACCAAACGGCGGCGTGCTGTTGACGACCCATCGCTTGGCCTTCGCACGATCCAGGCACGCAGCAAACGCCGACGCGTCTTTCAGTGGCGCGAGCGCGCCTTGTAGTTGCAGCCCGCCGCGCTCGTACGCGGCCTGCAACATCGCCAAGAACTTGCCGCGGAACAGCGCGCCAAGCACGCGCACCGGCAGAAAGAAGCCACGGCGGCAAGACACCCAACTACGATCTGGCGTGAGGCCGCCACCCGGCACGACGCAGTGCACGTGCGGATGATGACGCAGGTCCTGCGTCCACGTGTGCAGCACTGAGACGAAACCGATCTCAGCACCGAGATGTCGCTTGTCGGCCGCAATCGTCTGCAGCGTGGCCGCCGACGCGCGAAACAGAATGCCGTACAGCTCACGCTTGTTTTGCAACGCGATGCTCGCGATCTCTTCCGGCATCGTGAACACGACGTGGAAGTATTCGACCGGCAGCAAGTCATCGGCGCGGTCGTCAAGCCACTTCGCTTGCCGCGCGCCCTGGCACTTTGGGCAATGCCGATTGCGGCAACTGTTGTAGGCGATGCGGTGGTAGTCACACGAATCGCATGACTCGACGTGACCGCCGAGCAGTGAGGTGCGACATGCGGACAAGTCACGCATGACGCGACGACGAGCCGGCGTGATCATCTCGGTGCGCAACAAGTCAGCGCCAAAGAGACGAATCACGTCGGCCACTTCGTGAGTGGCGCGAGGCATGGCGCGGCCTATTGAGGAACAGCCAGCAAATCGATCGCCTTGCTCGCGACGCCAATCAAGCGTTGCGACACGTGCGTGTAGATCGACGTCGTTGACAAACTTGCGTGTCCGAGCAACTTCTGGATCGTGCGCAAGTCGACACCAAGTTCGAGCAAGTGCGTCGCATAGCTGTGGCGCAGCGTGTGGATGCTCACCGATTTGTCGATGCCTGCCCGCTTGCGCGCGACGTGAAACACCTTCTGCACGCTGGTCGGGTGCATGCCGCGGTCCGCGGATTCACCGGGAAAGAGCATCGGCTGCGGCCGCGTTACCCGCCAATAGCTGCGCAGCAAGTCGCGAAGCGCCGACGACATTGGCTGCATGCGCGAGACGCCGCCCTTGCCTTTACGAATGTGCACGAGCATGCGTTCGCTGTTGATGTCGCGCACCTCAAGGCGAATGGCTTCGCTCAAGCGAGCACCCGTTGCGTAGATCAGGCCAAGGATCGCGCGATGCTTCAGGTTGGTCAACGTGCCAAGAAGGCGCCGCACTTCTTCCATGCTCAGAACGACCGGCAATTGCCGTTTCTGCTTCGCATACGGAATGTGTGTGACCGCGATATCGCGTTGCAACGTTACGACAAAGAAGAAGCGCAACGCGCACACGGCTTGATTGAACAAACTCCGCGACACCTGCTGGTTGATCAGGTGCAGTTGGAAATCGCGGATCTCGGCCGGACCAAGCCGTGCAGGTGGCTGGTCGAAGTGGCTCGTGAAACGCGCGACCATCGCGACGTAGGTATTGATGGTGCGGGGTGCGTAGTGGCGGATGCGAAGGTCATCGATCATCCGCTCGCGGAGAGTCGTCATCGGTCTTCCTCGTGGTTAGAGACTGCTCCCTGCCGCGAGGAAAGTGTCGGCCAACGGCGCAATGCGCGCGAGGGCGTGATGAGGCAATCGTGCTCTACCGGCGACTACGCCAGGAGCGGGCTACCGCGAAGCGGTTTCGTCCAACGTCTTTTGCCGATCAGCTGCGATCGCGAAGCGATCGTCTGCTGCATTGGCGTGTTGGGTTGCGACCATACCGCCGACCGGCGCTCCTGTCGCGTGCCCGGCCGACAGTCGCTCCGATCGGTAACCCGGACAAGACGACTACACCGATCCAAAGCAACTGCACGGTGTGACCCCGCACAACGACGCTCGCACAAGACACACGCGCAGTCAGCACCGCATGGCCTCCGCGAGAATCACAGACCACGTGCTCTTGCTTGTCTGTGGCTAGCCGTGCGTCCTGGTTGCTCGTCGCGTGCGATGACGCTCTGCAAGCACAACGAACAGGCCAGCCAGTAAGTGCTCCACGTCAACCCAACTAGTAGTAGGCAACTGGCACATTCCCGTCGCCCGACTCGCAGCCTATCCCCACCAACCACCGGCACAAGCCCCCCGAACCCCCGCCGCCTACAGGCCCCAATCCACATTCGCGAATACGCAAGTCGCATATACCCACTCAGTGTTCCCCGAGGCCATCGAGAGGGCTTCGGACTCCGAGCGCTCCGCGCCCCAAGACGTGGGTGTAAATCATGGTGGTTCGAACGTCGCGGTGCCCTAGCAGGCTTTGGATCGTGCGGATGTCATAGCCGTCTTCGAGGAGGTGCGTCGCGAAGCTGTGACGGAGGGTGTGGGGCGTGGCTCGCTTGCTGAGGCCAGCGTCGCGCACGGCCTGTTTGATGTCTCGTTGGATGACGGTCTCATGCAGGTGGTGGCGGCGGATCTTTCCGGTTGGGGCGTGCACATAGGTTCGGGTGGCTGGAAAGACCCACTGCCACGGCCAGTCGCGATCGGCACCTCGTAGCTTCTCGGTCAGGGCGTTGGGGAGAGCGACGTAGCCGGCGCCGCTGGTGATGTCGGACTGATGCTGCCGGCGAACGGCTTCCAGGTGACGGCGCAGGGGCTCTTGGATTGGCACTGGTAGCACGGTCTGGCGATCTCGGTTGCCCTTGCCTTGTCGCACGACGATGGCTGCGCGATCGAAGTCGATGTCTTTGATCCGCAGGCTCAAGCACTCTAGGAGGCGTAGGCCCGATCCGTAGAGAAGGCGGGCGACCAGGTCGCTCGGATGGTGTAAGCACGGCAACAGGGCGCGAACCTCTGCGCGTGACAGCACGACCGGTAGGCGAACGGACTTGCGGGCGTGCACCAGGTTTTCGAGCCAGGGCATCTCGATCTCCAGGACCTGCTTGTACAGGTAGAGAATCGCGCTGAGCGCTTGGTTCTGAGTCGAGGCCGCTACGTGACGGTCCACGGCTAGTTGGTTGAGGAACGCCTGCACTTCGGGCGCGCCCATCTCGCGCGGGTGACGCAGGCTGTGGAACCTCAGGAAGCGTTCTACCCAGGCGCAGTAGGCTTGCTCGGTTCGAAGGCTACGGTGCTGCACTCGCAACTTGGTCCGCATCACTTCCATCAACTTCGGTGTCTTCACACTGAAGCAGGGGGCCGGATCGGCTCACGGTGACAGCTAATCTACGGGTTTTGTGTCGATGTGCGCGTTCTCGGGACTCACAAACGACGGCGGAACTCGAGGAACAGTTTGCTCGTGCTTTCAAGCGACCAACCATCGCGCAGGTAATCTTCAATTCGCGCCTGGACGGCCGCGGCACCCCCGCCTTCGAAGTCCTTGTGCAGCACGCACTGGATCTCAAACGGCTGAGGACTCGAGCGGCTGCGGCGCATGAGCACGCATTGGTCGAAGGCAGATCCATCAGACGGCTGCAACTCCCAGCCCTCAGCGGCGAAGCGGTTGGCTGCCGCCAGGTGGCTGGGCCACCAGTCAGACCCCATGACCAACTCGACCACCTGCTCGTGGGATTCGAGTCCGTAGTATTCGTGGGTCGCGACCACGCGCCATTCCCAATTGTCTGGCGCGGTCGCCGGACCGACACAGGACAGGCACAGCAAGAACGAAAGCAACGTGGTCGTAAGCCGCATCGCAGCAACGCTACTTGGATCATCCGCCGAGCGTGAAGGAATCGAGCCGAGAACGCGCGGCTGTGGCATCGCCAAATCCGAACGCGGCCAGCGCTGGTGGCTGGCCGCGGTCGATTGGCTTCTGCGCTGGCTTTGCGACTACTCGCGATCGGCCGACATCTTCTCAAGCATGTCGCCAAACGCTTCGACGGTCATCGTGCCGAGGTCCCCCCCGACGCGCGAACGCACCGTGACGGTGCCGCTTTCGAACTCTTGATCCCCGACCACGGCGACCATTGGGACCTTCTCTTGCCACAGGTGGGTCCGGATCTTACTGCCGATCTTCTCGGCGGAGACGTCGGGATCGATGCGCAGGCCGCGAGCCTTGAGCGCCTGACTCATTTCTTCGACCTTCTCGATGTGGCGCTCGCCGACCGACAGGATCACGGCTTGAACTGGTGCCAGCCAGACCGGGAAGGCGCCGCCGAAGTTTTCGACCAGGATGCCGAAGAAGCGCTCGAGTGAGCCGAGCAGGGCGCGGTGGATCATGACCGGGCGCTCGCGCTCACCGCTCTGCGCAATGTAGGTCATGTCGAAGCGCTCGGGCAGGTTGAAGTCGGCTTGAATGGTCGAGCACTGCCAGGTGCGGCCGAGGCTGTCCTTGATCTTGACGTCGATCTTCGGGCCGTAGAAGGCACCGCCGCCTTCATCGATTTCGTAGCCGAGGCCGACGGATCCGAGCGCCTTGCGCAGCGCTTCGGTGGCCTTCTCCCAGCTGGCGTCTTCGCCGACGCTCTTCTTGGGCCGGGTCGACAGCATCATCTCGTACTTGTCGAAGCCGAAGGCGCGCAGCATGTCGACGACGAAGTGCAGGCAGCGAGTGATCTCTTCTTCGACCTGGTCTTCGCGCAAGAACAGGTGGGCATCGTCTTGGGTGAAGCCGCGCACGCGCAGCAGACCATGCAGTGAACCTTGGTTCTCGTAGCGGTAGACGGTGCCGAGCTCGGCCCAACGGAACGGCAGCTCGCGGTAGCTGCGGCGCTTCGACTTGAAGATCTGCACGTGGAACGGGCAGTTCATCGGCTTGAGCAGGTACTCGGCGCCGTCGATGTCGATGCCGGAATACATCGACTCCTTGTAGAAGTCGAGGTGGCCGGAGGTCTGCCACAGATCACTCTTCGCAATGTGCGGCGAGTAGACGATGTCGTAGCCGCCCTTGATGTGCTCCTGGCGCCAGAACTCTTCGATCTTGTGGCGGATGAAGCCGCCCTTCGGGTGCCACAGGATCAGGCCGGCACCGAGGTCCCCCATCGTCGAGAACAGGTCGAGGTCGACACCGAGACGACGGTGGTCGCGCTTGGCGGCTTCTTCGAGGTTCTTGCGATGCACTTCCATCGCCTTCTTGTCGGCGAACGCGTGGCCGTAGATGCGGGTCAGCATCTTGTTGTCGGCGTTGTCACCGAAGTAGGCGCCGGCAAGTGCCAGCACGGCGAAGCCTTGCCCGATCTTGCCGGTCGAGGGCACGTGCGGTCCCTTGCAGAGATCGACGAAGTCTCCCGAGTGGTAGAACGACAGGCTCTGATCTGCGGGGATCTTGTTGATCGTCGCGAGCTTGTAGTCCTCGTGATGCTGCTCCATCAGCTTGATCGCGTCGGGGCGACTGAGCTCGGACATCACGAACGGCACGTCACTCTTGACGATCTCGTGCATCAGCTCTTCGAGCTTCGGCAGGTCGTCGGTGGTGATCGGCTCATCGCCAAAATCAATGTCGTAGTAGAAGCCGTAGCGAGGGTCGTCGACCGGCGGGCCCTTCCATAACTTCGCCTTCGGGCGCATGCGTTTGACCGCGTCGGCCAGCACGTGCGCGGCGGAGTGGCGCAGGATCTCAAGGCCATCCTTGGTGTCCCGCGTGAAGATCTTGATATCCGCCGAGGCGTCGATGGGCAGCTGCAGACTCTGCACTTCGCCGGCTAATTCGATGCCCACGGCGGCTTTGGCGAGGCCCTTGCCAATCGATGCGGCGACCTGGAGTCCCGTCGTGCCGGCGTCGTATTCGCGCACGGAACCATCGGGGAGGGTGAGTTGGATCTGGCTTTCAGTGGACATAGCTTCGAGGCCAAACATTGTTGCGATCGACCCCGGGTCACGCAACAGCTGTGCTGGCAACGGCGAAGGATTGGTGTCGAAGGTTCGCTTTGGCTACAAGTTCTCCATGCGCAAGCTGCTTCCGCTCGCTTCCTGCCTCATCTTGGGCGCCTGTTGGGGTGCCCCCAGCACCACGGCCAATTGGGTGGATACCCCCGACACGCACACCTTTGCCCTGCCGGACCAGGTGCGCTCGACGCATCTGGAGCTCAACCTCAACCTCGACTTCGAGGCCAAGGTGGCGACCGGCTCAGTCACCCACCACCTGAAGCGAAGCGATCCAACGGCTCCCTTCATCGTCGATACCAGCGATTTGTCGATCCTGGCGGTCACCGACCAGGACGGCAGCGACTTGGTGTGGGACCTTGCTTCCGATGCTGGTGAATGGCGCGGGCGCCCGCTGACCATCGAGCTGGGCGCGAGCACCAAGACGGTCAAGATCCAATACCACACGTCGCCGCAGTCGGAGGCGATGCAATGGCTGGCGCCGGAGCAGACCAGTGGCAAAGAGAAGCCGTTCTTGTTCACGCAGGGCCAGGCGATCCTGACCCGCAGCTGGATTCCGCTGCAGGATTCGCCAGCAGTGCGCGTGACCTGGAACGCGCGGGTGACCGCGCCGGCAGGCATGACCACGGTGATGAGCGCCGACCTGCGCAAGCGCAAGTTGACCCACACGCTGTTCGAGATGACCCGGCCGGTGCCGAGCTATCTGATCGCGTTGGCATGTGGCGAGATCACCGCGCTGCCGATCAGTGGCCGCTGCGCCGTCTGGGCCGAGCCGTCAATCGTCGAAAAGGCCGCCAAAGAACTCGACGACCTCGAGCGCATGGTGCTCGCTTGCGAAGAGCTGTTCGGCCCGTATCGCTGGGGCCGCCACGACGTACTGTTCTTGCCGCCGAGCTTTCCGTTTGGAGGCATGGAGAACCCGTGCATGACGTTCGCGACACCGACGATCCTCGCTGGCGACAAGTCGCTGGTGGCGTTGATCGCGCACGAATTGGCGCACAGCTGGTCCGGCAACCTGGTGACCAACGCGACCTGGCGCGACTTCTGGCTCAACGAAGGCTTCACGGTCTACCTCGAGCAACGCATCATGGAGCACGTCTACGGCAAGGACCGCGCGGTCATGGAAATCGCGCTGGGCATGCAAGGCTTGCAAAAAGAACT
>CAXBFC010000015.1:0-35159 GCA_963974725.1 uncultured bacterium | reverse complement strand
GCGGGCAGCCGTTTGGGTCGACGGGGGTTCGTCGACTGAGGTTTCGTCGACTGTGGATCAGTCGACTGGCGCAGTTAGATGCCGAACTTCAGCAGGACGCCGTTGGAGGACGTGAGGCCGATTTGGTTGGCGGCTGCGTCGAGCCAGACGCTTTGGGCGCCGGCGGTGGCACCGATCAGAACCGGGTTGTTGGGGATCGGGAAGGCGGCGGACATGCCGTTGATCGGGGGCGAGAAGTTGTCGATCGTCACCGAGACGGGGAGCGAGCCGATGTGGGCGAAGCAGCCCGGAGCGTTGATCACGGCAAGCGGCACCGGAGTGCCTTGCAGTGGGCTCAGCGAGAAGAACGTCGCGCCGATGCTCGGGTTGGTCGACTCATCGGACGTCGTCAGGTTGATGGTCGTGCCGAGGACCGGGTTGGCATCCGACGCGAGCGCGAGCGGGTTGCTGTCGACACCGCCGGTCGAGTACGGCGTCATGCTGACGTCCCTAGTGCCTGGGTCGAGCGAGCCGTTGCCCGGGCTGTAGCCGACGATCGTTGGCCAGCCACCACCGACGGCAAGGTTGAGCGCGCCAAAGCGCATCTCGATGTCGCCCGTGAAGTAGCAGATGATCTGGATCGTGTTGACGCCAGGTTGCGCGCGACTGGCGATACCTTCCCAGGTGAAGATCGTGGCTTGCAGCGTGGTGAAATCTTCTTCGACCCAGACGGTGCCAACGGCGCCGGTGATCGGATCCATGTCGTGGTGGTTGCCGACGCGAGCGCCGCCCATCAACCAGTCGGCCAAGACCGGGTTGCCGCCGGGGTTGGTGCCGTCGAGGGAGATGAAGCCATCGGGGCTCATCTCAACGGTGGCGCCAGTGACGGCGATAGCACCCGCCTGCGGGTACTGAATCGGAACAGTAACCGGAACGACGACGCTGGTGTTGTCATCGGGGAAGACCTGCGTGACGGCAGCGGCGCCGGGAAGGACCGGAGCGGCCGTGCCCGAGGTGACATCCCAAACCGGGTTCGCACCACTGGTGTTGAGGGTCATATACAGCGACGTGTTGCTGAGGTCTTGGTTGGTCGACGTGTTGCCCATCTGTTCGTAGAACGTCTGGTAGCTGGCGTAGCAGCCTTCACCATACGTCTGTTGCGAAGCAACTGCGATCGGCGTGCCGCCGAGCGTGTAGGTCATCACCGCATTGATGCTCCGCGGGATGAACGTCGGCAGCGCCAAGAAGGTGTTGGACGCACCGCCGGTGTCGACGGAGATGTTTGCGTCCGCGAAGTTGAAGAAGCCGTTCTGGTAGCCCCAACTGTGACCGATGGCTTCGAGTGCGATGCCGTAGGTGCCCGGGGCGAACGTGACGGTTTGTCCGGTGTTCGGGCCGGCGCCCATCAGGACACCGTCAACAATGGTATCGACTGCGCCGGGGATCGCGACGGGCGTGGTGGTGCCGATCAGCGTCCACGGGCCTGGGTTGGCGCCGACGTTGCCTTGCCAGCCTGACGGACCGAAGTACATGTTGAAGGCGGACGTGCCAGCGGGGCTCGCGTCGGACGCGACGTATTGGATTTCGTCCAGCGTGATCGTGTTGGTCACGACCATGTCGAAGTAGATACCGCCGTTGGGGTTGCCCTGGTTGGCGCTCGTCATCGGTTGCCCGAGATTGAGCGTGGTCTGAGCCTGAGAGACGACCGCGAGGCCGAGAACAGTTGCTGCGAGCAATACTGGGTTGCGCATGAGATCCTTCTGGTGAGAGACAGGGAGGCGAAGTCCGGAACACGCCCGGACTTCTGTGGTGTAATCTACGTGGATGGCGGTCGACGTCGAGTACGTGAGGCGAGGAGAGTTGCCTCAAACTCGTCACGCGGAAACCGATTGCGCGCATCCGCAACGCTACGCGGTTGGTGCCTTGACTTCGTAGAATCGGCCGCAACTGTAGATCTCTTCGCCTCCTCTCGGGGCTGTGCTCGTTGTGCTTCGCCAAATGAATCGCACCATCTACCGCTGCTTTCTGGTCTTGCCTGCCCTTGTGCTTGCGGTCGCTTGTAGTCGCGGTGGTGACAGTGCTCCGCCACCGGTAACACCACCAGCAGCTGCGACGTTGACCGGCCAACTGCAGGTGCCAGCGGTCGCCCCGGCAAGTATGGGTTCCGCTGCGGCGGCACTTTTGCCAATGGTCGCTGGCGAAGTGGTTATTTGGCTCGAACCAGGCAAGGTGGTGCAAGATCTTGATGGCGGCACCTTGGATCGCGAAGGCCTGGAATTGCTACGTGCTGCGCCTGGCCCGACGGCCGTCTTCCATGCGCGACGTGCGGAAGGCAAGTCTTCCCTGCGCGACGGTGCGACCGAAGCAGATTGCGTTGAGAAGGCTACCTGCGACGCGGCCGATGCGATGGCAGCGATGGCCGGTGTGCGCTGCGCGAGCCCCAACTACCTGTTGCAGGCGTTCACCAATCCGAACGACACCTTCTACGACAAGCAGTGGCACTACCCGCAGATCAAGTTGCCGCAGGCTTGGGACGTCACGCAGGGTTCGCAGAACGTCATTGTCGCGGTGCTTGATACGGGCATCGTGTCGGCGCACCCGGATTTCTCCGGTCGCTTGGTCGGCGGCTTCGACATGATCAGCAACCCGCAGTCCGCCCGCGATGGTGATGGCCGCGATGGCAACCCCGAAGACGTTGGGGACTCGCAGACGCCGCAAGGGTCGAGCTTTCACGGCACCCACGTCGCTGGCACGATTGGCGCCAACGCCAACAACGGCATTGGCATCGCGGGGGTCGATTGGAACTGTCGCCTGATGACCGTTCGCGTGCTCGGCCAGGGTGGCGGCACGATCGACGATATCGCCAATGGCATTCTCTACGCCGCTGGCTTGCCGAACGGCAGTGGTGTGTTGCCTCCGCAGCGTGCGGATGTCATCAACATGAGTCTCGGCGGCCCTGGTCTCAACGCGGTGCTGGAGCAAGCGTGCAACGAGGCCGCGGCTGCCGGCGTTCTGCTGGTCGCTGCGGCCGGCAATGACAACTCGAGTCAGCCGAGCTCTCCGGCGGCCTTCGCGTCGGTGTTGTCTGTGGGGGCTGTCGACCTGGTCAAACAGCGGGCGCCGTACTCCAACTTCAGCCCGACGGTTGATCTGTGGGCGCCTGGTGGCGACATGGGCTCCGATCGCAACGGCGATCAATTTCCGGATGGCGTGCTGTCCACCATGGCGGACGACCAAGGCAACCTGTTCTACAAGTTTGAGAACGGGACCTCGATGGCAAGCCCGCACATCGCCGGGGTCGCGTCGTTGGTCAAGGCCGCCAATCCCAGTCTGACGGCGAGCCAGATTCGACAGATTCTGATCGACACTGCGGAGACGGGGCTCGGCCTGCCCAATGGTGGCCGCTTGGTCAACGCGTTGGCTTCGGTGCAGGCTGCCGCGCTCGGGCAAGGCAACCTGCCTACCAATCCGGTGCTGGTCGCGAGCCGATCCGTCGCCGACTTTGGCACTGCTGAAACGGCGACCAGCATCGCGTTGAGTAATCAGGGCGCCGGCGACCTGACGTTCGTATCGATCGCCAGCAACCAGCCGGCGCCGTGGCTGGTTCGCAACGTCGTCGATGTGGATCCTGGCAACACGGTGAACGGCGATCAATTGGACCTCGTGGTGGACCGCACCAATTTGCAGCCCGGCGTCCAGCAGGTCACCGTCACGCTCAACTACACCGATGCTGCGAGTAACTCATTGACGGTGGATGTAGTCGTGCGCTTGCAAGTGGGTGCTTCCACCGTCACCAATGACACGGTGTACGTGCTGTTGGTCGATCCGGTGACCTTCGAGTCGCGCTACCAGACCGACACCGAAGTTGTGAGCAACTTCAATTTCTCGATGGCCAACGTTGCGACGGGTTCCTACCTGCTAGTTGCTGGCACCGACCGCGACAACGACGATATCCTCGGCGATGAAGGGGAGCTGTTTGGCGCCTTCCCAAGCACTGATACGCCGGTGTGGGTCGAAGTCGTCGACGGCCAGGCGCCTGGCGATCTCAACTTCGCGTTGCAAGAGTTGGCGACGGTACAGTCGCTCGGCCCAGCTGGCGGCACACGCCGTACGTTCCGCTTGTTGAAGTGAATCCCGCTCGCCGCGGGGCGCGCTACAGCCCCGCGTTCTTGACGATGGCCAAGAACTCGTCCTGCCAGTGATAACCGTGCAGCAGTTCGGGGTCTTCATCGCCGAGTAGCTTGCGCGCCACATAGAGTGCTTCGATCGAGGCCAGACCGCCAGCGCAATTCGCCTGGGATCGAGCGCTTGATCGGCTCGCCAGTGACGCAGGCGTTGAGCTGCGGCAGCCAGCGCCAGGTGGAATCGAGCAGCAGCAGCGGATGGCCCTGGTCGGCAAGCGACAGCGGTGGCGCATCGACGGCCAACAAGATGAACCCGGTGGCGTCGAAGCGCAGGTCGGGCTTGCCGCGCAAGAACGTCATTTCGGGGCGGTCGTGCAGGAAGCGCAGCGAGCACTTGCTGATGCGTTCTTTCGGGTGGCGAATGACGGTAGTTGCGACAGTCGTCACGATGGGACCTTGGCGAGTTGGCGCATGACTGCGGCTTCGACGGTGTCGACATCGATGCCGAGCACACATTGGGGAGTCACACAGGTGCGACGCTTGCACGGGCGACACGGAACTGGGTGAAACACCAGCTCGTGCTGCACATCGCCGTGGCCGCGCGGACCATAGCGGTGCTCGTTCTTCGGGCCGAAGATCGCCACGCAGCGCGCGCCAACGGCCGCGGCCAGGTGGAGCGGGCCGGTGTCGGCGGCGACGACGACATCACAGTGACGCATGGTGCCGCCGAGACCTGCTAGACCAAGTTTGCTGCCATCGGCGGCGCGACACTCTGGAGCGCTCGCCAGTGCCGGTGCGGCCAATTCGTGTTCGCCAGGGCCATAGCCGACGACGACGCCAATGCCGCGGGCACACAGACGTCGCGCCAGTTCGGCGAAGCGTTCGGGAGGCCAGCGTTTGAACGCAGCGAACGCGGACGTGCCGGGATGCAGCAGCACGCGCGGTCGCGGCAGCCCGTTGAGCAACGATGCGGGAGGTTCGGTGGTCGCAATGCTCGGTGCGGTTGCTTCTCCCGACAGG
Source organism: uncultured bacterium (assembly GCA_963974725.1). Lineage (GTDB taxonomy): Bacteria > Planctomycetota > UBA1135 > UBA1135 > UBA2386. Next base: position 30,036 of record CAXBFC010000015.1, on the reverse strand, counting down.
CCGATGGCCTTGAGCAGCATGTGGCCGATCACCGCGCGGTGGGGCGGCGGTGTCGGCATCGGCACCGTCAAATTGTAGGAATAGGTCGCGCCTTCGCGAGATGCCGGCGCCGCTGGACCGACCTTGTGTCGCGCCCGCACGAACAGCATGTGCATCGCGCTCTTCTGGATGCCATGAACGTCGAGGGCTACGTCGTAGCGTCGCCGACGCAGCGCCAGCAAGCTCATCGGAATGCGCCAGCGATGGCGCCGCGGGTAGACAACCACCGAATCGATCTGCGGATGGTCTTCGAGCAGGTTTTGGAAGCGGTCCTCGACGAGGAAGTCGATGGTGACGTCGGGGCGTTCGCGGTGCAGCGCGGCGACCGTTTCCAGCGCGAACAACACATCGCCGAGTGCCGACAGCCGCACGATCAGTACACGACCACCTTTGGGCAGCATCTGGATGCCGGGCAACGTTTGTTGGTTCGGGGGCGGGGCAGGCGTCACCGGAGCAGCATTCGCGATCCGTGCTCTGACTTCCAGCATGCTGTGCGACGAACGCCGCGGTCAGACAGACATCGTCGCCGCGCCGCTCGATTCCGTTCGGTCGCACCCAACTCTTTTGGCTAGCATGCGGCTTGTGGCAGGGCTCGGTACGTTCGTTGAGCATAGGCAGCGTGGTCAGGTCGGCTGGGTCCACCAGGATCTGGCCGAAGTGCCGCTGGACCAGTTCTGGGGCAAACTCGAACCGCTGCCCGGCGCCAAAGGGCGCGGCGGGGTTGGTCGCCTGCAGGTCGCTGGCCGGGAGCTGGTCGTAAGGCCTTATCGGCGGGGTGGCGCCTTCGGCAAGTTGCTCAACGATCGCTATTCGCATCCGGCCCGCGCTCGCCAAGAGCTCGAGATTCTGCACCAGTTGCAGATGGAAGGTGTGCCGGTGGTTGCGCCGATCGCAGCGGTTGCCAAAAAGGGCCGCGCTTTCTGGCGGTTGCGGTTGTGCACCGAGTGGTTGCCAGATGCAAAGACGGTGCCCGCGTTCCTGGCGGCGTTCCCCGAGCGTCGGCGCCAGACGGCAGAGGCGGTCGGACTGGTGGTGCGGCTCGCATTTGCAGCCGGTTTGCGCCACCAGGATCTGCACTTGGACAACGTATTGGTGCGGCCAAGCGGCGATCGCGTACGGGCGGTGTTGGTCGATTTGGATCGCGCCCGCATCGAAACGCCGATGACGGATCGTGTCCGCGATACGATGCTCGTGCGCATGCAGCGACATCTGGTGCGGCACAAGTCACGCTTGCCGGCGGTTCCTTCGGCTGCGGAAACGATGCGATTCCTGCGCGGTTTGGGCTTGGAACGCGAGCCGCGACACGAAGCATGGCGCAGCTTGTTGGCCAAACTCGAACGCTCGTTGCAGCGGCGTTCCTGGTTGCGTTCGCGCTAGCGCTTCTCGTCGCTGGGGGATCTCGGCGCGATGTCCGCGTAGCTCATTGCCCATAGAATGCAGTGCTGCCCGCCACTGCGGATCATCATGCCAAGGTCGCGCAGGTCGTCGCCGTCGCGGTCGCCGAGATCGACCAGCGAGAAGCCCAACACTCCTTGGCTTGTGGCGAACGTTTGTAGCGGGTTGGACGACTGCAGGTCGAAGACGCGTACGTAGCCGCCACCCGAGGGGCCGCCCCTGCGACTCGAGACCGCGATGGCGGGTCGCGCGTCGGCTCGCCACGCGGGCATCACGCACAACGTGGTGCCGAACTGTTCGCCTGGTCGTTCCCCGTGTAGTTCGTAGATGCTGTTGCCGGTCCGGCCGCTGATGATGGCGACGCTGTTGCCGGATGGTCCGGGCGCGCCGATCGCGAAGTCGTTGCGGTTGTCGCCATCGATGTCGCCGACGGCAGCGAGGGTAAACCCAAACATGCTGTCGGGATCTTCGTCGGTCACCGTCATCACGCGTTCCCCGGTCACACCATTGAAGGCCGCGACCAAACCAGGGGAGTTGCCGTAGTTGCCGCCAACCAGGACTTCGTCGATGCCGTCGCCCGTCAGGTCTCCTGCCGTTGCCACGCACCCGCCAAACCAAGTTCCAGGTGATGGTGGGGCGAGCTCGGAAATGACGGAACCATCGGCGCCCGAAAGCACCCAGGCCTTGCCTGGATCGTCGAGCCTCAAGGGCGGGGAACCGACGGCAACGTCGCGGATGCCGTCGCCATTTACGTCGCTGAGGGCGCAGACGCAGGCACCGAAGGAGCCATACGGATCCGTTACTTGCCACAGCCGTTCGCCGGTGCGGCCCGAGCGAACCTCGACAGCCGCAAAGCTGACGGTAGTGAGGCTGCCGATCGGTTTGCCGATGAGGATGTCGTTGCAGAAGTCGCCGTCGACGTCGCCAAGGTCGGCGATGCTGCGTGCAAACAGCCCGTCGGCGCCGGGATCATCCCATCGGCTCAGCAAGGTGCCGTCGTCGCTCCGGCGCAGCTCCATGTAGCCAGGGTCGCTCGAACCCGACGAGGGTGGCGCGGCCACGCAGATGTCGGGCAGCGTGTCGCCGTCGAGGTCTTCCACTTGCAGGACCTGGCTGCCATAGAAGACGTTCTGGTCGTGCGTGTCCCGCGAGAACAAGTGATTGGGTCGAACAGTATGAAAGCGCGCCCCGAGTGCCGTTTGGTAGGGCAGCAGCTTGTTGGTCAAGTATTCGGTCGGCGCTTCGCGGAAGCTGATTAGCACCGCCAACATGCCTTGCACGGGGAGCGGCAAGTTGCTGGCGACGTCGGGGAACCGTGCGGCCCCCAAGCCCAATCCGACGATTGCGGCGCCGACCTGGCGGGCATCGATGTGCCCTGCCTTGGCGCGGATCGCCTGCAACGTCGGCAACACATCCAGCACCATTTCGATGCCGCGCAGTTGATCTGGTCGCAGGAAGGAGTTGAGCGGCACGGTCGCGGCGTCTGGTGCGATGGTGCGATTACTCTCGGCGTGCAACCGCTGCAGGCCGCCCAGATGCAGCAGCTCGTCGAGTTCGGCGGCATCTCGGTCGCCCCGCCGCATCGCACCTTGCACGTATGCCAGGTACCCGGAAACGTCATGGCGCTGCAGTGCGAGTTGCGCGAGGTGCTTGCGTGCGCGGTGCAGACTTGGCCAACGCTTGAGCATCGATTGGCAGATTCTGCGAGCGCCATCGAGATCGTGAATGCGCAGCGACAAATCCACGAGGCGCAGCAGTGGGCGCGGGTCGGACGGATCGCGCCGACTTAGTTGGCGGTAGCGCTTTTGCGCCGACTCCCGATCGCCGTCGGCGACCATCAGGTCGGCGGCGAGTAGCTGCCGCGGGGTGTCGAGCACGGGCACGTCAGTCGGGATGGCGTCGAACCAGCGCCGTGCCGTTGCGAGGTCACCCGAACGCAAGGCGCCATCGGCCATCGCGATCACCAGTGCGGTCGCGTTCGGGAAGGCGCGTGCCGCGTGGAATACGCGTGCATACGCCTGGGCCGCTTTGCCTTCCGTGGCAAGACCGAGCGCCATGCAGGCGTCGAGGAATGGATCGCTGCCGAACTCGGCCGGTAGCGTCTGCCACATGCTGCGATGGTGCACGCGGTTGCCGGTCAAGAAGGAATACAAGCCGGCCGCGAACGGGTCGGTGGTGGCGAACGCTGTGTCCGTTGGTTTCTGTGTTGTCGAAGCCTGTGTTGTCAAAGCCTGTGTTGTTAAGGAACGGGCGGCTGCCCGCACTGCCGCCACCTCGCGTTGCAGGGCGTCGTCGTCGGGGGTTGCTTGCAAGGCCCGTTGGTAGTGGGTCAGGGCCAGCTCCAGGGAACGACGCTGTGGTGCAAACGTGCTCTCCTGCTGCGCGATGCGGCCGTTGCGTTCGCTGCTTCCCCACCAAGGCGGCAAGCTCTCCTGGCACAACAATTGGGTCCGCGCCTGGTGTCGCGCAGCCGTTGCAGTCTGTTGCTTGGCTGCCGTTTCGGCCGCGAGTGCGGCCAATGGCCACGCGATCAATGCGACCAGCAAGGCACCACAGGTAGCCGCGAGGAATGCCTTTTGATGTCGGCGCACGAACTTGGTGGCGCGCCTTACTGGACCTGCGGGTTGTGCTTGGATGGGTTGCAGGTTGAGCAGCCGTTCGAGGTCGTCGGCCAGGTCGTCGGCACTGGCGTAGCGGTGGCGGGCATCGGCCTCCATAGCCTTGCTGACGATGGTTGCTAGGTCGCGCGAGATGTGCGGCGCTTGCTTGCGCAATGCCACCAGGCTGCCACTCTCGATGCGGCGCAGGACTTCGTGGGTTGTGCTGCCCTGATACGGCGGGCTCAGCGTCAGCAGTTCGTGCAACGTGATCCCGAGCGAATAGATGTCGGCGCTCGCGTGCACGTCGATCGTGTCGCCGCGCAATCGCTCGGGAGCCGCGTAGACCGGAGTGCCGGCGAACTTGACGCTCTGGGGGTCGAGGTCGCTGGGCAGTGCCAGGCCGAAGTCTGCGAGCACCGGCGTGCCGTCCTTGCGCAGCAAGATGTTTGCTGGTTTGACGTCTCGGTGCACCAGGCCCAGCCGATGAACTTCGCCGAGTGCCCGGCTGATCTTGATCATCACGCGAACAAACCACTCGACCGTGCTGTGGGTTCCCAGTGCCTCGGGGGTCATGCCAAGCACCTTGGCCAGGCTATCGATGTCGTGTGGTCGGGCGGTCTGGCGCAGTTCTGCGATCAGCTTCTGCAGGCTGGGGCCGTCGATATACTCCATCTCGAACGCGAGCATTTCGGAGTGGTCGACGATGCGGTGCAGGTGCACGACGTTGTCGTGGCGCAACTGCGCCAGTGATCGCGCCTCTTCGACGAAGCGTTGCTTGGCGCGCGGCGACATCGCCAGGGACTGGGGCAACACCTTGACGGCAACGTCGCGTTGCAAGGTCTGGTGACGGGCGAGGTAGACAGTGCCCATGCCGCCATGGCCGAGTTCGCGCACGATCTCGTAGCCACCAAACACTGGTCGACTGGGTTCGCGTCGTCCGGCGACGGAGCACGCCAGGCTCCAAGTCTTGGCGATGCGTTCGCGCAAGTCCGGGCGGTTCGGGTGCACGGCGTCGATGTCTGGTGTGCGGCCTTCGAGGATCTCCTGCAGCAGACTGTCGAACAGGTCCGCGAGCAGTTCTTCATCCTGGGTGTTGTTGGCGTCCTCGGAGCTCATGGCCCCGACTCCGAGCCGCTGCTTCCCAACAGTTGGCGTAGCCGCTGGCGATAGCGGGTGACGCCGCGCAGCAGATGTTCCTTGGCGGTGGACAGTGGGATGCCAAGCTGTTCGGCGACCTGGCGCATCGGGATTTCTTCGAACAGGCGCAGGCGAACCACCGTGCCCAGATCCTTGTCGAGGCTCTGCAGGGCGGACTCCATCGCCGCGGCGCGTTCGCGGAAGCCGGCTACTCGGCTTGGCGTGGTCGAGCCAGGTGGTAGCAACGAGGACACCGAACCGGTGGTCAGCAGCGAGAACGGGGCCGTCACATGGTCGCCGCCGCGTTTCGTACGTCCGAGAGAACGGGCTGCATCGCGAACCCGATTCTTGGCAATCGTCAGCAGCCACGAGCGCCAGGCGGCAAGGTTGCGCCATTCGTGCTGGTCGCGATCGCGCCACGAGCACCAGAGTGTCTCCTGCCAGATATCTTCCGCCGTGATTTCGGCGCGCAACTTGGCCGACTGCCAACTGCCGATCACAACGAAGATGCTGGCGACATCGAGGCTCTCGACCAGCTGACCCCATTCGGTGGGATCGCGGTGAGGCGATTTGTCAGGCGTTGTTTCGTCGAGACCGTCCATGCGAGGCAGCCGAATGATACCTCGACAATGGGGGGGCGCATGCAGGCGATGGCAATGGGGCTGCCGAGGCAGTTTTTTTGTCTCAGAACTGAAACTGTGCCAGGGTCGGTGGGTAGTTCGTGGTGTCCGTGGTCGAGGTGTGAGCCTTGGCTGTCGGGCACCAACGAGACTCTCCACCGAGGAAACTCGGGCACGTTGCTCTGGTTTCCGGGGGCGAGGTGGAGAGTCTTCCTTTCTGTACCCAGTTTCTGCCGGCTGCCAGTTATCTACCCGCGGAACAGCTGGTCGTGACGCAGTTGGCATCGTGCACGCACAACCGCGTTCTAGGTGGTGCGTTCTGGGCTGGCCGATCTGGGCTGGCCGATCTGGGCTAGCGCACCAGCGACATCCAATACGCGATCTCTTCGGCGCGTTCGGGTTCGGCACCGAACGTCGTAACGAGCGCCTCGCGTAACTCTTCTACGGTCGCGCCCAGGTGTTTGGCGCCGCGTGCATGGCCGGCAAATTGCCGCTTCTGACCCTGTGCCGCGAGCACTGCCACGGCGATCAGTTCGCGCTTCTTGGCGGTGAGCTGTGGCCTCGTCAGGATCCGGCTGTAGGCCGCCTCGAGCACGAAGTCGTGGAGTTCTTGGTGGTAGCCGACCAGCATCGCACGCACCGCCGCGTCATACTTGCCGTAGATCGAGCGGAATAGCTCGTCACCGGCCGGTGTCCGTTGCTCGACCGGTAAGCCGCCACCGCTCGGTGGCTGTTCGGCCGGCCAGCCGTTGGCGAGGTGTTCGAACGCAGTGATGGCGCGCGGGAAGCCGCAGAACAATATGCATTGCAGCAACGTCTCTTCGAGATCTTGCCGTTGGTCCGCGCGTTGTCGCGCGATCTCGACCCATGCCGTGACGTCTGGCCAGTTGGCGTGCCACGTCGCGACTGCCGCGCCGATCAGGATGCGAAGGTCTTTTGTGAGTCCGTCCCGTGCAAGCATGCCTGCAAACTGCATCGCGGCAGAGTACCGCCGACAGCCTGCTATTCCATTCCGGCTTCGGCAGTGACGCGCAGGATCTCTTCGTGTTGCTCTTGGCTGAGGCCGAGCGTTTGACGTGAATCCTCGTCGAGCAAGTCGCCGATCCAGCCACCACTGCCTTCCGCCGCCATGTGCGCGTAGGTGTTCGCTGCCTTGACCAGGAAGCCGCGCGCCCAGTCTTCTGGGTTGGTGGCCGGGCTGTGGTGATACATCACCGCCGCTTGCACGTTGGGAGCCAGCTTCCAGCGGTTGGCGAGCAGGCCGCCGACGTGAGCGTGGTTGAAGCCGAACACTTCCCCTTCGGCCTTGGCGAGCGGGATGTTGATTTGTTTGGAAACCTCGAGCGCTTCGAAGAAGCGCTCAGTCTGCGAATCGATCAGAATCAGCTTGCCGATGTCGTGGATGAGCCCGCAGGTGTAGGCGTCGTCCTTGTTGAAGCCCTCGGCGACGGGCGATAGCTCGGCGAGCATGCGGCAGGCGACGGCCGTCTTGAAGCTGTGATCCCAGAGCCAGTTCGCATCGAACTCACTGTGTGATTCGTTGGCAGCGAACGTCTCCAGCACCGTCGCTTGCACGACCAAGTTCTTGATGATCTTGAGGCCGAGGATCGAGCATGCCAGATTGATGTTCGAGACTGGATTCTTGAGCCCGTAGAACGAGCTATTGACGAGGCGAAGGGCGCGCGTCGCAATCGCAGGGTCCTTCTCGATGACGCCGGCAGCATCCTTGGCCGAACCGTCTGGAGAATCGAAGATCGCGGTGATCTCAGTCAGGATCGTCGGAATCGTTGGGATGCTGACGGTGCCGTCGATCAGGTCTTCAAGCTCTGCGGATGTCGTGATCATTGGTAGCCTTGGCAGTCGAACGAGACCTCTTCTCTAGCACGACCTATGGGCTCTTTCGTCGCCTCTTTGGGGCGAACTTGATGGCCGAACAATTAGCGGCGACGGATGTACGCAGTGTTGCGAAACTGCTCGTCAGCTAAGCGCGCTGCCATCGCATCTTCTGCGGCTGTGCGCGTGTCTCTCTGTGATTCGATGCCGAGAACTTTTGCCAGTTCTGCGACTAGCTGGGAGCGCAGCTGCCTACGGACTAACCCCGTGATCGGGACCTGATCGCACACCGCAGCGACGAACGGCGTGTGCGCCGGGCGATTGAGCACCAGCGATCCGTGATGCAGAACCCGCGGTGTTGCGGTGTTCGTTCGGCGTTGGGCGGAGCCGAGCAATTTGCCCTGTTCGGTGATCAGGTCATCGCGCACCGGATCCTCAAAGCACCAGCGGCTGTGAGGCCGTGCGGCGGCAACGTTGCCGGACACCGCGCGGCGGCAGCTAACTCCGATGGCGGCGAGCGCCCGCACGATCGCTTCGTGCAGCAACACGTAGCTCTCGGCGATATTTTTGGGCAGTAGTTCGGCGTCCAAAACCAGCGAGAACGTCAGTTCGTCGCCGTGATGGATGGCGCCGCCGCCGGTGGTGCGGCGAACGATCGGCGTGCCTTCGGGCAGGTCCGCGAAGTCTGCAATCTTCTGGAAGTAGCCGAGTGACACCGCATGCGGCTGCCAACCATAGATGCGCAGCGTCGGCTCGTCAGCGAGCTCAAGCAGGGCGCCGTCGACGGCCATGTTCCAGGCGGCGTCGGCTGGCTCATCGACGAGCACGCGCAGGCGCTGGGCGCCGGCGTCGGCTCGAGCTGTGGGCTGGACGCTCAGCTTCGTGCTTAGCCTTCGGCCTTGCAGTGCGCATCGTAGGCCGCGCCGTCCATGACCTCGTCACTCGTCGCGGAGACCTTGACCTTGAGCATCCAGGCTTTGCCGAACGGCTCTTCCGCCAGCCACTCCAGATTGTCGCCGAGCTCTTCGTTGCTCTCGATTACTTCGCCGGTAACAGGGGAGTAGAGGCTACTGACCGCCTTGACGGACTCAATCTCGCCAAAGCTCTCGCCTACCGAGACGGACGAGCCAACGGCTGGAAGGTCGAGGAACACCAGATCGCTGAGGTGCGAGACGGCGTAATCGGAAATGCCGATCGTGGCGACATCGCCGTCGATCTTGCACCACTCGTGGCTCTTCTGGAACTTGAGGTCGTCTGGACGCATGAGAGTTCTCGGACTGCTAGGGGAATCGGAGGGGAGAGAATGGAGTCGTTGCCTGGCGGGAGAGTGCCAAGCAGGTGAGTGCCAAGTTGGTGGTTGCCCAGCTGCAGGTAACGGGCAGGTGAGTGCCTGCCGGGTCGACTAGCGAGGGCGCTTGTAGAACGGGAGGGCGGTGACCACGCATGGCTCGGGCTTGTCGCGCACGACGAACTGCAGTTCGGTGCCGATGGCTGCGAAATCGGTTTCGACGTAGGCGGTGGCGATGTTGGTTGGCGTACCGCCCTTGGACAGCGTCGGGGAGATGCTGCCGGAGCACACTTCGCCGATCGTCTTGTCGCCAGCCGCAATCGGGTAGCCCTGACGGGGGCAGCGCTTCGAGTGGGTGATCAAGCCGACCAACGTGCGGCCAGTGCCGCCCGCTTCGGTGACGCGCTCAAGCGCAGCCTTGCCGACGAAGTCGTGGTTCATCTTCACGGCCCAGCCGAGGTTGGCTTCGAGCGGGTTGGTTGTCTCGTTGATCTCGTGACCGTAGAGCGGCATGCCCGCTTCGTGGCGCAGGGTGTCGCGGGCCCCGAGGCCGATCGGCGTCATGCCATGGGCTTCTCCGGCCTTGAGGAATGCGTCCCAGACCTTTTGTTCGTGGCCATTCGGCACGTAGGCCTCGAAACCGTCTTCGCCGGTGTAGCCAGTTCGCGACAGCGTCATCGGGACGCCGCAGACTTCGGCATCGATCCACGCGTAGTAGCCGAGCGACGCGAGGTCGGCGCTGCAGATCTGCTGGGTGATGTCTTGCGACTTGGGACCTTGGATCGCGATCATGCCGAGCGTTTGCGTGCAGTCTTCGACGGTGACGTCGAAGTCCTTGGCGATCGCGTTCATGCGCTCAAGGTCACGTGCGGCGTTGCCCGCGTTGATGACGATGAAGAAGCCGTCATCCTTGGGGTTGCGGTACACCAGGACGTCATCCTGAATCAGGCCGTCATCGTCGAGCAGCATCGCATAGCGAATGCGGCCAGGCTTGATCGCCGCCGCATCGTTGGTCTGCAATCGCTGCAGGTAAGCCTCGGCTTGGGGGCCGTAGACCTTGACGCGGCCCATGTGACCGAGGTCGAAGAGGCCGGCGTGCTCGCGCACGGTTTTGGCTTCGTCAAGGATGCCGCGGTACTGGACGGGCATGTTCCAGCCGCCGAACGGTACCATGCGGGCGCCGAGGGCGATGTGGGCGGACTCGAGTGCGGTGGCTTGCATGTTCTTCGGCAGTCTAGGTGCCGCTGACGCGCGATCCAAGGCTTGAGCCGAGAGCAGATTGGATCCGTTTCTGGTTCAGGCTGGTTCGGGGCGGTTGCCGGCGTCCGCGACCGCATCGGGAGCGTCGTCGGAAGCTCCCTCGGCTGCGGCGCTGGCTTCGCTGGCTTTCGCCGCGACCAAGTCGGCTTCGAAGTCCCGGGATACCAGACCCAGCACGGTCTTCCCGGCCTTCAGAGCCGGTGGGTTGTCCGTGGTCAGGATCTGTAGCTGCTTGTCGGCGGTGACGAGGAATAGTGGGCGTGCCTGATCACCGTATTGCTCCTCGTATTGCTCGGGCCCGAATTGCTCGGTCAGTTTGGTCGCACGGATGCGCGCGCCACCGTGCAGCTGGGCCCGCAGCGCTTCCGCATCCAAATCTTCGGCGAACAGGGCGCGGCCGATCTGGTGCACATCCGCGCGCTTCTTGTTGCCCGACGCGACGTGGAACAAGTGGGCGCGCCCGAACGTCGGCACGAACTGCTCGAGGGCCAGGCGGTTGAGCTCATCGCTGGGCGTCAGCGCAATCATGTTGCCAATGCCGTCGAGCTCGGCTTCCTCGGTAAAGCGGTGCGACAGCACGCTGCCTTGGAAGGTGCGCAGTCCCGAGGTCCGAGCGATGGTGGTATTGGCGTGGTTGGTGTCCACCAGCAGGACTTCGAAGCCTTGCTCCTTGAGTGCGTGGCCGAGCTCGCGACTTACCAGGTCGGCGCCGACGATCACCGCTCCCTGCGGATCGGCTTGCGCGGTGCCGGTCAGGCGAGCGAATGGCTTGGCCAAGAACCCGTAGGCGACCACTGTCAACACGATGGTTGGGAACACCATCGCGATGACGTCTTGGGCCCCGGGTTCGCCGAGGTGTTCGAGGTGCAGCGAGAACTCGGAGCTGACCGCGGCGACGACGATCCCGCGCGGCGCCATCGCCATCAGGAATCCCCGGTCGCGCCAGTTGAGCTTCGTGCCGAACGTCGACAGCGCGACTGCAGCTGGTCGCACGATCAGGATCAGCACGGCCGTGAACACAACCGACATCAAGCCGAACTTGGTCAGCGATGCGAGTTCGAGTCGCGCCGAGATCGTCACGAACAGCAACGCGAGCAGCATGGTCACGAGCGGTTCGTGCCACTCGAGTACGTGTTCGATGTCCAGCTTGCTGCGGTTGGCGAGCACGATGCCCATCACGGTGACTGCCAGCAGTCCCGCTTCTGGTTGCAGGGTGTTGGCGACCGCAAACGCGACGCCCACCGCGCCAAACGTGACGGGCACATGTAGGCGATCGGGAATTGAGAGTCGTTCGAGAGCGCGAGCCAGCAACCAGCCAATGGCGGCGCCGAGCACGCCACCATAGAGCAGGGTCTTGCCGATGCCGGCGGCGACCGCTGCGGCGCCGTCGTGGCCGGTGATCGCTTCGAGCACCAGCAGCGCGAGCACTGCTCCGATCGGGTCGATCAGGATGCCTTCCCAACGCAGAATCGGGCCGAGCGGGGCGCGTGGTCGCACGTGGCGCACAAGCGGAATGACCACCGTTGGGCCGGTCAGCACCAGGATGGCCCCGACCAGCAGGGCGATCTTGGGTTCGACGCCGACGATCCAGATCCCGGCGAGGGTCGTCAGCAGCCACGTGACCGCGGCGCCGATGCTACACAAGTTCGTGACCACGCGACCGACCCCCTTCAGTTCACTGAAGCGCAGGGTTAGGCCGCCTTCGAACAGGATGATGCCGACGGCCAACGAAACGATCGGGCGGAACAGGTTGCCGAAGGTGTCTTCGGGGGCGAACCAGCCGAAGATCGGTCCAATCAGGAACCCGGCCAACAGCAGGAACAGGATCGCCGGCACCCGCAGGCGCCAGGCCAACCACTGCATGGCGGCGCCGGCGCCGAGCAGGCAGGTAATCGTCAGCAGCGGGTTTGCGTCAGGCATCTAGGTGCCGGCTACTGTCCGGGCGCGAGGGATCGACTGCAAGGTTGATCAGCGAAGCTCAGGCAGAGTCCTCGGCAGCTGTGTTCTCGGCCGCTGCGCGCTCGGCGTTAGCTTGCTTGGCAGATGGCCTGAGCTAGCGACCCTAGCTCGAGAGGCGGCGGGCCAATTCATTGAAATCACAGCGGGCGATTTCTTGGCGGTCAATCGGGCGGCGCAACTGGAAGCGACGGCGCTCGATCGGCGAGGCGAAGTCGTCGCGGCTCAGGGATGCGTCGGGCATGTTCCAGCCCGGATGCCGGCCTCGGTCTTGGCGCTGTGCGTCTTCCTGCCCGAGCGGGTCACCGGCAAGCGCATCGAGGTCAAGGCGCTCAGTGTTTCCGGTGCCAGTGTTTCCGGTGCCAACGTTTCCGGTGCCAGCGCTGCTGCTGTCAGAGTCGTTCGGACCAACCGTGTTGCTGCGGTCGTCGGAATTCTCATCGTCGCCACTGCCATCACCACGACTACCGGTCGGGCCAACGTCCGGATCGAGATCGTCGAGTTGTTGCCCCGGAGTTTGTTGCCCCGGAGTCATCGGGTCGTAGCCCGGCGCCAGCGGAAGTTCGGTGCCGCGTCCAAAGCCATCCGGCAGGCGACCATCCTTGTTGCGGCCGCCCTCCAGTCCGCCGAGAGAATCGGCTCCCCCAAAAGAATCGGATCCGAAGGAATCTGGCCCAAACGGATGCAGGGCCCGCCAAGTGGCGCGCGAGTCGGCTGCCTGGAAGCTATCGAGTTCGTGGCTGCCTTCGAACTGGGTGCCGGCAAGTCGCGGCTCAAACAGTTCGATGGGGTGGCGAAGGCGGGCGAACCGGATCGGGTCGGTGCGGCGCGCGTGTTCGAATTCGCGACGCCAGCCGGCGTAGTCGCCGTGATCGAACGCGATGCGACCCAGGTGCACGTAGGCACGGAAGTCGGCGCCGCGCAGCAGCAATACGCGTTCGAATTGGCGGCGGGCGGTCCCGTGCCAGCCGAGTTTGTACGCGAGCCAGCCACCCGAGGAGTGGGCCTTGGCGCGGAGGATTCGGAAGATGCGGTTCAGGGACTGCATGCGGCGTAGACAGTAGGTCAGGCGGGACCGGACAGCAAGGCACCCAGGGGGCTTCCCTGGTGATTCCCGGCCGGGGCGTTTGAGCCGGTGCTCAGGTCGGTTTGCAGGAAGTCCAGGTGTCGGGCTCAGGGTGGCGCCCCTCGATGTCGATAGAGGCGACGGACTGACTGTTTACTCGCATCGACGAAACCGCCCATGGCACTACGAGGGGATCTTGCCAGTGTAGATCTGGCCCAGGTGTTTCAGATGCTGGCCCTTAATAAAAAGGTCGGCTTACTGAGCATCCATTCTGCCAAGCTGTGGAAGGTACTATACTTCGACCAGCGAGGCGTGAGTGTGCACCACAATGTGCACGCCGTACTCGACCGCGTAATTGCGGCATTTGTCCGCACCGGCAGGCTCACTGAGGAGTCGGTCGATGAAGTTCGGGATCATTCCGTGCGGATGGGGCAATCGCTGACGGACAGCCTGCTCGCCGGCGGATACGTCGACGACGCGGAGCTGCAAGAGCAGTATCGCTTCGAATTAGAGGAAGAGATCTACGACCTCTTCTTCTGTGACGAGGCGAAGTTCGAGTTCCACGAGAACACGAAGAAGCTCGATGGTCGCGACGGCACCGTGGATGAGCGGTTCTTCTACAACTGCGACAGCATCATCATGGAGGCCGCCCGTCGCATTGATGAGTGGGCTTACATCACCGAGCGCATCCCGAGCACCGCGGAGATTCTCGTTGCGACGGCGGATCTTGTTACTGCCGAAGAATTTGGCAACGACGCACCGGCGATCTTCGAGTTGCTCGATGGGCGCCGCAACGTCGCCCGCATCGTTGAGATCACTGGCCTGACGACGTTCTTGGTTTGCAAGACGTTGAGTCAGCTACTCGATGACCAGGCGATTGCACCGGTGGCGCACGAAGAGTTGATCGAGCTTGGCGATGAGTGCATGGCCGAGGGCCGGGTGCCCGACGCGATCAGCCTCTACGAGCGCGCCATCGACCTCGGTCTTGGCTTGCCTGAGAGTCATGCGCTTGCCGCCAAGGCATACCAGGTCGCCGAAGAATACGAGCTGGCTATCTACCACCTCGAGAGCGAAGCGGAGTATCGCATCGGCGAAGGCGATCATGTTGGCGCCGCGGCGTGCCTGCATGAGGCCAAGGGCCTGGTGCCCACTCATCTGTCGGCTCGCGAACGCTTGGTCGAGCTGACGCTCGGTCCCGATACCGTCAAGGTCGAAGGCTTCGATGCCTTGGCCGAAGGCAAGGAACTGGTCGAGTTGCTGACCGAGTTTGGTGACATCCAGCGCGTGCGCGTGCTGCTTGAGCGCCTGCTGTTGGTCGAACCGAACGATCCGGATCTGAAGAAGGCGCTAGTCAACGTGCACGTTCGTGCTGGCGACCAGAAGCGTGTTGTTCAGCTCTACGAGTCGATTGCCGAGGACCTGGTCCGTGAAGGCAAGCCGCTCGAAGCGGTGTCCTACCTGCAGAAGATCCTGCAGTTGGATCGCAGTCGCAGCGACATCTCAGAGCGGGTTCGTCGCCTCTACGAATTTGACGAACGTACCCGCAAGCGCAGCCGGGCACTGGGTGTGCTCGCGGTGTTGTTCTGCTTGCTGCTGGTGTTGGGCTCCGGCTACTGGTTCTACAACGAGCGCGCCGAAGAGGACTTCACCACGATCAACGTGCAGGACCTGATGGTGCACGAGGATTTCGCGGGCGCCAAGGCGGCCTACGCGAGCTTTATCCAGGATCATCCGTTGACGACCGCGATCAGCAAGGCCAACGCCGAGCTACAGAAGATCGAGTCGGCGCAGCAGCTGTTCGAAGCACGGCGCAACTCGGAGCGGGCAGCCCGCGATGCGGCGCTCAAGAAGCTTCGGGATCGCTACCAAGCAGCCTGGACACGTCATCGGCAACTGTTCCGAGCCGGCAACCCCGAGGAGGCGTTCGTCGAACTCGAGAGTGTTCGCAAACTGTTGATGGAAGCCGACACTCCAGCAGACATGGAGTGGGCGTTGAGTCAGCAAGTTGAGCTGACCCACAAGAACCTGGTCGAATACTTGGACGAGGCGAAGCGCCTGGGCAAGGCATACGACCAAAAGATTGCCGCGAGCGATTGGGCTGGTGCCCGTGAGTTGGCGTTGCGATTGCAAGCCGAGTTCGAGAACACGGAGAGCGGTGGCCGCGTGCGGGTCCCGGTGATGGTGGTGACCCGTCCCGCCGGCGCGCAGTTGATGCACAGTGGCAAGCCGTTGATGCGCACCGTCGATGGTGTGCAAGAGCCGCTGGTGACTCCGGGCCTGGTGCTTTGTCAGGCCAACCAACCGGTCAAACTGACGGCGGCACTCAAAGGTTTCGAGCCGCGTGACATCGTCGTCAATGGCAAGACAGATGCCACGGTCGAGGTGGTGTTGGCGGTCGTGCCAGAGCACGTCGTCGAGTTCGATGCTCCTGGCCAGACCGGCGTTGGGGTTGGCGATGGTTGGGTTGCGATCGGCCTGCGCGGCGGCAAGCTCGGCTTTGCTCGCAGCGATGGCAGCAACCGTCAGATTCGCGACCTCGGTGGTCTCAAGTCCGCCGTTTCGAACCCCGTGATCCAGTCGAGTCGCATCTTCTTCGTCAGCAATGAACTGACGGTCGAGTGCATCCCTGTTGCCCCAGGCGTTCCGACCAAGGGCTGGCCAGTGACGCTCGAACATGAAGCTGCAACCCCGCTAGCTGTTGGCGACGGCCGCATCATGGTCGTGGATGTCACCGGTGTGATGCACTGCTGGGAGCAGGCAACTGGTCGTCGTCTGTGGGGCGTATCTCTCGGCAGTTCGCCGTCCGGTGCACCAACCATCGAGAGTCGCAGGGCCTACGTCGGAACCACCGATGGTCGCGTGATGGTCTTCGACATCAGCGATGGTCGCAACGTCGGCGTCTTGCGCAGTCCCGCTGGCCTGACCACGTCAATTCACGTGGCTTCAGGAGTGCTGTTCTTCGGCTGTGCGGACAACGCCATTCG
This sequence comes from uncultured bacterium, assembly GCA_963974725.1. Taxonomy (GTDB): domain Bacteria; phylum Planctomycetota; class UBA1135; order UBA1135; family UBA2386. The sequence goes on along the minus strand of CAXBFC010000015.1, from coordinate 13,858 downwards.
GGCCGTCGACTTCGATGCCGGCAAGGTGTTGTGGGCTGAGAACATTGGTCGCACGCCAGATTCGCGGGGCTTTGCCATCGCGAAGGATACGGTGCTCGTCGCTGCCGAAGGGCGTGTGATTGCCCTCGATCGCATGACTGGTCAGCGGCGCGGAGAGTTGCCGGCTACCGACATGGTGCAGGGACTCCATGCCCAGCGAGGTCGCGCATTCGTGCGCTTCCGCAAGCCGAGATCGCGGACCGAGCCGGTCCACGATGTCTTGGTTGCATGTGCCTCGGACTCAATGGAAGTCTTGTGGGAATACGCGCTTCCTGTTGTTGGGCCAGGCGCCATGGGAGTTGGCTCCAGCACGGTCGCCCTGCCAACCGCGTCGGGCCAAGTTGTCCTTTTCCGCTAAGGAGTTGCCATGCACTTGATCCAGCGAATGAAGATCTGGAAGGAGCTGCGGCGCCTTGAGCAGAGGGCCAAAGAGCAGCCGTCACCGTCGACATTCGTCGACCTGGGGCAGGTCTACATCAACCTGGATCTCAACGACAAAGCGGAAGGTCTGGCCGAGGATGGCCTGGCACTGTTTCCGAAGTCGATTGAACTACGGCAACTGTTGGATTGCGCGCGCCGCGGCCTGCGCAATCGTCGTGCAGCTGAGCTTCGCGCCAAGCTGACGCGTGCTCCGAGTCCAAAGTTGTTCCGCGAACTGGCGCTGATCCAAATGGATCTCGGCGACAGCAACGCATTGCACGCTACGTGTCAGCAGTGGAGCCTACGATTTCCCGATGATGCTGGTTGCTGGTTGATGCTTGGGCAGGCGCGCCTGACAAGTTTTTATCGCGACCTGGCAGCACGTGAAGGTCAAGAAGCCGTGCAGTGCCTTGAGCGCGCGGTCGGCATGGATCCGAAGGAAGTGCAGTCACGCCGCTTGCTGAGCGAAGTGCTCTACCGGGTCGGAGCGGTGCACGAGGCGCAGAAGCATGTGCAAGTGCTGCGCGAGATTGACCCCGCAGATCAAGAGGTCGAGCAGTTGCTCAGCCACATTGCGACGTTGACGGATACGGGCGCCGAGCTCAGTGTCCTATTGGACGAAGTCGAGTCGCACGGTTCGCTGCGCAATGCATCGTTGGAGGCTGCTCAGCCGGCACCGAGCGCCGAGAACTCAATTTCCGAAGTGCGCACTGGTTTGGCGCGCGTCTTGGAGCTCGCTGGAGTCGAGAAGGCAACCTTCATTCGCGGTTCGAAGGCGATGGTCAAGGGACAGATCAAAGATGGTCGCGACCCGTTCCTTCGCATCGTGCGCGTGACCGCTAAAGCCGCGCATCGCTTTGCCCGCCGCCTGGATATTGGCAGCGCCAGCAAGACGATCGTCGAAGGAGACTTCGGCCGGATTTGCATCTGTGTGTTTGGCGAGGCGCTGGCCGCGGCGCAATGCGCAAGTGACTGCGATGTCGAGCTGGTGCTATCCGAACTACAGGAACTCGTGGCCGGTGCCTTGCACGCGGTTGAGGAATAAGCCATGAGCAAGATCAACGATGCCATCGCCGAGCTGCGTCACGCCCCCGGCGTCAAGGGGGCTGCGGTGATTACCAACGACGGCCTGGTTGCGGCGTCTTCGCTGGCGACCGGCCTCGATCCCGATGTCATCTCGGGGTTGTCGTCGTATTTGATGATGACGACCAACCGCAGCCTGACCGAAGGCAGCTACGGTGCTTGCACCAAGATGCTGATCAACGCCACGCACGGCAAGGCCGTGTTGGTGCAGCTCGATGAGAGCTATCTGGTCGTGTTGTTTGACCAGTTTGCCGAAGTCGCCCAAGCGGACCGCGAAGTCGACGAAACCGTCACTCGGATTCGTCGCGCATCCAAGCTCGCGTAGGCCACGGTGTCACGGGCCGGCGGCCGCGTTCGCGACCGACGCGATTCGGCTGGAGCCATTGAGCCGAGCACCATTCTGTCGTTGCCATGGGCAGCTCTCTCAGTCGCGATTGTCGGCTGCAAAGCTGGCGTTGCGCGGAGCCTCGAGCAAGGGGTGTTCCAGCCCAGATCCGGGTCGCAAAAAAGCAGGATCATCGCGGGACGAAACATCCCGCGTACTCAAGGCACAGGGCGCTTGCTTCCGATGAACTGATCACCCGAGAGGTGTCGGATTCGTCGACACACGGGCAACTACACACGCGACGCGCCCACCATGGTCCAGATCAACTTCGCGCTTAAGGAAGTCAATTGTAAGGTCGTTTTCTACGGCCCGGGGATGAGTGGTAAGACCACCAACCTCGAGATTGTTCACCAGAAAGCTCCTGAGGAGAACAAGGGGGAACTGACGTCGATCTCGACGGACGGTGACCGCACCCTGTTCTTTGACTTCATGCCTCTCGACCTCGGCAACGTGGCGGGGATGCGCACCAAGTTCCAGCTCTACACAGTGCCTGGACAGGTCTACTACAACTCGACGCGCAAGCTCGTGTTGCAGGGTGTCGACGGCATCATCTTCGTGGCGGATTCCGATCCGGACAAGATGGATGAGAACGTCGAGTCCTACGCCAACTTGATCGAGAACCTTGCAGAGTACGGCAAGGACATCCGCGAGTTGCCGCACGTGATCCAATACAACAAGCGTGACTTGCCGAACGCTCTGCCAGTCGCAGAGATCGACAAGATCATGAACAAGTTCGGCGTGCCAACCTTTGAAGCGGTTGCCTACACCGGCGAAGGCGTCTTCCCGACCTTGAAGACGTTGGCTGCGATGGTCCTCGAGAGCATCGAGAAGATCGACGGCCGCAACCCGCGCAAGACGACTGCAAAGCCTGCTGCCGATGCCGCTGGCAAGCCCGCGGCTGCGCCCGCACCTGCTTCGGCATCGCCGCGCGCAGTCGCAGCGAAGCCCGCAGGTGCCGGTGGCCGCGCGCCACAGCGCGCTCGCGGAGCTCGACCGGCAGCTGCTGCCGGTGCGAACGGTGCGCCGCGCAAGCGTCGCCCCGGAGCTGCGCCAGGTAACGCCAGGAAAGGAGCGCGACCAGCGTCCGCCCGTCGCCGCACGGCGGCTGCACCCAAGAAGGGTGGAGTCGGCCTGGTCGTTGGTCTCACCGTCATGCTCTTGGTAGCGGCCGCTGGCGTCGCCTACTTCTTCCTCGGTAAACCCCCGTTCTAAGCCATGGTGGACCCCAAACAAATGTCGCGGAATCAACGCCTGCGACACGATCGACTGACCTTCTACAAGGAGGACATCGATCGCATTGACAAACTGCTGGCTGAGTTCTTGCGATTGTCCGGTGCGAAGTGCGCGCTGCTGATCGACAAGGAGGGCCACTTGGTGACCAAGCGCGGAGAACTGCGCACGGTCGACATCGATACCATCTCGGCGCTCGTTGCGGGTTCGTTCGCGGCGACCAAAGAGATGGCGCGCTTGCTAGGTGAAGATGAGTTCACCGCCATGTTCCATCAAGGGGAACGCGACAACATCCAGTTGTCGTTGGTGGGGGACCGAACGTTGTTGACGATCTTGTTCGACGATCGCACGACGGTTGGCATGGTGCGCCTCTATGCAGGTGAGACTGCGAAGAAGCTTGCCGACATCTACTCCGACGCGATCAACCGCGAACCGTCAGCCGATGCCGAACTCGATGAGGACTACGGCAACGACGCGAAGAAGACGCTCGACAAGTTGTTCGACTAACGAATCACGTAGTCGAAACGACTCTGCACAACAGGCCGCGCGCAGTAGCAACTGCGCGCGGCCTGTTGTCGTTTTTGAAGGCGTCTTGGAACGCTACGTGGAGAGTTTTGAACGTTGTGAACAGCCTCACTTCGGGCCTCAATCGCAACCAAAAACAAAAAAAGATCACGCCTTCTGACGAATGCTCGATATCTGATTAAACCTGCCTTGCGTTCCTTTGAAATAGGCGATCTAAACACTTTCGCATATGGATTCGCCGGGCCGTCTCCGCAGTATCTCGTGGTGCCATCGGCAGTTCCGGTGAATTCCAGCGAGGCGTTAGCCGATCACACCTTCGGCCGGAACTTGGTTGGTTCACATTCGTGAGCCTGTGCCGGTCTCCCCCACGAAACCCTAACAAGGACCAAGACTATGGCTGCCAAGAAGAAGACGAAGAAGAAGGCTGCGAAGAAGAAGACTGCTAAGAAGGCCGCGAAGAAGGCCCCCGCCAAGAAGAAGAAGAAGGCGGCGAAGAAGAAGGCCAAGAAGAAGGCCGCGAAGAAGTAGCTCTTCTGAGCAGATGTCACCGCCGGAAGGTGGTGGTGTCTTCTAACGATTGGAACGGGGTTCAGCTTGCTGGACCCTGTTTCATGTACCGAGCGCTTCCTGCTCCTGGCGCTTGATAAGCGGATGCTTGATAGGCGGGCGCTTGATCGAGCGGCGCTTCTCCGGGCTGCGTTTCACCCGGTAGCGCGCTTCAGGGGTCGGCAATTCTTCCCGTGCGCACCACAGCCCGCAGAATGGGGCTGTGACCGGGGGGCCGGCGATCGCTCGGGCGGCCGTTCGGCCGCGAGCCCAATGCAGCTAGTGCAGCCGCTGGCCGGGGACCGCGCCGCTGTCAGGTGACAGCAAGTAGACCTCGCCGTCCGTTCCGGCTGCCGCGACCATGCCCTCGCTCATGCCGAACTTCATCTTGCGCGGCTTGAGGTTGGCGACCATCACCACCAGGCGGCCGACGAGTTTGTCGGGCTCATACGCGCCCTTGATGCCCGCAAACACGTTGCGCGTGACGTCGCCACCGAGGCCGAGCGTCAACTGCAGCAGTTTGCGTGCTTCGGGTACTTCGTTCGCTGCGAGGATCTCGGCAACGCGAAGGTCGACCTTCAGGAAGTCGTCGATCGTGATCTCGGCAGCGAGTGGTTCCTTGGCGAGCGTTGGACTCGACGGCGGCACTTCTTCAGGCGTGAACATCTCGTCGACCTTCTCGGCTTCGACGCGCTTCATCATGTGTTGGAACTTCGCGATGTCCTTGCCGACGAGTGGCGTGCTCGCTTGCGACCAACTGGTGATCTCATCACCGAGTAGTTCGGCAGTCTTCTTCGCGAGCGTTGGCAACACTGGTGTCAGGTAGACGATGATCTGATGGAACAGGTTGATGACGACAGTGCAGACGTCTTGTAGCTCCTGCGCCTTGTCAGGATCCTTCCTGAGCGTCCAGGGCGTCTTCTGATCCACGTACTCGTTCGCCGCGTCCGCCAAGGTCATGATCAGTCGCATCGCTTCACGGTAGTCACACGACTCGTAGGCGGCTGCGATGGTCTCTGACATGTCGCTGGCCTTCGCGAACAAGCCACCGTCGTCGGGATACTGCTTCGACAGTCCGGATGCGGCGAGGAACTTGGCAGAGCGACTCGCGAGGTTGACGACGCGACCAACAAGATCGCTGTTGACCTTGCCGACGAACTCTTCCGAGTGGAAGTCGAGGTCATCGATCTTGCTACTCAGCTTGCTTGCGTAGTAGTAGCGCAGCCAGTCGGGGTCGAGGAACTCAAGGTATCGCGACGCATTGACGAACGTGCCGCGAGACTTGGACATCTTCTCGCCGTTGACCTGCAGGAAGCCATGAATGTGCACGCGCTTAGGCTTGTTGTAGCCGGCGGCGTGCAGCATCGCTGGCCAGAACAGTGTGTGGAAGTAGGTGATGTCCTTGCCGAGGAAGTGCACGATCTCGGTGTTCTCGTTGCGCCACCAGTTGTCGGCGTTGTCACCGGTCTTTGCACACCATTCCAAGGTGCTGGCGATGTAGCCGCACGGTGCATCGAACCAGACAAACCAGTAGTTGCCTGGTTGGTTGGGAATCTCGAAGCCGAAGTACGGCGCGGGTCGCGATACGTCCCAGTCTTGCAGTGGCTTGTCGAGGAAGTAGCCCTTCAGGTAGTTGGCGACTTCGCTCTGCAACGCGCCGCTGTTCTGGGTCCACTCGGTCAGCATCTCCTGCAGTGGCTCGAGCTTGACGAAGAACTGCTGCGAGTCCTTCAGTTCGGGGGTCGTGTTCGTAAACACCGACTTTGCATCGATCAACTCGGTCGCCGAGTAGGTCGCGCCACACTTTTCGCAGGCATCGCCGTACTGGTTCGGCGTCTTGCAGTTCGGGCACGTGCCCTTGATGAAGCGGTCGGCCAAGAACATCTTCTTCTCGGTGTCGAACGGCCGCGGCACGGTCTTCTCGACCACCAGGTCTTGGTCGAGCAGCTTCTGCCAGATGCTTTCCCCAACCGCGCGGTTGGTATCGCTGTTGGTTGAGCCGTAGTGATCGAACGAAATCCCGAACGCGGCGAAGTCGCGTTGATGCGCTTCGCTCATCTCAGCGATCATTGCTTCCGGCGTGATGCCTTCCTTCTCGGCCCGGATCATGATCGCGGTACCGTGCGTGTCGTCCGCACACATGAACGCGACCTTGTGGCCACGCATGCGCTGGAACCGCACGAAGATATCGGTCTGGATGTACTCGACCAGGTGGCCGAGGTGAATGTGCCCGTTGGCGTAAGGGAGGGCGCTGGTAACCAGGATCTGACGCGTCATGAGGCGGCTGGTGTACCAGTCCACAGGCCGCGTTCCCACTGATCGCTGCAGTTGTCGCGAACCAGGGGCGTCCGGGCGCTAGTCGGAATCTGCCGAAAGGCCCTTCACAACGCCCAAGAGGGCCTTTGCTGCGTCTTCGTGCATCTCGGGTGATGGGTAGTAGGCGTTGTGGCTCCACAGCAGATCTGCGGCCTCGCCGGTGCCGGCGTCGGCCGGCCGCACCGGCACCGCCAGCGGCTGCGGGCTGCCGCGCGACGTGACGCATTCGACGTAGTGGTCGGCTTCGGCGGCAAGCGAGCGCACCATGGTCGCGTCAATCAGTTGCGGGAACTCGCCGAACAGCGCCTCCAGCGAGTGGTAGCGGGCACGGTGTTGCGGCGTGCGTTTGCTGAACCACAGCAGCGCCGATGGGCGGGCGACGTCCTTGATCAGCGCCCGAAAATCGCTGCTCCAGTTGCTCTGGGTCTCGGCGACCAGTCGGCGGATGTGTTTGCGGCCGAACGTCGCACACAGGCGGTTCTTGATGCCGCGCAACACGGGGTTCTTGATGCCGTGCAGATCTTGCTGCAACAGCTCCGACCATGCCGCGCCGGCGCCGAGTTGGCGGCCGTCGGGCAGCGTGACACGTTCGTGGCCACCCGTCGCGAACCGTGAGCAATCGGCGCTGCGCCCCGACATCACTTGGTAGACCACGAAGCGTGCGCCGCGCAGCAGTTGCAGCAGCGCGTCGTTGCGGAACAGCGCTGGTCCCGCGCCGGCGATGCCGAGGTTGAGGGCCGGCAGGCCGAGTTGCTGTTGCAGCAAGCTGGGCCACGGCCTCGCAACGAAGCAGCCAAACGTCTGGGCCGCACCAACGCATGCGAAGTAGCTGCCCGGGACCAGTTGATCGGGTCGCGGCCCGCGCAGCCAGCGGCCATCGGGAGCTGGTTGCCACAGTTGGTAGTCGACGATCGCTGCGTCGCGCGCTTGGTAGCCTTGGGACATGGTTGGTAGCTACGGGTTCGTCAGCGCTACTCGGGGTCGTAGCCGAACACTTCGAAGTCGCGCGCGTAGAGTTTGCGAACAATCGCCTTCGATTCCGGCGTGTAGAAGTCCGCATAGCTGTGGCCGCGGTCTGCCTGGGAGTTGCGCAAGTGCGGCATCGTCGACTTGACGCCGACACGATCACAGATGCGCTGCCAATCGTCGTGCAGATTCTCGAAGCGGCCGATCATGTCGACGCCGATCCCGGTGATGCCGGGCTTCGATAGGTAGAACACCTGCGGCACGAAGTGAATCGGGAAGGCCCAGCCGTCCAGATGGGGGAGCGGATCGCCTTCCTTGCCAAGGATGCGCCACTCCTTGGTGTTGCCAAGTTCGAGCGGGCCATCCTGATCGCCGGTGGCCGCCGCATACGTCACGAGTTCCTTGGTGCGCGCGAACAGCTTGCTGCGCCCTTCGTCGTCGTTTGGCAATTCACCGTTCTTGCGCATCGTGGCGTACATGCCTTCGGTCACGATCGAAACGAATCGGTCGTAGGGGTTGCGCACAAACCCAAAGCTGAAGCCCGCCTTGTTGCGAATCTCTTCGCGGATGGCCCAATACGGTTCGTGCCCCTGGCCGGCCACGAACTCGCATTGCTCCATGCTTGAGCCCGCGGTCTTCGGCACGTGGATGAAGAGCACGTCGTATTGCTCGCTATAGCCGCTCATGATGTTTGCTGCGCCCGCTGGGAAGCGCCGTGCATACCCTAGCAGTCAGATCCCAAAATGCAGCGGCGCCAGCGAGCACGATCGTTGTCGTCGCGATCCGAGGCTTCGTTGCCACGGCAATCCATGGTCTGATGGCGCGGCAGTCCCACTGTCTCATGCGGCACCCAGCACCAACGCAACTCCAGATCTTCGGCGAGCGCTGCTCGGGCACGAACTTCGTCGCCCAGTTGCTGCGTCGCAATCTGTCCCGCTTGCAATTGACCGATCGCTTTGGCTGGAAGCACGGCTTTGCGCAGGCGATCGAAGATGGCGCTCCCGACTGCGCATTCGTCGTCGTGGTGCGCGATCCGTTTGATTGGGTGCGCAGTCTGCATCGCAAGCCGTGGCACGCTGGCCACTCGCTACGCGATCGTTCGCTGGCCGAGTTTTTGCGCGAGCCGTGGTGGTGCGAGTGGGGGCGGGACATGGACCTTGAGCACGGGGACCCGCGCGTTGGCACCGAAATGATGCACGAGCGCGATCCCTCGACCGGCGAACGCTTCGCCAACGTGATGCAGCTGCGAGCGAGCAAATTGCGCGATTGGCTGGCGCTGCAGGCGCGTGTGCGCCATCACGTCGTCGTGCGCTACGAGGATGTGTTTCACGACCCGAAGGCATTCGTGCGCAATGTGGCCAAGCGACTCGGGATGCGGCGATGGCCCTGGTATCGGGCGGTCAAGAACTTCAAGGGGGGGCGCGAGCGGTTTGTGCGCAAGGAATACGATGATCTGCCGGACGCCGACCGTCGCTGGGTTCTTCAGCAGCTCGATCCGGACGTCGAGCGTGCGGCGGGATATGCATTGACGTAGTAGGATCGTCGTCATGATGGCTCGCCTTGTTCGTGTGCTGAGTGTCTTGTCGCTACTTGCAGGACTGGCCGCTCAGACCCCACTCGCTCTCGAATTGGTGGTCACAGGCATGAACCGGCCGGTATTGGTGACGGCTCCGCCCCAAGATCTCGAGCGCTTGTTCGTGGTCGAGCAGACCGGTCAGATTCGAATCGTTCGCAATGGTGCGCTGTTGCCGACGCCGTTCTTGGACCTCAGTGGTTCCGGCCTCTTGAGCATGGGCGGTGAGAAGGGCCTACTTGGTCTCGCCTTCCACCGCGACTACGCCAGCAACGGCATCTTTTGCACCTACCGGGTCGCGCCGGGTTTGGTGGCGACGGTGGACCGCTTCCAGGTGTCAGCCGGCAATCCTGATGTCGCGGACTTCTCGTCGCGAACGACCTTGCTGACCCAGCAGATGATTCATGGCAACCACAACGGCGGCACGGTTGCGTTCGGGCCGGATGGCTACCTGTATGTGTCGCTTGGCGACGGCGGCAGCACGGGCCCCGCGTGGATTCCGGATGAGTTCAACAGTGGCCAGGATGGACAGACCTTGCGCGCCAAGATCCTGCGCATCGACGTCGACAACCCGCAGGCGCCATTGCCCTACGGCATTCCTGCCAGCAATCCGTTCGTCGGTTCGGCGCAGTTCCGTCCGGAGATCTGGTCGTATGGCTTACGCAATCCGTGGCGCTGCAGCTTCGATCGATTGACGGGTGACCTCTACATCGCCGACGTCGGCGGCAACTACGAAGAGATTGACTTCGAACCGGCTGGCGCGCCAGGTGGGCGCAATTACGGCTGGGCCTGCATGACCGGCAATACCTGCAACAACATCCCGGTGTGCACGTGCTTCGGGCCCGCGTTGACGCCGGCTCTCTACCACTACAACTTGCCCGGCTCGCAAGCGATCATCGGTGGCTATGTCTACCGCGGCTGCGCGATTCCGGATCTGCGCGGCAGCTACTTCTTCGCGGACTACGTGAGCAACCAGGTCTGGTCGTTGCAGCACAATGGCACGACCGTCACCCAGTTGACCGACCGAACCGCCGAATTGGTGCCGCCGTCGCCGCATGTGCTGACCGGCCCCACGGGTTTTGGCGAAGATGGCTACGGCGAGATGTACCTGTGCAACCTCACCGGTGAGATCTATCGGATCGTGCCGACGACGCCGCAGTTGCTCGGCGTGCAGCCCTTCGGAGTTGGCACTGCGGGCTGCAACGGGCCGCACACGCTGTCCGCGCAATGCTCGCCGGTAGTTGGCAATCCGGCTTTTGCGCTGCGTTCGAGCAACGCGCCACAGCAGAGCGTCGGGTTGTTGGCGTTCGCGAATGGCGCGGACGTAGCCGGTTCGGACCCGCTCGGCGTCGGCCTGTTGGTGCACGTGCAAGTGACTGCCGGCTTCTTCGTGTTGGTCTCGATGCCAAGCGATGTCAGTGGCGTCGGCAGCTACGATCTGGCGATCCCGCCGATGCCCAGTCTTGCGGGCATGCAGTTGCACGCGCAGGCAATCTGGGGCTGGGATCCGACGACTTGCGCGCCATCCACGATCGGTTGGTCGTCGTCGGCGGGGCTGTCGTTCGTGCTGCAGCCCTGAGCGGTCAGGCCGATGGTTCTGGGTTCTTGGCGTCGGACGCAGACGTGGGCTTGACCGACTTGTCGAAGTGCAGGTAGGCGCTAGTGCCAGCGATGGTCGCGAGCGGCAGCAAGCCCAGGGAATTGGCGAACGGCACTGCGGCTGCGAGGTGCAGCGCCAGGCCCGTGCCGAGCGTTCGCCATGGGTTATGCCACATCACTTCGAGCCGTTCTCGCATGCGCGCGCCCCGAACTGCTTGCGGCGGCTGCAGCCAGACGATGCCGGCGACGGCGCTGCCGAGTAGCACGGTCGCCGGAATGCCGACCCACGGAATCAGTACCAGCGCCATCGCCAGGACCGTTGCCATGCCGATCAGCAGCAACATTTGCAGTCGGTCGAGAATCCGTGCCCCGCTGGTCGGCGTCGTCGTCAGGGTTGCGCCCAGCATGTGCTGTTCGGTTGCGCGCCGAATCGGGTCCTGAGCCCAACCGCCAATCACGTCGAGTAGGGCAGGGCCCGCCGTCAGCCAGACCGCCATCAGCCACAGGTTTGCGTGCACGGTTGCCTCGGGCTCGGGTTCGCCTGCGAACGCGCTGTGGAAGGCGGGGGCGAGCCAGAACCAGCCGAGCATCAACAGCAAGCCGAAGCCCAGTGCGTTCATCGTGACGGGCATGCGCAGTTTGCCGATGAATTCGCGTTCAAAAAGCATCACGAACACGGCCCGCCGCACGTCCAGAATGCCGCGCAGGACGTCCACGAACGCGTTGCCACGGCCGATTTCGAGTGGCCCACGTTTGCCCAGGCAGACGCCTTCGCCGCCACAGACGACGCAGGGGTCGGCTGGCTGCTGGTAGCCACAAACAGCACACATTCCGGATCTGTTGCTCGTCGTCACTTTCCTTGGCCCGTCGCCGGGTCTATCTTGTTCGCCCCGCAAACTCGGCACCCACTATGAGCGATCCGTACAAGGCCCTCGATTTCTACAACGTAGACGATCTCTATACCGAAGAAGAACGCATGATCCGCGACACCGTGCGATCTTGGGTCTCCGATCGGTTCATGCCGGTGATTGAAGAGCACAATCGTGCTGCAACCTTCCCGCGCGACTTGATTCCCGAGCTCGGCGAAATGGGGGTCTATGGCGCGAGCCTGACCGGCTACGGCTGCGCTGGTTTGTCGCCCGTTGCCAGTGGCCTGATCTGTCAGGAGCTGGAGCGCGGCGACTCGGGCCTGCGATCGTTCGTGTCGGTGCAGGGTTCCCTCTGCATGTATCCGATCTGGGCCTACGGCACCGAAGAGCAGAAGCAGAAGTATCTGCCGGACATGGCGGCGGGCAAGCTGATCGGTTGCTTCGGCCTGACCGAGGCCGACTTCGGCAGCAACCCGGGTGGCATGTTGACCAAAGCGGTCGAAGACGGCGACCACTACGTGCTCAACGGCAGCAAGTATTGGATCACCAACGGCAGCACCTGCCAGGTTGCGATTGTCTGGGCCAAGCTCAATGGCGTCATCCGCGGCTTCTTGATCGACTCCGACACGCCCGGTTTCACCGGCAAGCAGATCAAGAACAAGTTCTCGCTGCGCGCGTCCGACACAAGTGAGCTCGTACTCGAAGACTGCCGCATCCCGAAGACCCAGATCCTGCCCGGTATCGAAGGCATCAAGGGCCCGCTCAGCTGCTTGACGCAAGCGCGCTACGGCATCGCCTTCGGCGTCATTGGTTCTGCCCAAGCAGCCTACGACGAAGCCCTACGCTACGCGAAGATGCGCATCTCGTTCGACAAGCCGATTGCCCGCTACCAGCTGGTGCAAAACAAGCTCGTCTGGATGGCCGCGGAAATCACCAAGGCCCAGCTACTCTGTTGGAGGCTCGCCCAGTTGAAGGAAGCCGGCACGATGCACCACTACCACGTCTCGATGGCCAAGCGAAACAACTGCTGGATGGCCCTGGAATGCTGCCGCATCGGCCGCGACATGCTCGGCGCCAACGGCATCACCGACGAGTACCAGATGATGCGCCACATGTGCAATTTGGAATCCGTCATCACCTATGAGGGGACGCATGACATCCATGGGTTGATCATTGGCCGCGAATTGACGGGCGAAGATGCTATTACGTAGGTGATGTAGTCGGCTTGGCCGCCAGAATCGCCACCATGCGGCGTTGCACGAACGCCTGCGGCGTTCGCCGCTTTGCGGCGGCGCTGCGTTCGTGCTCAGCGGGGCAACGCCCCGCTTCCGCGCGACTTGCTTGTGCGCCTTGCCTGGCCGCGATTCTGACGGCCACTCGCGTTCGTGCCTTGGTGTGAATGGTACGCAGGGCTCGCGTTGGTTGGGGGTGGGGATTATGACTGCTGGGGATGGTGCGATTGCTGCATGTTCTGGCTGAGAAGGGTTACTCCGGGGGCGAGGTTCAGCTTCGCATGTTGATGGAGCACTTTGCTCGGCAGGGGTATGAGAATGCGGTGCTGTTGGCGCCCGGGGCGAAGTTTCGGGCGGCGGCGGAGGAGATGGGGGTGCCGGTTTTTGAGGCTCCCTTGAGGCGGTGGTGGCGGCCCGATTTGCGGGGCAAGGTGAAGAAGGCGTATGCGACCTTTGATCCGGATGTGATCCACTTTGCCGATGGGCGCTCGCTGTATCTTGGTGGGTTGCTGGCTCGTAAGCACCGCGCGAAGACGTTCACGATTCGGCGCATTGACTATCCGATCAAGAAGGGCTGGCGCGGCGGCTTTCGCTACACGCGGCTGTGTGACCACACGATTGCGATCTGTGATGCGATTCGGCAGCGGCTGCTGACGGCGGGTGTGCCCGATGAGAAGATCACGCTGGTCTACGATGGGTTGGAGCCTGCGCAGTGGACCGGGTTGCGTGCTGGGCGGGTGGCGGCGCGCGAACGGCTGGAGATCGCGCCGGACGCGCAGGTGATCTCGTTGGCTGGGGTGCTGCGGCCGCGCAAGGGACAACACATCTTGATCGATGCGTTTGCCAAGCTGGCCGACAAGTATGCCAAGGCGTTGTTGTTCTTGGCCGGTGGTGGCAGTGAGATGGAACGGCTGCGACAGCAGGTTGAGGACCGCGGTCTGAGTGGCCGCGTGCGGCTGCCGGGACCGGTCAAGCCGGTGCACGATGTGTATGCGGCTTCGGATGTCTTCGTGATGCCGTCGTTTCACGAAGGGCTGTGCAACGCGTGCCTTGAGGCGAGCTTTGCCGAGTTGCC